>JAJCXP010000151.1 GCA_029263375.1 Acidobacteriota bacterium | reverse complement strand
GAGGTCGCCGTCCCTGACCACTGTCGGCGTCGACCAGGACGTGGGCTCGTCGCGGGCGTTCCTCCAGAGCTCCTTGCCGGTCTTCTTGTCGAGCGCAACGATGAACGACTCCCCCTCGTGATCCCAATTGACGACCACCCGGTCGCCTTGGACGAGCGGCGTCGAGCCTTCTCCGAACTCGTTGCGGGTGGTCTGCGTGCCGAAGTCCGCCTCCCAGATCACCTTGCCCTCGAGATCCAGACAGTAGAGCCCCCTCGACCCGAAGAACGCCCAGACATGCTCGCCATCGGTCACCGCGGACGCCGAGGCCTGGCTCGCCGTCGTGTGCAGCGACTCGTGCGGGACCTCCTCGCGCACTACCGTGCTCCAGGCGTGCCGGCCGGAACCGAGATCGTAGGAGCTCACGACGAAGCGATGAACCCCGGTCGGCTTGATCTCAGGAGGCCGCTCGTCGGACGCCGGCTGCTCCACCGGCTCAGCGCTCTCCTTCCCCGTGTCGACCGCGGAGAGCACGTAGATCCGCTCACCCCAGACCGCCGGCGAGGCGTGTCCGGTCCCCTCGAGCTCAACTTTCCAGAGTACGTTCTTCGCTTCGCTCCATTCGATCGGCGGGTCGGCGCCGGGGGCCACGCCGGTGCGCAGGGGACCCCGTAGCGAGGGCCAGTTGGCGGCGGTGCTCGCGGTCGGTACGCAGAGGAGGAGCGAAAGGCAGAGAAGTAGGTCGAGACGGAGCCAAGCGAGTCGCATCATGAACCCGACTCTACCGTCATCGCGTAGAACGCCACATCTCCAACCTGGGACATCACCGACGCCACGGTCTGCGGAGCTTCGGCAGCCCTCACATGTCCGGCCACAGCTCGAGGGCACACTGCAAGAGGTTGTCGAGAGTCAACCAACGCGCACTACGCTAGCGGACCCTCGAGCCCACCGGCGAGCCTTCGCCGCTGCCCCAGATGAGCCGATCGACGGCTCCCTCCTCGTCACGGCCGAAGCGCACCGTCGCGTACAGCATGCGCGAGAACCACTCGCCGGCAGCCCCGGGGATCAGCTCCGAGGAGCCGCCTTGATTCGCTCGCGCCAGGAGCCTGCCCTCAGAGACGCGCACCGACACCTCGAAACCGGGCCCGAACGAATAGACCCCCGCGAGTTCCTCGAGCGGCCCGGCCGGACCGTCGAACGACCGGCGCGGCTCGGGCGACGAGTACGGTTCGCCGAACACGGCCGCCGCCACCAGCCGCCGGATCTGATCGCGGGCTACCGATTCGACGTTGCTGAGCACGACGATCGTCGCGTCCTCGTCCTCGTCCAAGTAGCGCGCTACGTCGCTGGCGTAACCGGCGACGCGTCCGTCGTGGCCAATCACCGGGCGACCGAAGCGCTGGAAGACGCTGATGCCGAAGCCGTAGCCGTTGCCATGGTCACGGACTAGCTTGCCGTACGAACCCTCGCTGAGAACCCGGCCGCCGTGCAGTGCAGCGTTCCAGACCAGTAGATCCCGCGCCGACGACCAGATGGACCCCGACCCGGTAGTGAATCCGGCGGCGACCGGGAGCACCGGACTCATACCTGCTCGTCCCCACGGTTCGTAGCCCGCAACTCTTCCCCGGACCGCCGCGCCAGGCCGGTCGTGCGCGGTGCTGGACATTCCGAGCGGCTCGAACAGCCGTTGGCGCACGTACTCGCCGTAGTCGAGTCCCGAGACCCGCTCGACCACCGCCGCCAACAGTGCGTAGCCACCGTTGCTGTAGGAGTAGCGCGTGCCGGGAGCGAAGTCGAGCGGCGCTGCGCCCAGATCGGCGAGGATCTCCGCGAAGGTTCCGCTGCGGCCGCCGGTCAGGCCGAATCGGTCGAGCGAGTAGATGTCGACGACGCCAGAGGTGTGCGTCAGAAGCTGCTCGAGGGTCACCGTGGCACCGTGCCGAAGGTCCGGTAGGTACTTGCCCACGGCATCGCTCGTGCTCAACATCCCCGCCTCCTCGAGGAGTAGAACGGCGACGGCAGTGAACTGCTTCGACACCGACCCGATCATGAAGATGTCGTTCGGCCGGTGCGCGACGTCGAGCTCGACGCTCGCGAGCCCGTATGCACGGACCCAGGCCTCCGCACCGTCACGCTGTACGGCGACCACGCCCATGAAATCACCCGCCTCGACGTAGGGAGCGACGATCGCGTCGATCCGATCTCCAAAGGCCGGCCCTGAAGCGCCGAGGACCACACCTGCCAGGCCCAGGAGCGCGACAGCACACTGGAAGATCTTTCCGTTCACCTGATTCTCTTTGCGTCGGCGCTACCGGGGTGGTGTCTCCCCAATGCCGTACTCGTGTAACTCAACTACCGCGCTTGAAGCTAGAGGTTACGTTGCAGCCAGTGCGCGAAGGGCACGGTAGAGCCGAGACAGGTGACGCTAGTCCGGTACCGGGATCCTTCCGGCGTTCTCGGCGAGCCACGCCTCGAGAGTCATGAGGTCCGGGTTGAGGCGCCGGCTCTCATCGACGCTCCGGTGGCCGCAGTACACCTCGGGAAAGTCGCGCCAGAACTGGAACATATTGCCGACGTCGTCCGCGCCCGGGAAGTCGAATCCTCGGTAGACGTCTGGGGGCACCGCCGTGTAGGAGATCGGCTTGCCCAAGGCCCGGGTCAGCGCCGACGCGATCTCCGAGCCGGTCAAGTGCTCGCCGGCGACGCCAACGGTCTTCCCGGCGTAGGCCTCACTGCGCTGGAAGATGCCGTAGGCGCACCTGCCGATGTCGCCTGCAGCTATGAGCGGGAGCTTCTCCTCGTCCATGGGAAAGACGATAGTCAGCTGGCCGTCCTCGCCCTTCTGTGGGCCCCAGCCGAAGCCGATGAAGTTCTCGAAGTATCCCGAGGTGTAGAGAAACGTTGTGGAAACGCCGGACTCGAGGAAGTACCGGTTGGCCTCCGCCTTGCCGTCGAAGTGGGGCACCTTGTACTTGCCCTGGAGGGTCGGCATGCGATCGTCGTCGAGAGCCACGTAGTCGCGGGTGTCCTCGAACGTCGACCAGATCGCGTGGCGGACCCCAGCGGCCCCGGCCGCTTCGGCCATCGTCCTGGCCTGGGTCATCTCCTTCTCCACTGAGAAATGCTCCCAGAAGTTGGTCACGCAATAGCTGCCCCAGGCACCCACGAAGGCTCGCTCGACGCTCGCGAGGTCGTCGAGGTCGGCTTGCACGACCTCTGCCCCGAGGGAGGCCAGCGCACGCGCGCGCTCCGAGTCCGGCCTGCGGGTGATCGCGCGGAGCGCGAACTCGCCGTCACCGTCCGCGAGGATCGCGCGGGCGAGACCGCCTCCCTGTGACCCGGTGGCGCCAACCACGGCGATGATCTTCTTGGCCATAGCTTTCCTCCTCGCTCTCGCTAGTCCGATCGCTGCCTTCCCAGGAAGGCGAAGATCTCCTCCCAGGCCTGCTCGCCGGCGGCCGGATTCCGGCCCACGGTCATGCCGCCGCCGATCGGCAGGACCTCCGGTCCCTCAGTGAAGTCGAACCCATGTCGAGCCCCGGCATAGCGCCGCACCTGGACATGTGCGCCGTCAGGCAGACCGCGCAGGATCGCGTCACAGCTCTCGGGGGGCGTGATGTCGTCTGCCTCTCCCAGAAGCACCAATACCGGAACGGTCGATACCCAAGCGTCACGGCCGGAGCATCCCGGATAGATGGCAACCGCTCCCGCTACGGGCGGGTTTCCTTCTCCAAGGGCCTGAAGCCATGCGATCACCCCTGCTCCACCGTGTGACCAGCCGACAATGTAGATCCTCGAGAGATCCACGCTGGGCAAGGCCTGGGCGAACTCCAACGACGCCGCAACGTACTCTCCCACGCGCTCGTGTGAGATCTCGCCGCTGCAGGTATTGGGCACGCCTTCCGCCGTCAAGTAGTCGACCAGGACGACTCCGAAACCGGCGTCGCGCAAACGCTCGGCCATGCGCGCGTAGTGTCTTCTGAAGAGCCGGTCGGCCTCGTCACCCAGACGGCCGGCATCGCTCGCCGGCCCATCCAGGGAAACTCCGCTGCAGCCCGGGACAGCGACAACCATCGGGAACGGCCCTTCGCCAGTCGGGAAGAAAGTCCGGTGATGGGTCCCGACGTTGTCCCACAGTGGCACGGCTCCCGACGGCGTCGGTCTCAGAAGGACAGAGTCGACAAACTCAATGTACTCATCGCTGTAGGTGTCCTTTGTTCGCTCCCATTCCATCCTTGCCAACTCACTACTGCCGATCTCTTCGAGGATCGCGCCTCTCAACGAGCGCGGGATGTTCGCGGCCAGGAAGCCCTGGTTGAACTGACGCAGCTGGTTGTCCCAGTTCCTGTTGAACGCCCGGAAAAGGGACGTGTACCTGACCCTCTCTTCATTCGAGAGCTCCTCGCCCAGTTTGACCTTGACGAGTAGTGCCGGGACGTAGTCCGAGTTGTACAGAGATTGAGCCTCGGCCATCGCTTGCGCAGCTCTGCTCTGATGGATCTGCGTCTCCATCATGGCGGTGTTCTGATTGATCTCGACGGCCAGAAATACGATGCCCACGAGCACGGCTACGCTCGCGGCCAGTGACAGCCAGGCGTTGACTCTGTCGAGCTTCACTCTGCGCTCCTCGCCATTCGTTGATTCGCGAGTCGATTCTAGCGAACGTCCGGGTGACGGCTGCTCATGATTCGATCTCCAGTCCGGCCTTGGCTAGGCCTTCGAGGAGGTGATCCGTGATCGCCGGCGAGATCGTGTGGCGGTCGATCAGCTCCGTGCGGAGCTCGGTCAACGGGACGCGCACGGTCCCGCGGAGCTCTTCCAGCCACGGCGCAGCCTCGTCCGCGCGGCCGAGCTGGCCGTAGGCCGCGACCAGGAACAGCGACGTCCGGAAGTCGTCGCCCAGAGTGATCCGTTTGGCCGTGCCGAGCGCCTCGTCGTAGCGGCCCCGCTCGTACTGTTCGAGGTAGAACCCCATCCCGAGCCAAGCCGGCGGGTTGGGATCGAGCTCCACGGCACGCTGCAGCATTGGGACCCCCTGCTCGAAGTCCCCGAGCTGAGTCAGGTAGATCCCGAGGACCGAGAGCCACATCGCGTTGGCGGGCATCAGCTCGATCGTGCGGGCTCCCTCGATTCTGCCGCGCTCGTAGTCGCCGCGGAAGAAGTGGACGAAGGTCAGAAACCCGTGCGTGACGTGGCTGGCATTGTCGAGCCGCACCGCTTCCGAGGCCATGTCGAGCGCGCGATCGAGCGCATCGTACTCGCCGACCCGTTCGTTCCGGCGATGGTGATACTCCTCGGCGTAGATATACGCCAGCCACGCGAGGCCCTCGGCGTACTCGGGCTCGGTCTCGACGGCGACTTCGAGACACTCCCTGGCCCTCAGGTGGGCCTCGTCGGTATGCACGTAGAGATACTCGTAGCCCAGCACCACGCAGGCGTAGCTGTCGAGACTCTCCGGTGGCGTTCGTCGATAGTCCTCGAGATGGACACGAGCCAGCGCGCCGTACATGCCGGCGATCGCATTGACCACTTTGTCTGTGATGTCGTCCTGGATCGCGAACAGATCTGCAGTGCTGAGCTCGCGGTCGTAGGTCTCTCCCCACAGCGACCTTCCGACGCTCGAATCCGATAGCTGGACGGTGACGCGGATCTTGTCTCCCTGCTTGAACACGCTCCCCCGCAGGATGTAGCGGGCCCCGAGCGCCTCGCCCGCGTCCCGAATGTCGGGATCGACGTTCCTGCTCTGGTAGTCCTGCGTGGCAACCTTGGCGATCACCGAGAGCTCCCGGTAGCGCGCCAGACCGTTGATGAGGTCCTCGGTCAACCCTTTGCCGAAGAACTCCTGACCGGGGTCGCCGCTGGCGTTGACGAATGGAAGCACGGCGATGGTCGGCCCGCGCGTGGAGTCGACGACACCCGACTCGTGGCCGTCCTCCGAGCGTTGCAGAAGCGCGATCCCGCCGGCGACCACGGCGATGAGCAGGACCAGGGTGCCGGCGATCCTCGGCCACGGGCTTCGGCTCTCGGCAGTCGCGGGTGGAACGGCGACGATTCGCTCCGCGGAGGACCCCCGCCTCAGCCGCTTCAGATCGGCGGCCATGTCCACGGCGCTCTGGTAGCGCAACGCGGGGTCCTTCTCCAGCGCGCGGTTGACGACATTCTGGAGCGCCGCGGGAACCTTTGTGTTGAGCTCCACGGGCGCCGTCGGGGCGCGGTTGAGGATCGCGTCAAACACCGCCGCGGAGGTGTTGCCCTCGAAGGCACGCCGCGCGGTGATCATCTCGTAGAGCACTACACCGAGCGAGAAGACGTCTGTGCGGTGGTCCAGCTCCTTGCCCAGCGCCTGCTCGGGCGACATGTAGGAGACCGTGCCCATCACAGCCCCCGGGGTCGTCATGGCCAGAGCCGTCTGCGTCGCATCGTCGTCACCAGGCTTGGAGGCCCGGCCAACACCGAATTTGGCCAGACCGAAGTCCAGCATCTTGGCGCGTTGAACGGCCGATTCATCCCCGACCACAAAGATGTTCGCCGGTTTGATGTCGCGATGGATGATTCCCTTGGCATGTGCCGCAGCAAGGGCGTCCGCGATCTGGATCGCGAGCTCGACCGCGGCCTCGACCTCCATCGGCTTACCGCCGATCTGGCGCTCGAGCGAGCGGCCCTCCAGCAACTCCATGACGATGAACCGCCGTCCCTCCCACTCCCCTATGTCGTGGGTCGAACAGATATTCGGGTGGTTGAGGGCCGACGCGGCCCGCGCCTCGCGCAGGTGGCGGTCGACCACTTCCCCGTCCTGGGCGCTTTGCTCCGGAACGAACTTCAGCGCGACATTCCGATGGAGGCGAGTGTCTTCAGCCTTCCAGACGACTCCCATCCCACCTTCGCCGATCTTCTCGATCAAGCGGTAGTGCAGTAGCTGTTGTCCGGCTTCGATGGCCACTTACCGATTTTCCATTTTGATCCGAGCGCCCAAGAGTGTTGCTAGGCAGATTACACCCCCAGGGCGCGTATCGGACTCACACCGATGCGCCGCTCGCCGGCGTTCGATCGATGGGGCCCTTCTCGCCGCCGGCTCGTTCTTGACCTTCGGATCTCAGACGAAGGCCTGAGCAACCGCAACCCAGGGCTCCCTTCGTCAGGACCGCTTCGCGGCTCCGAGCTCACCAATCTTCAGCGCCCAGAGAACGCTGAAGAGGATGAGTGACAGGTAGCACAACGGCGTCCCCGAACTCGTCTTGGGGCACTCGACCTCTCCCGCGAGCTGCAGCACCGACGCGACCACCGCTACCAACCAGGCGGCTCCCGCGCCCAGAAAGAAAAGTCTGTTCCGGTCGCGCGCAATACCGAGCTGAGAGACCAGCACCAACAAGATGCAGATCATGATGAGATAGCAGGCCGGTACGCCAAGAAGAGGTGGGCAGATCTCCCCTTGGCGGAGCTCATCGAACACGAGATTGCCAACACCAACGACGCCCACAAGGGCGACGAGCATCGTTACCCGTCGTAGCGTCCCCGTCGTCACTGCGCCTCGGCGTCTGAGCTGGCGATATTCAGCCCACCCGCGCGATAGGTTCGATCCCCGGCGGGGTTTTCCAAGGACTCGACGCTCCCGTCGAGGTAGATCAGTCGCAGTCGTGTGGCCCGTTCGGCGCGCCCGAGCCCGAACGTCACGGTTGGGGTCGAGTCGCTACCCAGGCCTTCACCGATGACGTAGACATCGGACAGCGTTCCCCCTGCGAGAGTCGTCAGCTCGGCGCGGGCGCCGACGAAGCGTGCCGTCTCGGGAAACCGTACCTTGAGATAGTGGTTCTCTCCCCCGCGGCTGAGAAACACCCGGGACTTCCCGCCCAGGTTGACGTACACGAGGTCCGGATAGCCGTCGCCATTGAAATCGGAACTGAGCGGAGTGACTGCGAAGCTCTCGTTGACCGTGCCTGCCTGTTCCTCGACCGCGGCGAAAGTGCCGTTGGGGCGCTGAACGAGGAAACGGCAGGGCAAGCGAAAAACCTTGTGCGCTGGAAAA
This sequence comes from Acidobacteriota bacterium, assembly GCA_029263375.1. GTDB lineage: Bacteria > Acidobacteriota > Thermoanaerobaculia > Multivoradales > JAHEKO01 > JAHEKO01. The sequence goes on along the minus strand of JAJCXP010000151.1, from coordinate 19,917 downwards.
GCGATGTAGTTCTCCGCCACCGCGAGATCCTGTCGACCGTCGAGGCTGAAGTCTTCGAACAGGGCTCCCCAGCTGAACTCGAAGTCGGCGACTTTGGCCTCGTGAGCAACATCCGTGAAGCGAAAATCACCGTCGTTCCGGAACAGGAGCCAATCCGTCACGAGTACCTGGTCCTCGCGCAAGTCTCCCTCTGCCAAGAAACGCGGCACGGTGCTGCCGGTGTTGCTGAAGAAGAAATCGACTCGGGTGTCATTGTCGAAGTCGCCCACCGCAATGCCCATGGGGTAGGCGAACTTCCCGGATAGCGGATTGGGCTCCACAGTGAAGCTCCGGCCGTCGTGGTTCTTGTAGGTTCTGACCTCGCCCGTGTCGTAGGCGACCACGAGATCCAGCCAACCGTCGGCATCGACGTCGACGAAGACGGCCTGAAAAGTGTTGTGGGTGTAAGTCAGTCCGAGCTCCTCGGTCACGTCGGTGAACCGCAGATCCCCGTCGTTCCTGAGCAGAAGGCTGTTCGAGCCGTACCCGTGCTGATTGAAGATCGTCTCGCCCTCCATCAGCTCTATCTTGAGATAGGTGGAGAGGAAGAGATCGGCGTCGCCGTCACGGTCGAAGTCACCCACCGTAAGGGTTCCAGGGGTCGACTTCTCATTGGGTTCAATCGGTAATCGGATCGTCTCGAAGGTGCCGGCAAGGTTGCGTAGCAGGTAGACGCCATCGGATCGGGTGACGAGCAGATCAGTGTGGCCGTCTTCGTCGAGATCGAAGGACACCGCGCCCAAAGTGTTCATCTTCGTGCTCGCGTCGAGCTTCGCGCTAGCAGTGATGTCTTCGAACCCCGTATCGGTGTAGCGATAGAGCACATCGGCCTGATTCACGCCGCCGCCCAGGAAGAGCTCGTCCACACCGTCGCCGTCGACGTCGATCATCGCTCCGGCCGTCAATGGGTGGTCTGTCGCCTCATCAAACCGCTGTTCGAAGGGGAGCTCCATTTCCGTGAACTTCGGGATCTCTTCCGTCGGCACGGTGTGGTCACCCCCCTGGACGTAGGGGTCTCGGGTATCCCGGTAGGAGAGAAAGAGGAGCATGCCGACGACAAGCGCAACCACGATAGCCAAGCCCAAGAACAGTTTCTTCATGCCGCGGGTGCCTCCGGAGTGGGTTGGCGTAGCGCCAGGAGCGAGACGCTGAACATCACGAAGTGTGCCACGTTCATCGCTGTCGGCACGAGATAGTCACCGATCGTGGGGACCTTGAGGAACAGGAGAAAGACTACAAGCAGGAGCGCGATCGGGTTGAAGAGTGCCATCCAACGTGGGTAGAGCGTCCTCGAGCGAAGAATCGCGACCGCAAAGACCACCGAATTGGCGAAAACGAGAACACGCAAGATTTGAACGAGGTTCTCGAGCAGAAGATCGTAACTCTGGATGATGAGTGCGAGGACGGATGGATCGGGATGCTCTTGAAGGATCTGCACGAGTGAGCCCATGAAGGCGCGAGAGCCGACCCAGATGCCGCCAATCGCGAAAGAAAACACGCCGAGCACGAAGACCCCTGAGGCGAGAGGGCGACTACCCGGTTGAAGGGCGAGGAAGAGGTGCATGTAGCCGATGAAATAGAGCGGCAACCCAGCGATCATGAGGTAGTGCCCCACCGGTAGCCGCCACGCCGGCACAGCCTGAAAAAACGCGTAAGGCACGCTGTCGTGCATGGCCCCGCCGGCGTAGTGCACGAGGAACTCTCCGGCTCCCACCAAGATGCTGGCCAGCAGTCCGATGAATCCGGTCAGAAGGAGGTACTTCCGATACGGAACCGGGTAGGAGACGATGAAATCCATGGTGCTCGACTTTGGTCTCAGTGAAGACCGCTCGCGTGCGGCACCGCTGTCGCGACACGTGCGGCGCTCCAGGCTCAATAGTGAGGCGGCTGCTCGTCGTGGGGACCGATTTCTCCGCGCCCCCCTTGTAGCTCGTCGGCGAGCTCACCTACACGCTTCTCCAATCTCTCGACCCGCTTGGAGAAGAGGCGAACCACCTCGTCGAGATCACGGATCGTCCGATCCTGGAACGCGACACGGCTCTCGAGCTCCGTGATTTTCTCTTCCATCGGCGAAGTGTACCCCCCGCCAGCTCAGCATTCCCCTGGCACTTCAAGGCACCGGCCTCGAGTGGCAAACCCATCTCGCAACCTAGCGTAGAAAGGGGGGTGTCCGGCCCATACTTCCGTTCTCGGGAAATCGGAGGAGACTAGTGAGAGCCCTGTTCGCCATGCTTCTGATACTTGCCGCGTCTCACGCGGCAGCTGAGGTTACCGTCCGGTATCCAGATAGGGATTCGGCCTTCGGTGAGGAGATCAAAGTACTCATCCAGACTATCGCTGACGAGACGGCCAGCGAGGTTCGAGCGCTGTTGCCGGGGTTGGATGAAGAGCTGGTGCTTCAGGTCATGCCCGGCACTCAGGTGATCGAGGAAACGGGTGAGCTCGGCGGGGCGATCGCACCCGGCACGGTCCGATGGACCGTCGATGATTCACGGCCTGAAGGCGTGGCGGCCGTGGTTCGGACTTCCCTTCGAACGACCTTATTTCACGAGTTCCATCACTTGGTGCGAGGGTGGACGATGGAGGGCGGAGCGCCCGTCACGTCGCTCATGGATGCGGTGGTCGCCGAGGGATTAGCGACGGCGTTTGCCGGCAACTTTGCTGGTTTTGAAGCTCCTTGGGGATCCTACCCGGACGACGTGGCTGACTGGGTAGAAGAGCTCGAAAGAGCATCACTCAACCAATACGGTCAGTGGATGTTCCAGCACCCCGATGGACGGCGGTGGATCGGCTATCGAGCGGGAACCTACCTGGTCGAACGAGCTCGGGAAGCTACCGGAAAGACCACTATCGATCTGGTGACGACACCGACGCGGGAGATCATCGCGATGGGCGCTTCGGCTGACTAGTGCGGGTCCGAGGTCTCGATCGACTCGGGAACAACCGGGGCCGGCACCAGCGGGATCGGTAGCGGGCCGCCCCCAGAGGCCTTCATTTGGAGACCGTGGTTGGGACAGAAGTGCGCGGACTCGGCGGCGACCCGATCGACATAGCGCGCGAAGTCCCACTCCGGACACGCCAGCAGCGTGCGATCCAGATTCAGCCCCGGAGGCACCTCTTGATCCTGCGCCTTGGCAGCGGCCTCCGGCGAGACACGCGCGCAATCTCTGGTCACGAACAGATCGAGCGTGACGCCGCTACCGTTCGGCGCCTCGATCGCCCACTGGGTCGGCGTCGGGAATCAAGCCCGTACGCCAGGTTGAAAGGCTGGAGCCTTGACCCATCCCGCAGCATTTCCCTGGCACTTCAAGCCACCGGGCTTAGCTCCCGCCCCGGTCCTTCGTGATCAACTCGAGTTCAACTTCTGGGAACTGGAGACTCGCTTCCCGCAGGCCGGTCTCCTGCCCCTGGAGATGTTCCCCGAGGAACGCGCGAAGGACGGAGGAAAGGACCAGGAGTGTTCGCTCCGGCGACAAGATTGAGCCACCGAAGCGGGTAATGGTGTCGGGCATGACAAAGGGTGCGTCGGAGAAGCTCATGTGTCCTGTCCCTAGAACCTCGACATAGTAGGAGGGGTGCCCTTCGTTCTGCGTCAGAGGCTCGAGGAGCTGGGGGCGAACGCGCCTGACCATGGCGTCCCAGTCTTCCCGCGTTCGGCCGCGCCGCGCGTGATCTTCGTCGGAGTAGTCTGGATTAGCCTTGACGAACAGCGAGGGCGCGCCCATCCCCTCGTCCCTCGTTGCGCCGAAGGAGAATCCATCCAGGCTCACGCAAGCGCGCAGCCGCTCGTCTGTTCGACAGGCCTCGAAGGCCGCACCGCCTCCTAGGGAATGGCCCACAGCGGCGACTCTGCTGAGATCGACAATGCCGCTGATGTGTGCCCGCCCGCTGCTGATCCAGTCGATGACAAAACGAATGTCCTGCGCCCACTCCTGCTCATAGACCCGGTTGGTCTCCTCGTCGTCCGAGAAGTTCTGATCATCCACAAGGCGGAGCACGCGTCCTTCACCGTCCCGAGCGATTGCCGCAAACGGATGGCCTACGGCTACGACCAAATAACCGAAGCTGGCCAGACTCTCGGCGAGGAGGGTGTAGTTACATCCCACGATACCCAGGCCAGGCGAGAACACGATGAGCGGGAGCTCTGCGTTCGACTCGACTGGGAGAAGGTTGACTCCGGAGTGCGTGGTCAGGCCACCCCACTTTGCGATCTGGTCTGCGTCCTGCTCGTAGTACCCCTCCTCGGCGAGTAGTTCCAGCAGCTCCCAGCTCGCGACGTACGGTGCCCGGATTTGGTGAGCGCTCGCCCGCGCTGGATACCAGACCTGCAAAGAGAGCGGCCGGCCGTCGACATCACCCACGGAGGATTCGCGCTCTTCATCAGTGATGAAGTAGATCGCTGTTCCGACCGGATGCGGCCCCGCAGCTTCGGGAAGACGTATCGACCACGCGCGGTCCGTGACTAGGAGTCCGCAAAACGCGAGACCGCAAAGCAACCGCCAACGCCGCGCTGCCCGAAGCGCGTTGAGTCGCCTACCGCAGACCCGAGAAGAGCCTACTCCGTTGTCGACACGTGTCATTTGTTGCTACCTCACTGATCAGTACACCCGAACCGCAATACCGCTCGACACTTCGACGCCGGTTCGGGCCTCCCGCAATGTGACCTCCAGGCGGTAGTCCCCCGGCTGAGCGTTCTGGGTCCCGATCCTAGCCGACAGCCGCTCGACACCCAGAGCGCCACCCGCGGCACGACGCTCGAGCGTCAGATCGAGCTCGATCGGCTCCCCGCCCGCGGTCGGAACGAGCTGACAGGCTCCCTCGAGCTCACCGCCGCCGAGATTGTGCGCCACCAGCAACACCGGCAGCGCCGAGTTCGGGCGCAGGAACGGACGGGCCGCGGGAATCAACTTGTGGCCGCCGAAGGTCAGCGGGTAGTCGTTCACGTCCCCTTCACTCTGCTGTTCGCCGAGCAGCCAACTGCCTTCGGGCTCGATGAAGAACGGCGGCATCAGAGCCGCTTGCGCGCCGTCGAACTCAGGGACCTCCACCTGAGCGATACGAGTGGCAGTCGCACCCGTGAGGACGTTGCGCACCAGGACGCGAACCTCGTAGTCGCCCGAGGGCAGATCGAGACGACCGAGAAACTTGAAACCTCGGTCGTCGAGTGCGGGTCGGACTTTGTCGAGATCGAGAGCGATCACCTGACCGAGGAAGTCCGCCACGACCCCCTCGGAGTCGATCGCGTAAACGAACACTTCGGTCGGAAGAACCGAGCCCTGATGACCCCGGAGGAGCGAATAGCCCTCGATCTCGATCAGGGTCATGACTCCGGCGCCCCCGGAGGCGCTCGGATAGGGAGCTGTCAGAATCGACGCCTCCAACTCGCCTCCCTCTCGACCGTGCATTAGCAGCTCGAGGGTCTCGAAGCGGCGCTCGTCGGGGCCGAGCATCGCGTACGGCTTCGGGGCGTAGTAGCCGGGCCGGTGGACGACTCGCGCTCCTTTCGGTCCACCCTTGAGCTTGACCCGAATCGGGTAGAACCGTCCCGGCTCCCCAGGATCTCGAGGCTGCCAGGACAGCAGATACGTCACGCTGGTGCGCTCGAGAACCGCCTCCATCGCGACGCTCAGGTCGTTGTAGTTGCGGAAGAGCTCGCCTCCGGTCTGATCGGCCATGACGAAGAGACTCTGCTCGCCACTCGCCCGCGCCTCGAAATCACCGCCAGCCCGCACGCCGCCGATGTCGACCGCCTGAATGGTGCAGTCGCAGCGCTTGAACTGGTCGAGCATGTCGAACACACCTTGGCGGGTGCCGACGTCGCCGTAGCGCTCGTCGTTGTCCACTCGCCAAAACTGGCCGAAAGACGATTCTTGGGCGAGCTGGTCGATCCGGCCCTTCTCATCGGTGCCCAGCAGGCTCGAGCTGTCGAAGCCCTCGGAGAAGAGCACGACGTGCTTGCGCCCGTCGACGCTCGCCAGATGCTCGGCCAGCTCGGTGAACGCACTGGTGAGCGACAGGATCTGGTTGCGCACCTGGTCCCGATTGGCTCGCCCGGTGAGGGTCGCCTGGTCCTTCATGTTGTTCAGATGCTGGGCGCCTGGCGCGAGGGCAATCTCCTCGGGATGGAACTCGTCCGCGCCGCCGATGCCCAGCTCTGGTAAGACCTGCCCGAATCGAGGCTGGCTGTCCAGGATGTCCTGCTCGAAGCCGCCTTGCTGCATGTAGGTCTGGTAGTCCGCCAGGATGATGCCGAGCGGATCGCGGACCCGCTCGGCGGGGTCGACGTTCCCCAGCGTCTCGAGGGCCTGTCGCACCTGGAACCGGTCGGCGGTGAATCCGAGGATGACCCGAGCCCCCGACGACTCGCTGTAGGACGCCACGCCCACCAGGTCGGTTGGATGGAGCCCCTCGAGGACGAGCTCCTGCGCCGCCAACTGGGCCTTGAGGATTGCGGCCGGTCGCGCGAAGGACAGATCAAAAAGGAACAGAAAGTGACGGCGCGCCACGGTCGGCAAACGGTCCCACGGACCGTCCCCGGGCTTCCCCGTGACGCGTGCCAGATCCACCTCTTGGAAGTCGAGAATCTTCTGTTTCTTACCGTCGGCGTAGAGCTCGAAGTCGTCAGCGGTGAGCCCACGAACCGGCTCACCCTTGTGACTCACCTGCAGCGGCACCTCGACTACCAGGACTCGAGCGGTGTCGTCGAAACGGTTGGTCTGGCCGTCGACTGAGATACCGCCCGTGAGAAACAGGACCAAGCCGACGAGGCTGGTGAAACGCATGGCGACTCCTTCCGTGACGTTCGGATAGAACTACCGACCCGATCAGTAGGAGCCCTCCCGACGCCAAAATCAATCGCCGGCCGCCCGCACACTGGCGACCGAGCGTTAGTCGGCCAGGCCTTCCACGAACTGGACGATCCGGTCTCCCACCTGCACACCGAGACCTTCCTCCGTGCAGCTCCAGCTGTTCGTGCCGACCGGCCTGGGCGGCGCTGACCGGGAGGTGGAAAAGTAGCAAGACCGCCAGGATGCCGCTCAAGCAAGGAGCGCCCCCCCTCGGATGCATTGGTACTGGTTCTCCATCCATGCAGAGTCTCGTCATGCACGAACCCCCTCGCCGTCGATTCGCCTTCGAGAAGAGTCAGCATAGCTCACCCAAGCCCCCCACGAGGTGCTTCCCTGCGCGCCTGGCGCCGCGCCTCGGCGATGGACATGAGAATCTCCTTCATGAGCGCAGCCGTCGTGCGAAGGAAGCGAAACACTCTGAGATACTGATGACATCCATTCTCCGTTCCATCCCAGAGAGAGGACCTATGAGACCCGAACGCCTGTCCCCTGCAGTAGCGCCCCTGCTGGTCGTCGGCCTCCTGGCTGCTACCGGCCTCAGCGAAGCACAAGTTGGCTTCAAGGAGCATGTGATCTCGCCCGGGTTCGGAAATGCCCAGTCGGTGTATGCCGCGGACCTCGATGGGGACGGGGACATCGACGCACTCTCCGCCTCGTTGGCCGACGACAGGATTCGCTGGTGGGAGAGCGACGGTGGCTCGCCGCCCTTGTTCACCGAACGGATCCTCTCCACCGTGCCGAGTGGTAGGCCGCGAGAGGTCTTCGCGACGGATGTGGACGGCGACGGCGATACCGACGTGCTCGCCGCGTTCGACGACGACGAGACGATTCGCTGGTGGGAGAACGACGGCGGCTCACCACCTGCGTTCACCGAGCGGACCATCACCTCGACGGTCGAGAACGCCAAGTCGGTCTTCGCAGCAGACGTGGACGGAGATGGGGACACGGATGTGCTCTCGGGCTCTGATTTCGACGATCCGGTTCGCTGGTACGAGAATGACGGCGCTTCACCGCCGACGTTCACCGAGCGCAGCATCACGGCCGATGGCGAGGCAAATTCGGTGCATGCGGCGGACCTGGACGGAGACGGAGACACCGACGTGGTAGCGGCGCAGACCGACAGCTTCAACTTCCGTCAGGTTCTCTGGTACCAGAACGACGGCGGCTCGCCACCCACGTTCTCCATGCACGTCGTCGTGACGGATGTGACCAGCGAGAGTGAGTCGGTCTTCGCCACCGACGTGGACGGAGACGGCGACACGGACGTGGTCTCGGGCTCTCGAGAAAAGCTCGCCTGGTACGAGAACGACGGCGGCTCGACGCCGGTGTTCACCGAGCGGATCATATCTAGCGCCGCCGTTGAGCCATTTCCCGAGTTCCGATCGGTCTTCGCGACCGACGTCGACGGGGACGGCGACACGGATGTGCTCTCCGCCTCGGCGGGGCCTCCTTCCGGAGAAGACAAGGTCGCCTGGTTCGAGAGCGACGGCGGCTCACCTCCGGCCTTCACCGAGCGAGTCATCTCGAGGCCCGACGCTCCGTTCTCGGTGTTCGCGACCGACGTGGATGGGGACGGGGACACAGACGTGCTCTCCGCCGCGGCCGGCGACGGTGAGATCGCCTGGTACGAGCAGGTCGGACTGGGCGCCTCGGTGACAGGCACGGCGCTCCGCCGCGTCTTCTGCAGGAATCTCACGACCGGCGACGCCGGCAGGACTGTGCCCGACGACAGCATGTCCTGGAGCTGTGCCGACCTGGGTGTAACAGCGGTCGCTGGAGATCGGGTGGTGCTCTCCTCGCTGGGCAGCGCGGAGGCCTCAAGCACCGTAGGCGGATCGGTTTTCGGGCTGAGCTCGTCTGCTCCTCGCCAGGTGACCTGCCAGAACCTGACCACGGCTCAAACGCTACAGTTCATCGCCCCAGATCAGACGTGGGACTGCGAGGCCAGGGGCTTGATCGTGGCCGCCGGCGATCGCATTCAGCAGACTGTCAGGGGCGAGGTCTAGCCTGGCCTCACGCCTCCCCAACTGCCCGGAAGGTTCGGAGCCTCCGGCCAGAACTCCCGCAGCAGCCGGGAGCATCCCTCGAGCGGAGTGGAGATCCCCACTTCGCGCAGCGCGTACCACAACGTTGCCACATTGACCCCGATGAGGGGGATGCCGAGCTCAGGCTCGAGTCGCTCGACGAGATTCAGCGACGAGAGGTTGGTTCCGCACTGGACGCGCCAGGGTCGAAAGGCCAAGGAGAGCTGCGAGCACCAGGGTCGCTGTCTGTTTTCTCATCTGTCGTGAGGAGAGAGCGATCCATGAACAGTCCGTAGAAGGAGATCTTGCTCATCGGCTCGGAGCTGTCTGCGGGGACGCTCTCATTCTCGGCTCGAGCCCGGTTCCGAGCTCTTCGGGCCCTCGGTATCAGGAAAGACCCGGATTCCCCGGTCGTCGATCACATACGTACAGTTTGGAAACTCGTCGTCACAGTTGCCCACCAACGACTTCCAGTAGCAACCGTGCTGGCACTCGAGCTCGATCCCCGAGGGAGTTCGCACGATCTCAAACTTGTACTTGGGGGGGCTCAAAGCCCGCTCCGCAAGTGCTACCGCTGCGGCCACGGTAAGAAGAGCGACAGCCAGGACTACCCAACGTGCATTGCGCATTGAAGCCTCCTTGTCTGGGACACGATGCTCACTAGCTTTCTTACGGAAGAAACCGCACGTTCGTCCATCTAGTACGCTCGCGAGCAGGGCCTGGCAGTCGTCGATCGTCGGAGCTCAGGAAGAGGGCTCATCGTTATTCCAACACCGGCAGGCTCTGTAACGAGGCGTCCTGGAGACACCGCAGGCGAATGAATTTCTCAGGCATCCGTCCTTAGAGCGCGCTAGAATCCGCGCACCATGACTGTCACGTGCTCAGACCCTTGGGGAGTGCCCCGCTAGCCGGGCGCGGGCATGAACACTCGAGGCTGGCGACGCTCGGGGACTGTCCCGGCCTTGGGCTGCTTGGCGATGCTCGGGGCGCTCGCGGTTGCGCCACCGGCCGGTGCTCAACGCTACGAGAAGTCGGAAGACGTGCGCGCTGCGGACTATCTGCCCGCCGAGCTGATGAGGGGCCCGAGCTGGGCAGTGTTCGACGACGCCGAAAACGACGGATTCAACAACGACTATCGGGTCGGCAGCCGGTTCGGAGTGTGGCAGGCCCGCAGACAGACGCTGGTCTCCTCGCGGATCCGTGAGATCGAGGCCTTGGCCGAGCTCGAGAGGGTATCCAAGACCGAGGTCTTCCTGGAGGCGGTGGAGGACTCCGTGACTTCGCCGTTGCGCCTCGTGAAGGATGCCGCCGATCGGCCGATGGAGACCCTGAAGGGCATCCCCAAGGGCGTCGCCCGCTGGTTCAAGCGGACCACCTTCAAGGTGCGAGAGACCTACCACGACGTCTCCGAGGAGGCGGGTGAGTTGCGCGAGGACGTGGAGGAGTGGCGCGAGGAGCGGCGGGCCGAGCGGGAGGCGGGTGACGACGCGGGAACCGAGGCCGGCGAAGCGGACGAGGGGCAGGGAGTGGAGGAAACGGGCGAGGGTCACGACCAGGAGGAGCCCGGCCGCTGGGCCGAGCGCCGTCAGGACGTGAAGGAGTTCGTTCACGACGAGGCGCTCGACTACCTCCGCATCTCCAGCGCCGAGCGAGGTTGGTACCACGAGCTGGGGGTGGATCCCTATACCGACAACCTGGTCCTGCGCCGAGCGATCAAGAGCGTCGCGCGGGTCGAGGGACTCACCTACTTCGGGATGAGATTCGTCGGGCTGCCCGCGTTCCCGGGGCAGGGCGAGCTGCACAGGACGATGGACCTCGTCTGGAGCAACGATCCGGTCGATATCCTACAGGCCAATCGAAAGCGGATGCTCGCCGCGGGGCTCACCAAGGAGACCGCCCGCGCCTTCGAGGACAGCGCCTTGTCGCTGACCCAGCAGACCACCTTCCTCGACGCGCTCGACCGCCTGCGCGGTGTCGACGGGCGTCAGCACCTCTTCACCCGCGCCCTGAGGACGGCCAATCGCGACGAAGCGGAGTCGCTCACACTGACGGCCGTGCTCCTGGCGCAGCTGCATCGCGACGAGGCCCCGCTCGAAGCGGTTCTCACCGGCGCGGCGCTCCCGGTTACGCGCACGCGCTCCGGAGACCTGGTCGCCGTGTTGGTGGCCAGTGCGGTCTTCTGGACCGAGAACGTCGCCGACGCGCTGCGCTCGTTCGCCAAGATATACGCGCGCGCGCCGGCCGGTACGCGCCAACTCTACGTGACCGGAGTCACGTCGCTTCGCTTCGACGCCGAGGTCGCGAAGCTGGGCTGGGTGGTCGTCGACCGTTGGCTGGAAGACCAGCTCGAGGACCCGGTCACCTCGGAAGCGTCGCTGCCCGACTGAAGCCTCGTCGAGGGTGGGACCTCCTCGGCGCAGGGTCGGGCTCACGAGCGCCGGCCTGGCCTAGGAATGCGCCGCGAACAACTTGGCGACGATCTTCCAGCCATCGTCGAAGCGGTAGAGCGACAGGTGATCCGTGAAGGTCAGCTTGCCGTCCCGGTCGACCTCGACTCTGGCTGCTGCCATGTCACCCGTAACGTCGAGCTGAGTCAGCCGCCAGGTGGTTTCGTAGTCGAGGTCGGGCTGCTCGGCTTTCCAGCGCTCGATCCGCCCGATCCAATCGTCACGACTGACCAGCGCGAGCTGGCCCTCGCGTAGGACGTACATAGTGAACGACTCGTGGAAGCCGGAGCGCATCAGCTCTCCGTCACGTTGGCGATGGACGCCCTCGATGTACGCCCCCTCGATCGTCGCCTGGATCTCCTCTCGATCGGCCGCGAATGCTGGCAGAGCCAGCAGGACAAGGGCACCCACCGCGCAGCTGCGCAGGGTCTGCTTGGTCATCGCTCTCCTCCTGACCTCGCGACACCCGGGGGAGAATCCCCCCGGGCGGCAAGGTCCCGATCCAGCAATCGAGCTCAGTGGTGCGGGCGGTCGTCGATCGGCACCATCACGTGCGCGTAGGGGGTATCCCTCCACATCACGTAGGGGTCGCCCGAGTGCGGGTCGTCGCTCATCCCCGCCAGCATCGCGGTCGGCAGGATGATCATCAGGTGCGCACCCTCCTTGATGAAATCCGGCGCTTCGGAAGGGTTCGGGTGCATCGGGTCCGAATTGCTGACGCCGCCGTCGCCCATCAGCATGTAGGAGACCCCCATCCGATCGCTGCTGAACGGTGCGCCGGCCTTGAACGCGGTCAGCCACTCCTGCCAGACTTCGTCGCCGCACAGCGGGAAGCCGTCTGCCGGGAACGTGTTGGGCGCGCACACCCAGTTGTTGGTGCCTTCTTCCAGCACGGTTCCGTCGTCGTCGATGACGGTGGCCTCGGCGCTCACCAGGGACGGAGCCGCGCTCTTCGCGCGCGCGATCTTCACCTCCGCGGACTCGCCCTCACTCGCCCTCACCGCGCTCGAACCCAGAGAAATGATCGTTGCCGTCATTGCAAACGCAAAAACCCTTCGACTTTTCATGGTCTTCTCCTGCGGCGAAATCTCGCCACGAATCACGTCGGCTTCGGGATGTGGCCCGACCTGGCTGTGCCAAACGCCGGTACCAGGGCCAGTCCCCTGTGAAGGTGACTATACGCCCGTTCCGATCTCGGCGGCGCACCACTCCGGGGGCGTGAGCACTGAGCAGTCGGGCGCATCGTCACGCCGCGCATGCGCGTATCATCTCTAGAGCGCTCGCAAGGTCGGGGAGAGGTCTCCTTCTCGACGAGGGAGTCTGCTTGTCTTGCCTTCCCCTCATGGCTCGAGCTCTTGTCCAGAAGCGTGGATCATCTCCGTGACGGCCTCCAGATCCGGCCGGGCGCCGAGCTCGCCAAACGCCTTGGCCGCCGCCTCGAACTGCAAACTCGCGTCCTCGAGACTCCCGGTCTGCAAGTACGCTTTGGCCATCAGTACGCGTGTCCTTGCGGCCTCGTAGGGAATCCCCAACCCGTTGAAGTTCGACCACGCCTCGCGCAAATCCGGCACGGCGACCGCGGGGTCCTCCCGCGCGAGCCGGACCGCGCCCCGCACCATCAGCCCATGCGCCCGGTGTACGGAGCTGCCCAGCTTCTCTGACAGCTCCGAGAGCTCCTCGGCGGCCTCCTCGGCAACCACCAGATCACCATTCGCGAGAGCGATTCGACCTCTCGCCGCGAGCAGCTGCGCACGGCGCAGCCGATCCTGCGGATTCTCGCCCAGGGCGCGTTCGATGGTCTGCCGCGCGGCCTCGCTCTTCCCCTGCGCGAGTCGCAGCAGCGGCAGTCCCGGAACCGGGTCGTAGCCGAACTCGTGCGCTTGCCGGAAGGCGCCCTCGGCCTCCTCCCAATTTCCCCGATTGAGGGCGATCTCACCGAGTTCGTAAAACGCCTGGCCAGCGTGCACGTTCAGCCCACTCTTCTCGAAGGCTTCGCAAGCGCTGCGCGCGGCCCGTTCAGCCTCCTGCCACTGCCCCTGCTGGCGCAGGGCCTCAGCGCTGTAGATCTGACAGACCCCCGGATAGCCCGATGAAGAGTGCGGCTCACACCATCGCGACGCCGCTTCGCTCCACTCACGGACCCGGACGAAGTCGGCGGCCTTCCGGCATACCTTCATCGTTCGGCAGTAGAGATTTCCAAGGGTCTCGGTATCCACTTCTCCACTGACCGCACAGGCCATGGCTTCGTCGACCAGATCCATGCCTTCCTCGACCTCGCCACGGGAAATCAGAATCTGCCCCCGGTCGTGAAGCGCTACCGTGCGGAGCTCCGAGTCGTCGAAGCGATCCGCCACCGCGGCGCACTGCTCGTTCAACTCCAGCGCTCGACCGAGTGCTCCCTTGCCGAGCTCCCCGACCGTCTGCCGGCGCAGCAGGTGGCCGTGCTCGATGCACGGCGGCGCGTCGCGCAGGAGACGCTCCGCCCGCCGCTGCCAGCCTCTGGCGACTCGCGCCGCATCCTTCTCCAGGTAGAGTCGGGTCAGACTCAGCGCCACCCGGGCCGCTGCGACGTTCCGTCCCGTCTTGGCGTAGGCCGCATAGGCGCTCTCGAGCATCCGAGTCCATTCGTCCCACTTGCTGAGCCACGAAGCGCAAGCGGCGAGCATCTCCATCTCCTCAGCGCCGAGGTCGCGCTGCCCGCGGCTCGAGTGGAGCTCCGCGTACGCTGCCTCCCAGTCGCCTCGCGCAAACGCGGCGGCTGCCGCAGACCCGATGGGCGACTCCTGAGCGGCAGACGTCGGAGCGGGCGAGAGAACTTCGAGGGCGCGCCGCAACTCGCCGGCGTCGACGTAGCGCCTCTCGGGAGCCTTCTCGAGACAGCGATAGATCACTCCGGTCACCGACTCCGGCAAGCCTGACAGAGGGCGCGGGGCTTCGTGGACAATGTTGTTCATGGTCGCGGCGAAGTAGTCACCCCGAAACGGTCGAGCTCCGCACAGGAGTTCGTAGAGAATGATCCCCAGCGAAAACACATCCGACCGATGATCGACTTCGCCGCCGGTAGCCTGCTCGGGGGACATGTACGCGACGGTGCCGAGAATACTGCCGGGGGCGGTGAGGTCCGCCTCCTCGAGGATCGTCTCTTCGTCGTCGCGCGGCACCGGGACACAGAGCTTCGCGAGGCCAAAGTCGAGGACCTTCAGGGACCCCTGTGAATCCACCATGATGTTGGTCGGTTTGAGATCGCGATGAGTGATGCCGGCTGCGTGAGCACAGCTCACGGCTTCGACGAGCGTCAGGGCGACCTCGAGAAACTCCTCCAGCGGGAAGCCGCCCGACGGAGTGATCTCCGAGAGGGTTCTTCCATCGACCAACTCCATAGTCAAGAATTGGACCTCCTCAGCCTCCTCGACCGAGTGAATCGTGACGATGTTCGGATGCTTGAGGGCGGCGACTGCTCTCGCCTCTCGCTGGAATCGCCGTCGGCACTCCGGATCGCCGACCAGGTCAGGCAGGAGGACCTTGATCGCCACCTCGCGGCCGAGTTTGATGTCGGTGGCGCGGTAGACCTCCCCCATCCCACCCCCGCCGAGCTTGGCGGTGACCTTGAAGTGCCCGAGAGTCTTACCGATCATAGTGCCGTTCACGGGCCAACCGTCTATTCGTGCGCCTCGGGAAGTGAGAGAGCACTCGGCCGACGCAAGCTCGCCGTCGAGAGCGGGTGTGTCGCCCCGAGCTGATCCGCCAGCGTCTCGAGCGCGGCCTCGACCAGCGCGCGGCCCAGAAGCCATGCCGGGCGGGCGATGGTCGCGTGCCCTTCGAACAGGACCGCACGGTGGGTGTCGAGACCGGCAGTCAAGAGCTCGCGGGCTTCGTCGAGATCTTGGTATGACAGCGACAGAGGGACCATCCGATCGAGGCCCTCGGCGACCTCGGGATGGGGAGCCGCTTCGATCGGCAGGCCGCGGAGGTGCCGGCCGAGTGCACCAGGAATGTGAGCAGTCGCGTTACCTCCACTCTCGGCTCCGACATTTGACGACTGCGATTGTACAGCCAGGCGTGATGACCCCTTCGAGCCGCTGACTCCGTGATCCCTTGTAACCAGAGTGAGAGGAGAGGGGCATGCAGATCAAGTCCGAGGTTCGCACTCGAGATTCTCGAGACCGGTCGCTTCGGCGCGAGGTAGGGCGCCCGAGCCGGACCAGGAGGAGTGACCCATGAAGAGACGAGCGATCGCGGTTTCCCTTCTCGGCGTCCTGGGCGTCGATCCGGTCGTGCCGGCGGTGATTACCGTTCAAGGCAGCTGCTCGCTGGTCGAAGCGATGAGAGCCGCCAACAACGATGCGCCTGAGGGGGCCTGTCCCGCGGGCTCGGGTCCCGACACGATCGTGCTGACCGAGGACGTGACGCTGACGGCCGTCGATGTCGTCGACGTCGGAAGCAACGGTCTGCCCACCGTGACGTCCGAGATCACGATCGACGGTCGCAATCACACCGTCGAACGAGATCCCTTCGCGCTCAACGAATTCCGAATCGCCAAGATAAATCCCTCCGGGAGCCTCACTGTTGAGCGAGCCACGGTGACCGGAGGGATCGAGGTCTCTGGCGGCGCCTTCCGCAATAGCGGCGCTCTCGCTCTTCGTAACTCCACGCTCTCGTTCAACAAGGCCGAAAGTACTGGCGGGGCTGTCTACAACGGTATTGGTGCCGACTTCGAGATCTACCGATCGGTCATTTCGGACAACCGCGCTGTCGGAGATGGCGGGCATAACTTCGCCTTTGGCGGAGCGATCATCAACTTCGGCCACCTCACCATCCGTGAATCGACGCTCAACGCAAACCGGGCGGGCACCAACCCCTTCCTTACGGGACCTGCCGAGGGCGGTGCAGTCTGGACGTCGTACTACGAGATGAGAGTCTACGACTCGACCTTCTCGGCCAATCAAATCCTCTACGGAGCCACTGAGTCGGGTTCAGCGATCCACGTCGACGGCGGGTTGGCCGAGATGACCAACTCGACGATCACGTTCAACGGCAGCTCGTCCATCCTCGTTTCCGCCGCCGCGCTCGACAGCCTCAGTACGACAACCCTCACCAACGTCACGATGTCGGGGAACAGTGACTTCGCGATCAGGGCACCCTATGGCTACATCACCCTCGCGTCGACGATCGTCGCCAACACCAACGGGCCCAACTGCTCGGGGTTCATCATCGACGACCTGAACAACGTCGCCGACGACACCTCTTGCGGCACGATTCCGGGAGGCTTGACGGGCCTCGACCCCATTCGCGCCGACAACGGCGGGCCGACTGTGACCCATGCGCTGCTGGCCGGGAGCAATGCCATCGACGCCGCGGGCTTCTGTAGCCTCCCGAACGACCAGCGTGGGGCTCCGCGCGTCGGCGCCTGTGACATCGGCGCCTTCGAGTACATGGGGTGCCCGGTGCTCCCGCTCGCAGACGACACGATCGAAACGGCGGTGACCCACGAGGACTGCTCCATCGAGGTCGGTCCGAACGTCGCGGTAGTCGGGCCCGGCGGGGCCTTGACCCTTCGGTTCGGCTCGACTGCGTCTTTCGGCGACGATTTCTCGGTAGGAACAGGCGCCGAACTGGCGGTCGAGCACGATCCTTCACTGCAGCTCCTGCATCGCGACCTCATCGAGGCGGATCGGGCGCGGCGTAGGGAGCGAGAACCGGCGCCAGCGTCAACCGAGTGAGGGACACCCATTTCCCGAGCCTTCCCGAGCAGCCGGTCCGCAAAAGCGCGGGCGGCCTGATCCCGCCGGTTCGTCCGTAAGGGCTAGCCGCTCATCAAGCGGCTAGTGCTGGAGAAAATTGAGCAGGGGGCGGGAGGGGTTGGAGCGGGGGAAGCTGACCCCTGCGCTAGACTCTGCCCACACAACTAGCTGGCGTCAGCCTCCGACCGCCCGCTCGATCACCATGTAGGTCAAGTCGTCATCGAGAAGACTCGTGGCTTGGTGGTCCCTGACCGCCCGGTAGATCGCGCGGGTCAAGTCCGTTGGCGACCCACTGCGACGCCGCACAACCTCAGCGAGCCGATCTGTGCCGTACTCTTCCTCGTCCGGGCTGCTGGCCTCGACCAGCCCATCCGTGAACAGACACAGACCGTCGTTCTCGTCGAGCTTGAATCGCCGGTTCTCGAAAGTTTGGTGCGCCAGGAGTCCCACAGGCGTTCCCGTCGACGGCAGGAGTTCGACCTCGCCCGTCGACCGGAGCAGCAGCATCGGATTGTGGCCGGAGGAGGCGTAGGTGACCCGTCCATCAGCTCCAGCCCGGAGCCAAACCGCAGTGGCGAAGAGCGCTTTTCGATCCTCGGAACTCCTGGCCGCCAGCATCCGTTCGTTGACTCGCTGCGCAAACACCGCCGGGGCAAGCCCCTGCTCGACGTCATCGATCAGGAAGTACAAGGTCGCGGCCGCAAGACCCGCGCGCACCCCGTGGCCGGAAACGTCGGCAATCCAGAGGAACAGTTCGTCCTCTTCCAGCCTCCAGCCCAACAGGTCGCCGCTCAAGTGGCAGTACGACTCGAGCACAGCCGCGATTCGCAGCGGGCTTTCCTCCGGCAGATGGCGGGGCAGCAGGTCGAACTGAAGCCGATGGCCGAGGCGCAGAGCCGGGTCCATGTCGGGAAACAGATGCGGGCGATAGTAGAAGTCGAGTCCACCAGATTCTTCAAGAGCCACTTGGGCCATCGAACCTTCGCTACCCCATGCCGGCGCGTCCCCGAGCCTCAGCGAACGAATCCGGCGCTCGACAGCATCTCCCAGGGATCCATCGCCGAGCGGTGTCGCCAAATCAAACGCATTGCGGAGCTCAGCCATCAGCTCGTCAACCACCT
The DNA here is from genome assembly GCA_029263375.1 of Acidobacteriota bacterium. Classification (GTDB taxonomy): domain Bacteria; phylum Acidobacteriota; class Thermoanaerobaculia; order Multivoradales; family JAHEKO01; genus JAHEKO01. Next base: position 1,697 of record JAJCXP010000151.1, on the reverse strand, counting down.
GCTTCGAAGGAGCGTGGCTCGAGCCCGAGTCGTCGGACCTGGTGCGCATTGCTCAGCGATTGTACGGCAGCCTCGATCCGCGGAGAGGCCGCGTCGGACGACCCGCATTCGCCCCCCCTGGAGCCCGAGACTCCCGCCAGCGCCTGACGCCACCGATTCCGACGGCCGCGAGGCCCAGTGTCAGCAACCACCCGTGCAAGTGCACCGTGCGCCGGTTCCGCTGGAGCTCGTTCAGTAGCAGCGAGGAGAGCAGATGGTACTTAACGGTCTCGGGCCGGCCGCTCGCGTCGTACACCACGAGCTCCGGGAACACCCGCGCCACGTCCTCGGCCACAAGTCCGAACTCCAGAGGCGTCTCCCGATCGCTCTCCGCGTGCTTGCGGTAACGAAACGCCACCGGCTGGAGCGCCAGCAGGCGCCGAGAGAGTCCGCCGATCGCACGGAGGTCCTGCTTGACCGATCTCGACGAGCTCACCGTGCCGAGCTGTCCGGCGCTGTCGATCATGACTGCAATCGCATCGGCAACCCCGGTCGTCGTGCCGCGGATGCCGGCGATGAAGGTGAGCTCCTGATTCGAGCCCAGGCGGATCACGTTGTTGGAGGTCGTCGTGCCGTCCGAGACCGCACCGGCGTGGTCGATGAACACGTTGTCGGAGCCTCCGACGTTCGCCGAGCCCGCGCCGGGGCCGATGGCGACGTTGCCGCCGCCCGTGGTGGTGTCTCGCAGAGCGAAGCGCCCGAGCGCGACGTTCGAGCCCCCGGTCAGGTTGCTGTAGAGCGCCCGATAGCCCACCGCGACGTTTGCGTAGGCGTCGGTCGCCGCCTCCAGCGCACGCTTGCCGACGGCGACGTTGTACCTCGAGCTCTCGCTCTCGAACATCGCCAGGTCGCCGATGGCGACATTGGCGTCGGCGTCTGCTCCGTCGAGGTTGAACAGAGCCCCGGTTCCAACCGCAATGTTCGCCTGCCCCTCGCGGTTCCCCAGAAGCGCGACGTTCCCGATGGCCACATTGCTGCTCCCGGTCGTGTTCGCTTCGAGCGCCCTCCCGCCCACGGCGACGTTGTTGGTACCGGTCACCAAGCCGCTCAGGGCCAAGTTGCCGACCGCGGTGTTGCTGCCGAAGGTAGCGTTGCCCAGGGCGCGTGCGCCCACCGCAGTGTTTCCCGCCCCGACGGCGTATCGGAGCGCTCCCTGCCCTACCGCTGTGTTGCCGGTACCGAACTCGAGATTCTCGAGCGCCGCGTAGCCCACCGCCGTGTTGTCGTATCCGGAAAAGCCGCCGTAGTCGGCGACCAAGTTGGAGAGGGCGCCGAGACCGAGCGCGGTGTTCCTTTCCTCCGTACCGCCCTCGGTATGCAGGAGGTGTTTGCCGTCCTGGAAGATGAAGCCGCCCAGACCCAGATCCGACTCGATCGACAGCGAGTAGTCGGGAGGCGGCAGCGGCGGCGCCTCGCCGACAGGTCCTCCGAGCGTGGTGCCGCGCAGGGGCTTCTTTGGCACATGGATACCCCGAATCGGTTCTTGCCCTACAGTCGTCCCCGGCGGCACCGAACCCGTCGCGGAGCCGTGGCTCTCTCGCGATTCTGCGGGAGCGTCCGGCAGCGCACCGCTCCGGCCAGCGTAGTCCTCGAGGACCTTTAGAGCTCGGGCCACCTCGTCGTGCGAGGGACCAGGGGCGACCCGGAAGAGGAGCGGC
>JAJCXP010000150.1 GCA_029263375.1 Acidobacteriota bacterium | reverse complement strand
CGCGAACTCGCGCATCAGGACCGGATTCTCGAAGAACAGGCCGCCGTTGAGCTCGTGATTGAGCTCAGGAATGAACTCCGCTACGAAGAGGGGATCGTCTGCCGGCAGGGTGGCGATGAATGCCGGATCGAGCGTGAAGTTGTTCGCGGCTGGATGGCAGGTCGCACAGGTGCGCCCGTTGCCGGCGAAGGTCTCGTTCTCGAACAGGTCCTCGCCTTCGTCGACCAGGACGCCCAGTTGACGTAGCGCGCCCACAGAGCTCGCCGCCGCCTCAGCGGGCCGCGGAAACGCACTCAGCAAGCCACTCCGCGAGCTCTCGTCGCCCGCGATCGGCGCCAGCCCCTGCGCGAGACGCCAGCTCGCTCGGTGGAGCCGCTCGAACAGCGGCACTGATCCGTAGAGCACCCCACCCCGGACCGGACCCTCGCCCCGACGAGATACCACCACTCGGTCGACGTCGAAGTCCCGAAACATTGCCCGACCCAGGTCCGCCCGTAGGGTTCCATACCCGGTCCCTGCATCGATCTCGAGGGTCCCGACCAGGAGCATCGCGTCGGTCGCGTCGGGCATCGAGCTTGCCCCCGGTCCAGGCCGATTGTCGATCAGCCAGACCTCAGCCAGACTTTCGAGATCGATCCCGGCCAGGTCGACGACCACGGTGCCGGCGTTCATGTCGATGACCGCCAGACCCGATGCCTTCGACCGCTCCGCCGAAACTCCGTGAAACGACGCGAGCGGCACCATGACTTCGTACTTGCCCGGGTCGCGGTGCGTCGAGCCCTTCCAGCGGTCATAGGTCGCCGCCAAACTCTCAGCGCGAAAATCGTACGGGCGCACCGTAGCGGACGCCTGCATGTCTGCGGACGCCTCCATCGGCGAGTCGATCAGGCCGGCGATCCACGGAAGACAAACAATCAGAGCACTCAACAACACCAGCGCCTTTACGGCTCGCATGGGTTCTCCTCCCCAGTTTTTCTCGGACTGTGTATATTTGCAGGGATCTAAGAAACTTACAATCACCGATAGAGGAGTCTCGATACCTCGAACCCTCCCCCTGAGGTGCCCCCTGCGAGGTGCCACACGAGTGTTCGAGCGCCTTCCTGAGCTGGGCACCTCGCTTCGGAACGCCAGACTTTCGTGTGGCACCTCTCTGAGGGGGAACACCAGACATTCGTGTGGCACCTCTCTGAGGGCTGAGCACAGAAGTTCTGGAGGCAGAAAGCACCCGCCGCCATCCGTCTATCCCGGTATGGATCCACGGCGGCGTCACGAGGGTTCAGAGTTGTGTCATGATTTATACATCATGGTGCGTACCCAGATACTCCTTACCGAAGACCTGCATCGGGATCTCAAGCTGTGGGCGAATGATCTCGGGATCTCGCTGTCGGAGGCCGTTCGGAGGTGCGTCTCCGAGCGTCTGCTCGAGGAGCGCGGGGTGGGCGACGTCGACGCCCGGCGTCGGAACGCCGCGTCCGTTATCGGCAAGTACGCGGAGAGCGGGCCCTCCGATACGGCGCGACTGCACGACGAGGCACTCGCCGAGGCGTACGCCGAGTGAGCGTCTTTGTCGACACCTCGGCTCTCTACGCCCTCATGGTCCGAAGCGAGCGCGGGCACGAGGCGGTGGCGACCGCCTTCACCAGCTGTCTCGAAGATGGCAAGACGCTCGTCTCCAGCAACTACGTGGCGGTCGAGACCACGGCCCTTCTTCAGCGGCGCATCGGCATGCCGGCGGTGCGGGACTTCAATCAGCGCCTCTTGCCCCTGCTCAGCGTCTCCTGGATTACCGAGGCAGCTCACCGCCGCGCGGCGGCCAAGCATGCGGCCGCCGATCGTCGCGGACTGAGCCTGGTCGACTGCACGAGCTTCGTGGTGATGGAGAGCGAGGGGATCCGGGAGGTGCTGGCGCTGGACGACGACTTCTCGCGCCAAGGGTTTCTGGTGCTACCGCCGGAGGCGTGACCCCAGCACTCCCGGCGCGCAGGACCTAGGACAAGCGCGACCGGGCGTGCTTACCCGGTCGCCGCGCATCGCGACTGAGGCGCGCCTGCCCCTACTGCGCCCGAACGTCGTAGACGAACAGATTGTCCTGCTCACGCAGATACAGCATGCCGTCGGCGATCACCGGGTGCGACCAGCTCTCGTGGCGGACCTCGGGGATCTCGAACGTCCCGTGCTCGCGATAGCCCTCGGGCGTCGCTTCGACCAGGATCATGCGACCATCCTGGTAGCGGAAGTAGATCCGGCCGTCGGCGTAGGTGATCGCCGCCGAGCTCTGGCCCTGGTTGCGCTCGGGACCCCAGGCGACCTCGCCGTCCTCGAAGCGCACGGCCAGCGGGAAGCCCTTGTTGTGGCCGGTGCCGGTGTAGACGTAGCCGTCGTGCAGAATCAGACCGCCGTGGTGGTTCTGCATGGTGTCGGGCTCGATGAAGTAGACCTCCTCGGCCTTGACGCCGCCCTCGCCGTCCGCGGAAAGCTTGAGCAGCGCAGAGCCGGTGCCGTAGCCGCTCGACGCGAACACGTAGTCGCCATGCACGATCGGCGTGGCGATGTTGGCGATGTCGTTGGCGACCCGGTTGTAGCCCCAGAGGAACTTGCCGGACTCCGCCTCGACGCCGATCACGCCGCGGCCGATGAACTGCACGTAGTGCTTGACGCCGGCGCCGTTCGAGACGACGACCGAGGAGTACGCCGCGCCGTAGGCCCCGAGCGAGCCGAGACGACCGATCGCGGAGCGCCAGATCTCCTCGCCGGTCTTCTTGTTCAGGGCGACCAGCGCCGCATCGGTGATCCCGGGGGTGACGATCACCCGGTCGCCGTCGACCAGCGGGGATTCGGTGTACTTCCAATCCGTGGTGCCCATCGCCTGCATCAGGTGGCTGCCGAAGTCCCCGGGCAGCGACCGGCTCCAGACCTCGGTACCGTCGGATGCCTTCAGGCACTTCACCACGCCCTCGGTGCTCATCACGTAGATGTGATCACCGTCGACGGTCGGCGTCGACCGCGAGCCGAGGAATCGGTCCTCCCAGACCGGACCGATCTTCGTCTTCCAGATCGGTGATCCGTCCTTGCGATTGAGGGCCAACGCGTACTGTCCGTCCTCGAGATCGCCGAGGGTATAGATCCGCTCGCCGACGACGGCGATCGACGAGTAACCAGCTCCGAGGCCGGCAGCGCGCCAGGCCAGAGGCGGTCCCGCCTCGGGCCACGACTGCAGCAGACCGGTCGCGGGTGAGCGACCGTCGCGGTTTGGTCCACGCCACTGCGGCCAATCGGTCGCGGCAAGTGGGCTCAGGCTCAGGGCGGCAACTAGCGTCGTCGTGATTGCAAATCTCATCTGTCCTCCGAAGGTTCCCGTTTCTCGACCCAGTCTTAGAACGTAAAAACGGGATGAAAGTTCCGAGCGCCGGCCGATTCTAGTGGGTCGGGCGCCGCCGCGAGGAACTGACTGCGCCCACCGCGGAGGATTGACGGGCGTGAGCGACCCGCTCGACCCCTTGGGCACGGCTCACGCTGACGGTTCCCGCCGGCACCCACGCGAAGGGTTGCCGGTAACTGTCATTCGCCCGGTTCGACCACTCTGCGAGCGCGGTGGCGACGGCCGACTGACCGGCCGGGGCGGTCTACAGTTCCGCCGGTGCGGCCCAGGCGGCGCTGGCGATGGCCGGACCGCGCGGAGCTCTTGACCTCGGCAACGCTAGGGTCGCTTTCGAACAGATACTCCTCGACGTTGGTGTAGAGGTCGCCGTCGAGATTCTGAGTGGCGTCCGAGGAGTCGAGCGGATCGAGGCCGTGCAGGAGCTCCCAGGCGTCGGGCATGCCGTCCAGGTCGCTGTCGACCACCGGGGTGCCCGGACTCAGGTCCGGCCAGCCACCGACCTCGGCCGGATCGTTGATAATGCCGCCGGTTCCGGCCCAGAAGTCGGCCACGACTCTCAGATCCACCGCGTCGCGGCGCGGCACGCGCAGACCGTTGTTGTCGAGCCGGTAGGAAGCGCCGGCGTCCGCCATCACCAGCGGGCGCGACTCCTGCGCCGACAGGATCGTGCCCGGCGGCGTCCGGTTGCGTCGCGGCGCCCGGTACTGATCGGCGGTGCTGTCGACCATTTCCTCCCAGTCGTCGGCGCAACCGGTCGGACACGACGGCCCGATGTTGCCGTCCGCCCAGAGGCGGTAGCCCTCGGTCTCGTCGGTCGAGATGATCTCCTGGTTGTCTGGGTAGCCGGAGCTGCTCGGTCCGAGCTTGAAGGTGTTGTTCTCGATGTTGACGCGCGACCTACCGGCGCCGGCGACCGCCCATGTGCGCCAGTCGTAGATGACGTTGTTGTAGTAGTCGAAAATCGCCGTCGCGCCTCCCAGCCCCGCCGGATCGCCGAACATCTTGGGATTCCGGAAGTCGTTGTGGGCGAAGTAGTTGCCGTGGAAGGTCATGTGCCGGCTGCCGGCGCTGGTCAGGAAACCGCGGCTGTGACAACCCTCCGGATGGTTCGAGCAGTCGAGACCCTCGGAGAAGATCGAGTTCTGGAACGTCAGGTTGTAGGCGCCGTTGCCGACGCCGGCGACCTCGTCCGTGGACCAGCTGAAGGAACAGTGGTCCACAATCACGTCGTGGGCGGCGGAGGTGGTGACGATGAGGGCATCGGAATTCACCAGCGGACCCGCTCCCAGGCGGACCCGGATGCCCTGGAGAATGACGTTCTTGGCCTGGATCTCGAGCGGGAAGTCCCTGAGCGTGATGCCGCCGCCGGGCGCGGTCTGGCCGGCGATCGTGACGTGCGGCTCAGTCAGGATCAACTTGCCCTCGAGCTCGATCGTGCCCGCGACGCGGAAGACGACAATACGCCGACCGGTCTGCTCGAGCGCCCAGCGCAAGGTGCCGACGGGCGAGTTACTCACCTTGTCCTCGAGGCTGTCGACGATCAGGACAGACCCGCCGCGGCCTCCAGCGGCTCTGGAGCCGAGGCCCTCGGCGCCGGGAAACGAGTTGCCCCACTGTGCGAAGGCGACCGACGCCGAAGCCGCGGCCAACAGGCCGATCAGGACACCGGTGCCGACCGTGGCACGTCCACACTTTCTAATCCGCTCGCTGACCATTTCGTCTCCTCGTTGAACTCCAGGTGGCTTCCGCTAACGGCAACTTCGATACCAACCGCTCGGGTGGGGAGATTCGGTTCGTTCCGGGGCGGTCTTGCCCCGATCTGAGTCCGCAGAACCGGCCGGCGATCGGGTAACCGGGTTTTCTTACCCACCTAGGCGCGATCTCAGTCGGCCCGGTTCGGGTTGCGCTCGAACAGGTACTCCTCGAGATTCGAATAGAGATCGCGGTCCCGGTTTCCGCGCCCGTCGAGCCGATCGTAGGGATCCAGACCGTGCCGGTTCTCCCAGGCGTCCGGCATGCCGTCCAGGTCGGTGTCGACGACCGGGACGCCCGGATCCAGCAGCGGCCAGCCGCCGACCTCCGCTGGATCGTCGATCAGTCCGCCGCTCGTGTTCCAGAACTGCCGCACCAACCGGCGGTCGACAGCGTCCCGACGCCCGACCCGCCGGCCATGCTGGTCGAGCCGGTACGACGCGCCAGCCTCGGCCATCACGGAGTCCCGTGCCGCCAGCGCGCCCTCGGTCGGCCGGCCCGGGGAGCGCGGGCGTCGCCGGGCCTGGAGCTCGGGGCGGGTGCCCCCGACCATCTCCCAGTCGTCCGCGCACCCCTGGGGACAGGAGGGACCGATATTGCCGGCCACCCAGAGCCGGTAGCCGTCAGTCTCGTCCAGCGATCGCACCTCCTTGATGTCGGGAAAGCCCCAGCTGCTGGGGCCGAGCCGGAAGTAGTTCGCCTCGACGGTCATCTGCGCGGCTCCGGCACCCGCCACCGCCCAGGCGCCCCAGTCATAGACCACGTTGTTGATGAACTCGAACGCCGCTCGCTTGCCGCCCAGCTTGGCGGGATCTGCGAACATCTTCGGATTGCGGAAGTCGTTATGCGAGAAGAAGCTGTGGTGGATGCTGATGTCGCGGCTGCCGTCCGTGACCAGCAACCCGCGACTGTGGCAGCCCTCGGGGTGGATCGAGCAGTCGAGCCCTTCGGAGACGATCGAGTTCTGGATCGTCACGTCGTGAGCGCCGCCGGTGGTCGAGACGACCTCGTCGTTGGCCCAGCTGAAGGAGCAGTGATCCACCAGCACGTCGTGGGCGGTCGGCCCGACGACGTCGAAGGCGTCCGAGTTCGGCAGCTTCGCCCCCGGCCGGATCCGGATCCCCTGAACGATCACATTATGGGTCTGGACCACCAGCGGGTAGTTCTTGAGGGTAATGCCGCCGCCGGGCGCGGTCTGGCCGGCGATCGTGACGAACGGATTCACCAGCCGCAGCTTGCCCTTCAGCTCGATGGTGCCCGCTACGCGGAACACCACCACGCGCCTACCGCGCTGTTCAAGTGCCCACCGGAGGGTGCCGCGCGGCGGCTTGCTCACCTTGTCCTCGAGGCTCGTGACCATCAGCGCACGGCCGCCGCGACCTCCTTTCGACCGCGAACCGTGCCCGGCCGCTCCGGGCAAGGCCGAGCCGAATCGAGCGGCCTCGGCCGCGAGCGCCGACAGCGCCCCTCCGGCGATCGACAACATGATGGACACTCCGACTACTCGTGCAACCCTCCTCGAGCGTGAGATCTGCGACATCCGGTGAACTCCTTGGCAAGCACTTCTCTGGTCATGGGATCTCTCTTGCGTCGCGGGACAGGAGGCCAGAGTGCCGTCGATCGGGATCTCGCTCTATGTAAAGGTACACAGGTTTGTATGTAAAGTTTTCATTCAACTGTTACGAATCCAGCGAGGCGCCGATAGACACCTCCTCGGCCGGATCCGTAACCAGAACCGAATCGAGTGCCGACCCGGCACCCGCCGCCCGGGAGAGCCCCCCGACAGAAGGAGCCTCCCGACAAGGCCCCGCGATAAGGAGTCCCCGATGAGACCCATGACGACGCCGCTGCTCGCTCTGTTCCTAACCCTCGCCTGCGCTCCCCTGGCGGCGACCGAGCGCCCGCCGCGCAGCGGCGACGACGGCGTCAACATCCGGGTCACGCTCACCGTCGTCGAGAGTGACGGCGAAGCACAGTCGATACGCGCTCTGCTGCTCGAGGATCAGCGAACCCGCCTGAACAGTGGCTGGCGCGTACCGACTGCGGTCGCGCTCGAAGTCGAGGGTGGCGAGCAGCGAGCGAGCGCGATTCAGTACCAGGACGTGGGGCTCGAGACGACCCTGCGCGGTCGCGTCGTCGCCCAGCAGCGCATCCGGATCGACGGCGAACTCGAGCTCAGCGCGCTGGTGGCGTCCGACTCGGAGCGCCCGCTCGGATCGAGCGCGCCGAAGGTCTCGACCTTCCGACAGATATTCGACGTGATCCTCGAAGAGGGCACCGGCACGACCGTCGCGGAGGTGCCGGGTCCGGACGGCGGATCGGTGACCTTGACGATCACCGCCACGATCGCACAGTGACCCGAGATCGTCTGATCGCGCTCAGGGCCGGCCGGCCGTCCGTCGCGCGCACGTCAGTCCTCCCGCCCCACCGGTTCCGGGATCATCGACGTCACGGCGTCGAAGAGCGCCACTGCCGCCAGCCTGTTGCCGGCTTCGTTCAGGTGCCCGATGCCGCTCAGAAAGAGCCACTCGGCTTCGACCTCGAGCGATGCAGACGGCGCCCGGGATCGGAAGTCCTCGACCAGGGTCAGCAGCGGTACTCGAGCGGCGGCCGCGATCGCCGTGAGCCGTCGATCCGGATGTGCGCGATCGAAGCTCGCCGCCTGCTCTCCGGCGTTGTCGAGAATCTGATTCCAACGATCGTCGTAGATCTGCTCGGGCGCCGGCACCGCCATCAGCACGAACCGGCCGCTGTCGGCCTCAACCTCGCGCGCGAAGGTCTCGATCAGTCGCGCCACGAGCTGCCAGGCGTGCGCGAGGTCGCCGGCGTCGTCCGCCGTCGAGTAGATCCGTTTGCCGGGCTTGACGACGCCCGCCTTCTGTCGAAGATTGAAGCGCAGCTCGCGCAGCGCCTGCTTCTGCCAGACGTAGAAACGGCTGTGCCGGTTGAGCCAGCTCGAGCGCTCGGCGGCGCGCACCGGCAGCTGCACCAGCTCGCCGCGCTCGTCGAGGTCGAAGTAGAGCGCCGCCGAGCTCGACAACCTCGGACTGCTGTCGGCAAGATCGTTGATGACCGCGAACGCGCACACGACGACGTCGGGCCGGTAGCGCCGGACGACCGCCCGGTAGAGCGCGAGCTCCTGGCCGGTGCTCGACCCGGAGACGCCGAAGTTCATCACCTCCCACCGGTGCTCGGGCCGGCGTTCGTTGAGCAACGCTTCGAGCCCGCCGACCATCGTCCGCCCTTCGTCAACGCCGGCGGCGAGCACGAACGAGTCGCCGACCAGCGCCACGCGCCGAACCTCGGGCGGCTTCTCGTAGGGACGATCCGGACCGCGAAAGCCGTCCCGGTGAAAGCGCAGCAGTACCCGGCGACCGGCTTCCGGCACGTAGATCTCGCCTGCGAACCCGGCGATATAGCGACGTCCGACCGTCGGATCGGCAACCGTCAGGCTGCGGTCGAGATCCGAGAAGGTCCGGGTGGCGACTTCGAGGATCCCGAACAGGAGTGCCGTGGTCGCCAGCGCCAGCGCCAGCTTGCTAGCGAACCGTCGCACCGCTCTGTACCAGCCAGCTGTCGAGAGTCAGCAACGTCCAGACCTGCTCGTTGGTGAGCGCCGGACGCCGCGGCCGGCGGATGACCCGGGCATCGGCCAGCCGATCGAGCGCGGCCTCGAGCAGGCCGCGGCGCCGGCCAACCCAGCTCTTGAACGGCAGGTTGAACCCGCGCTTCGGCCGGTCGAAGAAGCCGGGCGGTATCCGCGGCTCCATCAGCCGGCGAACGATCAGCTTGCCCTTGTTGCCGCGCACGTCGCGCAGCAGATCGGCGTCGACCGCCAGAGCGAACTCGACCAGCCGGTGGTCGAGAAAGGGCGGTCGAACCTCCAGCGAGTGCGCCATGCTCGAGCGGTCGACCTTGGTCAGCAGATCGCCCGGCAGGAAGGTGTGGAGGTCGGCCCACTGCATGCGTTTGATCGGCGCGAGATCCTTGCGCCAGTGGCGGCGGAAGTGCCACAGGTCGTCGTAACCGTCGATCGCCAGCGCCGGACCGAGCAGCGCCTGCCGTTGCTGCGGCGTGAACGGCCCGAGAAACGCACCATAGAGCTCCAGGCCGTGGAGCGAGCGGCGCTGGCTCGACCGCCCGGCTCCGGAGAACGGCGGCAGGACGGTTGCGAGCGCACGCTGCACGGCGGACGAGCCCTGGGTCAGCCACTTCGTGTACCACTGATAGCCGCAGAAGAGCTCGTCACCCCCCTCGCCGCTCAACGCCACGGTCGAATGACGCCGCGCCAGCCTCGACACCAGATAGGTCGCCCAGGCTCCGGTGTCACCGAACGGCTCGTCGAAGACGCGCGGGATGGTCTCGAGAGCCTCGTCGAGGTCGACGCCGGTCGCGACCTCCTCCTCGTGCTCGGTGCCGAAGTGCTCGGCGATCTGACGGGCGTACGGCGCTTCGTCGCGACGGGCGATGTCGGTGCCGAGAGTTACCGTGCGCGCTTGCTCCAGATGTCCGATCAGGGTGGTGGAATCGATGCCGCCGCTCAGGAACACCGCCACCGGCACATCGGCGATGGTGTGCGCGGGGACGATGTCGGTGAGCAGCTCGCCGAGCCGCTCGACCGCCTGGTCGGAGTCGTCGATCGCCGGCAGATTCGCCGGCGTCCAGTAGCGCTCGATGCGCGACTGTCCATCAGCCCAGATCAACGTGTGCCCGGGCGGCAGCTGCCGGATCCCCGAGTAGATCGACTTGGGCTCCGGCACGTACTTGTAGGTCAGGTAGTCGCGCAATGCGGTGATGTCGACAGCCGGCCGGCCCAGCTCGAGCAGCGCCTTGATCTCGGACGCGAACGCCAGGCCGCCGCCCTCGAGCTCACGGTAGTAGAACGGCTTGATCCCCAGGCGGTCGCGCGCGGCGAACAGGCGTCCTGAGCTCTCGTCCCAGATCGCAAACGCGAACATTCCACACAGGCGTTGCAGCGATCGGGCCCCTTCACGCTCGAACAGATGCAGCAGCACCTCGGTATCGCAGTCCGAGTGGAAGGGCCCGGGCAACTCGGAGCGCAGCTCACGGAAGTTGTAGATCTCGCCGTTGTAGGTGATGGTCAACGGCCCGAGGGTCATCGGCTGGTCGCCCGCCGGCGACAGATCGAGGATCGCCAGTCGCGTGTGGCCGAGCTCGACTCCACGACCCGACCAGGTGCGCTGCCGATCGGGGCCGCGATGCCGCAGCGTCTGCGTCATCCGCTCGACGAGCCCGGGCGCCGCATCGGTTCCGACAATGCCGACGATGCCGCACATAGCTCGATGCCGCCGCCCTACCTCAGGTGCTCTCAGGCGGGGCGGAGACGCCCGCCGCAGGCGCGCCGCTACCTGCCACGCACACCAGGCTGTCGGCGGTGCGAATCAACAGGCAGCCGTTCGCGATCCCGGGCGAGGCGTAGACCTGTCCGTCGAGATCGTTGACCGCGAGCACTTTGAGATCGGACGCCGAGATCACGGTCACCCGGCCCTCCGTGTTGGTGGCGTAGACCTTGCCGTCGCCCGCCACGAGCGACGCGTAGTGCTCACCGTCGAGACGCTTCTTCCAGAGCTCGCTTCCGCTCACGGCGTCGTAGACCGTCAGGATGCCGCCGATGTTGACCGAGAACAGCTTGTCGGCATAGATCACCGGCGAGGCGATCTCCGCCACGCCGCGGTTCGACTGCCAGAGCAGCTCGGCGCTGGTTCCGGCGCCCGCGCCCGCGAGTCGCCAGACCATCAAGGAGCGATCGCCGTAAGCGCCGCCGGTCACCGCGACCAGATCGCCCGCCCGGCCCATGCTCGCCACCATCTGCTCCATCGGATAATCGACCGACCAGAGGCGCTCGCCCGACTCGACGTCATACGAGACCAGGGTGTTCCAGGACGGCGTCAGCAGCTGATCGGTCGTGCCGTCGTCGAACATCAGAGGCGTCGAGTAGGAGTCGTGCGCGTCGGGCAGATCCTTCGACCACAGGCGGCGACCGCTCCTCTTGTCCCAGGCGGCGAGCCAGCTCGAGTCGCCGAGGTCGAGCTCGCGCTCGTGACCCAGGACCACGGTGCCCACGGTCAGCACCGGGCTGCTCGACGCCCCGTAGCGCGTGTGCTGCATGTACTCCGGAAAACTCTCGCTCCAGAGCACGTTGCCGTCGTAGTCGAGCGCCGCCAGTCCATGTCCGAAGTAGGCGAACACCAGCTCGCCATCGGTCGCGGGCGTGGGGGTCGCATAGCTGCTGTTCGGCCACTTCTTCTCGGCCGGACTGGTGAGGACGGTCCGCTCCCAGAGGATCTCGCCGCTGTCGACGTCCAGGCAGACGACCACGCGCTCGAGACCGCTCAGCAGATTGCTCGGCGCGAACGACAGGCCGGCCAGCAGGAGCAGGATCAAGGTGATCGCCGGCGCCGAGCGATCTCCGGCCGACCGCGTCCGGCGCGAGCGCACGAAGCCGTAGGCGAGCCATAGACCGAGCGCCAGCGCCGGGATCACCAGCGGCAGACTCTTCGACAGCGGCATCGGTCCGTATGAGCTGGGCGGCATCTGAGCCAGCAACACGGCGGCGCCGGTCGCCACCAGCGCCAATCCCACCAGCCGCAACGCCGATCCGCGGCGCAGCCAGCCGAAGGCCGCCGCCACGCCCAGCAGCGCGATCGCACCGCCGATCCGCCAGCCGCGCCCGGGATTACCGACCGGCACGATCAGCTCGGGACGGGCGGCGAGGACCGTGGCGACCAGGACGAAGAACAGCGAGACGCCGGTGACGATCCGCGCCTCCCAGGGCGCGTTCGCGGCGCCGGCCGCGTCACGCCGGCGCCGCCGTTCGCGTCCGAAGAGGATCAGGAATAGGAGCGTCAGAGCGATCGCCGAAACGCCTGCGACCGTGCGCATACGGTCGATGCCGGGGCTCTCGTAGGCGGTGGTCAGGAAGACCCGCCCATCGGCGACGATCGGAGATGAGATGCCGTCTCCGGGAATCTCCGTCCGCCAACGCACGCCTTCGGTCTCCGGCCCCCAGCTCTCCGGTAACGACCCCGCCTCGAGCGCCACGCCGGCGCCGCCCGGGCCGCGGAACTGTGGCCACTCGCCGAACACCGGTATCGCCACCGCCCACAGGGCCACGAGACATCCGATGGTGAACCTCTGCTTCATCGACCTCCTCCGTTCGCGGGGCCACCATAAGCCTTAGCCCTTCTCAGATGCAAACGGCCGCGCGATCCTTCTAGTATCGTCCATCTTCGTGCGCCAGCTCACCTTCCGCATCGTCTGCACGCTGTTCGTCGCGCAGCTGCTCATGGGCTCGACGCCCGGCCGCGGCGGGCCGCTCCCGGTGCGCGATCACTTTCTTCTGGGGGTCGGCTTCCTGGCCTTCGAGCCGACCTCCGCCGAGCTGCTCGAGCGGGGCGCCTGGCAGGTGGAAGCCGTCTGGTCGCTGGCCAACAGCTGGGCGGTATCGCCGCAGATCGATCTGGCGTTGAGGGCCCGGCCGACACGCGCGCCGGTGACTCTCGAGCAGCTCGAAGAGCTCGCCAAGCTGTCGTCAGACGGCGGCTCGATCTTCATCGACGGCGAGGTCTCCCGGCTGCTGCTGGCGATCCGGCGCGGCTTCGGTCGGAACCTGCAGCTCGAGCTCCGGCTGCCGCTGCTGCATTTCGGTGGCGGTGTGTTGGACGGATCGATCGAGAACCTGCACGAACGCTTCGACCTGGGCCTGGACGGTCGTACCGGCGCCACCCGGGATCGATTCCTGATCGCGACGACCACGCGCCAGGGAGACGTCCTGGTGCGCGAGCCGCCGTCGTTCGGGATCGGCGACCTCGTGGTCGGAGCCAAGGTGCGCCTGTCCGGCGACGAATCGAGCTCGACGCGCACCGCCCTCGAGGCGCTGGTCAAGCTACCCACCGGCGACGACGAGCCGATCGTCACTTCGGGGAGTATCGATCTCGGCCTTCAGTTTCTGGTCTCCCACGACTTTCGCAGTTGGTCGATCCACGGCGCGGCGGGAGCGCTGTTTCTCGGCGCGTCGGACCGGCTCGGAATCGGCTCACAGCAGATCTACACGCTCCTCGGCGCGGTCGAGCTCGGCACCGGTCGGCGCACCCGATGGGTGCTGCAGCTCGACATCGGCCAGGGCCCCTTCGAGGAGCTCGCCACCGCCCGCATCGGCGAAGAGGCGATTCATGCAACCTTCGGAGTGAAGCGCACGATGGGCCGTCGGAACGAGCTGTTTCTGGCGGCAACCGAGAATCTCCAGAACTTCACCAACACGGCCGACATCAGCCTGCACTTCGGGGTGACCCGGACTCTCGACCGCTAGATGTGATCTCTCTGGACGCTGTTCACCAGATAGGAGAGAAGCTGGGCGGCCATGCGACCGGGAGCGTGCCCTCGGTCACTCGGCAGACCGAAGACCGCGCGAGCACCCTCGACCGCCGGCGGGACTCGAGTACGCCATGCGTCGACTGGATCTCGAGACTCTCGGACGGGTTCCTTCAGGGTTCGTAGCGGTAGACGCGGTACGTCCAGCGCGGGCCGGTCGCCTCGGCGATCACCCTCATGCGCTCTAGGACCGCGGGCTCGACGCGAGTCAGGTCGGCCTCGCGCATCACACAGGCGGCGCCCGCCGGCGGGCCTTGGGCGCCATCGAAGGTCAAGACCGGATGTCCCAGATAGTGGAGCAGCGCCGAGTAGTTGCCTGCCAGACCGGCTGGCGACGGCACCCAGATCGTCTCATCCGGTGCGAGGCTCGGCGCCAGCTCGGCGGCAGCCGGACGCTGGTCGCGGCTCGACGCGCGCCCGGGGCCGAAGGCGAGGGTCTCGGCGCTCCAGAAGCAGAGCGCGGTGACCAGCAGGGCGTGCAGCGGATGCCCGAAGCGCCCGTGGCGAAACCGCCCGGCCGCGATCGTCAACGCGACCACGCCCAGGCCGACGAGCAGCCCGCGCCCGGCCACCGATGGCGCCGGAGATGCCGGCACCGCACCCAGACCGATCGCCAGAAGACCCCCGGCGCCGGCAAGCGCCGCCGGGACGATTCGGGCGAGCCGGCGGCTCGATCCGGCCATGGTCTCGAGGCCGAGCGCGGCGAGGATGCCGACCGGCACCGCGAGCGGCAGGTAGTAGCGGGATTCGTGTGTCGGAACCGCCATGAAGGCGAGCGTGCCCGCGACCAGGAAGCCCCAGGCGGATCGGACCAGGCGGGAGCGCGGGCTCGCAACGCCCTCCGGCCGCGCCCAGAACAGGACGACGCTCCAGGGCAGGAAGTAGCCGACGATGAGCAACGGCTTGAGCAGAGTCCGACCGGCGGCCGCCAGGGTCCAATCGCCGCCGCGCAGCCGGGCCTCCTCGAGCGGCTGGATGAACGCCTGCCAGCCGGCCGCTGAGTGCGCCTGAACCAGGTAGAGCCCGCTCAGGGCGCCGCAGAGAGTGACGCCGAGCAGGTGCGGCCAGCGCCCCAGCTCCCGCACGCGACCGCTGGCCACCGCCGCCACAGCCAGGCCCGGAAGGAAGATCATGAGCGCCGGAACGCCCTTGACCAGGACCGCCGCCGCGAGCGCCGGATAGCAGATCAGCCAGGGCCACTTCGAGGCTTCGTCGTCACTTGCGAACGCGTGACAGGCGGCCGCCACCGCGATACCGACGAGAGCGGCCAGGGGCGCGTCGAACTCGGCGATGCGCAGTTTCTGAAGCGCCAGCGCTCCGGTCGACGACGCAACGGCCGCGATCCAGCCTACCCGCGAGCCCGCGATGCTGCCGACGCTCCAGAGCGTCCCGAGTCCCAGGATCAGTCCCGATAGCGCCACCGGTAGCCGGATCGTCCATTCGCTCGAGCTCCCGGTGAGCTCGATGCTGCCCGCAACCAGCCAGTAGAGCAGCGGCGGCTTGTAGGTATAGATCTCGCCGTAGAGGCGGGAGATCAAGTAGTCGCCCGAGGCGAGCATCTCCTGGGCGATGGCGACGATCATTCCCTCCATCCGAACCAGGGGGCTCGACCCCAGTCCCGGTAAGCTCAGCAGCGCCGTGAACACCACGAAGGCGACCGCCGCCGCTACCGGGGAGTCGAGGGCCAGAATCGGTCTCGGCCGCTGCTCGCTCATCGACCCATCCTAACGAGACGCCGGACCAGGTAGGCTAGCGACAACCGATGCCCAGCGTCGAAAGCCAGGGGATCCGCATCCACTACCGTGTGCACGGTGACGGTGCCCCCGTCGTTCTGCTGCACAGCTTCCTCTGCTCGGGCGCGATGTGGGAGCCGCAGATCGAACCGCTCACGGAGCGCTTCCGGCTGATCAACATCGACATGCGCGGGCACGGCGATTCGGGCCCGATCGCGCAACCGCTCACGCTCTACGACCTGGTGGCCGACGTGATCGCGGTGCTGGACGATCTCGAGATCGCCGACGCCGCCTGGGCCGGCCTCTCGATCGGCGGAATGATCGCCATGCGCGCCGCTCTGCGTGAGCCGCACCGGGTGTCGAGTCTGCTCCTGCTCGATACCGATGCCGGCGCCGAGAAGGCGCCGATCCGCCTCAAGTACAGGGCGCTGGGTTGGATCGCGCGCCGCTTCGGGCTCGGTCCGGTCTCGCCGCAGGTGGCTCGACAGATGTTCGGTCGGACCACTCGCCGCGAGCGGCGCGAGCTGGTGTCGGAATGGGCCGGGCGCTTCCGGTCGGTCGACATTCCCTCGATCCTGATCGTGCTCGACGCGCTGATCGCCCGCGACGATCTGCTGGACGAGCTCCACCGGATCGAGGCTCCGGCGTTGGTCGTGGTCGGCAGCGAGGACGCCTCCTTGCCGCCGGCGCGCTCTCGCGCGATCGCGGACCGACTTCCAAACGCCGAGCTGGTCGAGATCGAGGGCGCCGGCCACCTCTCGAGCCTCGAACAGCCCGCCGCGGTCAACCGAGCGATACTCGGCTTTCTGGATCGGCGCCCCTGACACCGCGCCATAGCTCCCTCGCGCGTCAGGGTCTCGACGAATACTCGTCGAACAGCACCGTCCCTGGCGTCGCACCACGCGATCCGCCCGGCAGGCCGAGTCGCACCTTCTTGATCACCCTGCCGTGATTGTCCAGGTCGTTCGCCTCGGCCCGAACCCGGCCGTCCTTCGACAGCGCCGCACGGCCATCGGCTACCGATGACGCCGACGCGCTCGCCCATTCGACGCCCAGCCGCACGCTACCCGCGGCGGGTAGTCGAACCGAGCCGACGTCCCGGAAACCACCGTTCTCGCGGGCAAACAGATGCGCCTCGAGCGTGCCGTTCCGGTCCTCGATCATCAGATACGCCTGCCGCCGGCCGCCACTCATGCGCATGATCTCGACCTCGCCGCCGGCAAGGTCGAGCGCGCCGACGCCGATCTCGAAACTCACCCGCCAGGATGGCTCCTTGGTGGGGTACTTCGATTCGACGAACGAGCTCTTCTTGGTACCGTCGACGATCACCTCGAGTGCGTGCCCGGTGCCGGCGAGACCGGGCGTGACGACGCTCAGCGCGCCGCGCGCCCGCGCCCATTCGCTGGTGTCGCCGCTCTCGAAGCTCGCCGAGAAGCCCACCCCACGGCTCGCCATCAGCACCACCTCGTCTTCGAGCTCGTCGATCAGCACCAGATCGAGCGCCCCGTCGCCGTTGAAGTCCATCGGAATCGAGCACGACGCCGCCAGCGGCGCGGGAAACGACTCGAGCAGGGAGAAGGAGCCCGAGCCGTCGTTCTCGAACACCATCCAGTCGCCGAAGAAGCTCGACGTGATCCAGTCGAGGTCGCCGTCGCCGTCCAGGTCCGCGAGATCGGTCGCCAGCGGGAACGGGTCGGTGACCGTGGTCCGCGCGGCGCCGAGCCCGCCGCGGCCATTGCCGAGCAGCACCGCGCCGTTGTCGGAGGAGCTGTTGACCACCACCACGTCTTCGTCGCCGTCGCCGTCGACGTCGCCGAGAACCAGCATCCAGGTCTCGCCGCCGCTCGCGGTCCGTCCCGCGAAGTTGTAGCTACCGTCGCCGTTGCCGAGGTAGACGTGGATCTCCTGCGACACGAGGACTCCCACCACCAGGTCGAGAATCCCGTCGTCGTTCATATCGCCCGCGGCCAGCGCCCGCTCCCCGATCCCGGCGCTGAGCGACTGGCCCGCGGTGAAACGGCCGCTGCCGTCGTTGAGTAGCAGTGTCACGCCGCTGTCGAGGAACGCGGTGGCGGCGATGTCCACGTCGCCGTCCCCGTCCGCGTCGAGCACCGTGATGCCACGCGGCTCGGTGCCGACGACCACGTGCTGCGCGGGACCGAAGGTCCCGTCGCCGTTACCGAGCAGGATCGAGACGGTGTTGTCCTGGGTGTTCGCCACCGCCACGTCGACGTTGCCATCGCGGTCGAAGTCGCTCGGCTCGCTCGGGCTGGGCACGTTGCCGACCACGGCCGGCGGCTCCAGGAAGTCGAAGAACCTGCCCGACCGGTCGCCCCGGTTCAGGAAGGTGCGCAGGTCATCGGTGTCTTCGTTGACGATCGTCAGGTCGAGGAAACCGTCGCCGTCGAGATCCGAGCCGAACCCGCCGTATGCGCGGCTGGTGACCGACGGTGAGCTCCGGGTCGAGAAGCGCTCGAGCTCGACGAAGTCGAACCCCGAGCCCCGCGACCGGGTCCAGAACTGGAACGAATAGCCGGCCGAACGTATCGAGCTACCGTCGGCGCCGCGCAGCGCGTTCGACAGGATGACCATGACCGTCTCGCCCGCCGAGAACGGCCGCTCGGGCATCAGGGTCATGACCCGGTCGTCATCGCGAAAGGCGAGCGCGCCCTCGGCGGCACCGCTCCAGCGACCGAACGCCCAGAAGCTGTCGCGGGTCACCGACGCCCGATCCACCGGGCGATCGAACTCGACCTCGATCGCCGAGCCGCGACGGGCGTCCAGGGCGTGCGCAGCCGGCGAAGTGGCGATCACCGAGAGCTGCGCCCTCGCCGAGCTCGCACCCAGCAGCGCACCGACAATCAGGAGCGTGGCCGCCCGCCACCTCGCGGCGCTCGGCCGGCGTGACGTGACGCAGCCCCCGATCCCCGGCGCTCTCTTCATTCGCCCGGGACTGGAAAGCCGTAGCTGCGCATGACCGCGCCGATCTCGGCGTCGCGGCCCCGGAAGGCGCGGTAGGCGGCGGCCGGATCGACCGCGTTGCGAACCGCGAACAGATTGTCGACCAGCTTTCTGGCGAGATCCTTGTCGTAGAAGCCACCGGGGGCGTTCTCGAACGCCTCCGCGGCATCCGCCGTCAGCACGTCGGCCCAGAGGTAGCCGTAGTAGCCGGCAGAGTAACCCTCGCTCGAGAAGATATGTCCGAAGTGGGGGCTGCGATGCCGCATCACGACCTCGCTCGGCATGCCGAGGTTGGCGAGCGCCTGACGCTCGAAGGCGTCGGCGTCGATACCGGTCGGATCGGTGGTGTGGTACATCATGTCGACCAGCGCTGCGGCTACGTACTCGGCCTGCGCGAAGCCCTGGTTGAAGGTGGCCGCCCGCTTGATCTTCGCCACCAGCTCAGCCGGGATCGGCTCGCCGGTCTCATGATGAACGAGGTAGTTGTCGATCACCTCGTCAGTCACCAACCAGTGCTCCAGGAGCTGTGATTGGAACTCGGTGTAGTCGCGCACACCTCCATTCAGGGTCGGGTACTCGACCTTGGATGACAGGTAGTGGAGAGCGTGACCGAACTCGTGGAAGAGCGTCTCGGCGTCGGACCAGGAGATCAGAACCGCCTCGCCCGGCGCACCCTTGATGAAGTTCGAGTTGTTCGAGGCCAGCACGGTCTTCTTGCCGTCGAAGGTCTCATGGCTGCGGAAGGCCGATGCCCATGCTCCCGAGCGCTTGCCGCCACGGGCGTACGGGTCGAGATACCAGAGGCCGACGTGGTCGCCGGTCGAGCGGTCGGTCACCTCCCACACCTTGACGTCCTCGTGATACACCGGCACCACGCCGTCGGCGATCGGCGCGAACTCGAATCCGAACAGCTCTCCGGCGACGAAGAACATCGCCTCGCGCAGCTTGTCCATCTGCAGGTACTGCTTGATCTCGTCGGAGTCGAGGTCGTACTTCGCCTTGCGCACCTTCTCGGCGTAGTAGCGATAGTCCCAGGGCTCGATCTTGATGCCGGCGCCCGCCGCGTCGGCGATCGCCTGCATGTCGGCGACCTCCTCCTCGACGCGGGCCAGAGCCGCCGGGAAGACGGCCTCCATCAGGTCGAGTGCCCGCTCGGGCGTCTTCGCCATCCGGTTCTCGAGCTGCCAGGCCGCGTAGCTGTCATAGCCGAGCAGCTGGACGCGCTCGTGGCGCAGCTCGAGAATCTCGGCGATCAGGGCGTTGTTGTCGTGCTCGTCGCCGTTGTCACCACGCGAATAGTAGGTTTGCCAGACCTTCTCCCGGAGGTCGCGCTCATCCGAGAAGGTCAGGAACGGATCCATCGACGAGCGGGTGTTGGTGACCGCGAACTTGCCCTCCTGGCCGCGCTCGGTGGCGGCGGCAGCCGCCGCCTGCACGAACGACTTCGGCAGACCGCTGAGTTGATCGGCCTCGAGAAAGAGCACGTGGCCCTCCTCGTCCGCGAGCACGTTGTTGCCGAACTGGGTCTGCAACTCGGCGAGCCGCTTGTTGATCTCGGCGTAGCGATCCTTGGCCGCGCCGTCCAGAGTCGCGCCGTTGCGGGCGAATCCGTCGTAGACCAACCAGACCAGTCGCTGCTGGTCGGGGCGCAGGGTCGCCATCTCATCACCCTCATAGACCGCCCGAATGCGGTCGAAAAGCGCCCGGTTCTGGGTGATCTTCGACTGGAACTCCGAGAGCTTCGGCACCAGCGGGCCCTGGGCCTCACGGAACTCCGGAGTCGACAGGTTGGAACGCCAGATGCCCCAGTAGGTGAAGACCCGGTTGAGTGCCTGGCCGCCACGCTCCATCGCCAGGATCGTGTTCTCGAAGGTCGGCGGCTCCGGATTGGCGGCGATCTCCTCGATCTCGGCCAGGCTCTCGGCCATGCCGGCCTCCATGGCCGGCTCGAGCGCCGCGAGGTCCAGTCGGTCGAACGCCGGTACGCCGCCGTACGGGCCGGTCCACTCGGCAAGCAGGGGATTGTCGGCAGTCGAGTTCATGTCGCGGGCTCCGGTCGGCGCGGAATCGCCCGCGCAAGCGGCCAAGGCGGCTGCCGCAACGATGGCGGCCGCCATTCGAAAGCTGGGAGGCATGTATGACTTCTCCTTGATAGAGCCGGCGCGGCAAGCCCTCACACCGGTAGTTCGCGGGTCGCGGCCCGAGTCTACCCGGAACTCCCGGCCCCCCGCTCACACATCGCGAGGCGGCTCAGCGAGCGCCAGTCGAACCTGGCGCTCGTGATCCGAATCTATTAGCCCTCGGCGGCAAACAGCCGGCTACGGGTCATCGGCGACGGGACGCCGCTCACCTGCAGCTCCTGCTCCTTCTGGAATTCACCGATCGCCTGCATGGTCGCCGCGCCGAGATGGCCGTCGACCGGACCGGCGTAGCGAGCCATGTCCCGAAGGCGCTGCTGCACCCGCTCGATCGCCGACGGCAGGTACTGTCCGTAATCGCCGCCATCGAGCCCTTGGATCAGACCGGTCTTGGGATCGATCCGAGTGCCGCCGCTCTCGCGCATCGCGAGCGCCGCCGCTACCCGCGCCTGCCAGTCGGAGACCGCGGTCGTGGCGCCGTTCTTGGTCGCCTCCAGGTCGCTGAGAGCGGCGTCGAGTCGCGAACGTGCCGCTTCCCAACCGTCGCCACTCGCCTGCCCGAGCTCGGCGAGCAGCCGCTCGACGCCGTCCTGGGCTTCCTCGACCTGGCTCAAGGTCGCCTCGAGGGCCGCCGGCATCTCGGCTCCGCCATCACCGCCGATCTGATCGATCGCGTTGTTCAGCTGCGCCGCCCGGTCCGACAGGGCGGTGGTCTCGGCTGCTCTGCGCGCGACTTCCGCCTCCGCTGCGATTTCCGCCTCGGTCTTCGCAGGCGGCTCCGGCTCCTTTGGCTCGCCCGCACATCCGAGCCCCGCGACGATAGCGACGCCCAGCACCAGGATCGAGAAGATCCGCTTCATAGCTCCCCCTTTCGTGATCGGCCCAGTTTAGCCGACTCGAGCCAGGAGCCCGCTCACCTCTCGTTCCGTGCCGCCTAGAAGCTGACCCCCGCCCTCAGGTAGTAGTACGCCCCGTTGAATCCGAACGGGGAGGTGATCGAGTGGGTCACGCCCAGGAACTGGAGCACCGGATCCTGCTCGCGATCCGGCTCGACGTCGAAGACGTTCTCGGCGCCGAGTGCGATCTCGTACCGATTCGCGAAGCCGAACTGGGCCTCGACGTCGATGAGAGTCTCCGAGCCGTACGAAGAGGCGTCGCTGGCGTCACCGGCACTGAACAAGCCACCGGTGGACTGCCAGCTGCCGTAGCGGTTGGCCCGGACATAGCCGGCGAAGAGCCCGCCGCTGTCATAGCTGACGGTGAGATTCGTGCGCTGCTCCGGCACCTGGTTCTCGAGATCGAAGACGCGCGAGGCGTTGATCGTGCCCGGGGCGACGCCGGAGACCTTCTGCTCGTTCTGGTTGTGGCGAAGATCGACCGTCAGCAGACTGTCCGCCCCCACCTGGAAGAAGCTGGTGATCGCGAGGTCGATGCCGCTGACGTCCGAATCGTAGGCGTTGCTGAAGAAGTTGGCGATGCTGTTCACCAGCAGCTCGGCATTGGCAACCCCCGCGGCGGTCAGAATCGGCACGTCGGCCTCGGTGACGATGTTGTTCTGCAGCGCCAGCCGGTCGTCGATCGTGATGTCGTAGTAATCGACGGTGAGACTGGTGTTGGAGGTCGGCGACGCGACGAAGCCGACCGTGAAGCTGTTCGACTCCTCGGGCTGGAGCGGAATCGAGCCCAGCGCCAGGGCAACCGGATGAGCGACGGGATAGACGCCGCTCGGGATCAGGTTCCCGGACGAGTCCGCGCTGGTGGTGACGTTGAGGGTATTGACCTGCCCCGGCGTCGGCACCCGGAAACCGGTGTTGGCCGTGCCGCGGACCGCGAACGCGTCGGTGAAGTCGAAGCGCCCGGAGAGCTTCCAGTCGAAGGTCGAGCCGAACTCGTCGTAGTCTTCGAAGCGTAGGGCCAGGCCGCCCGAGAAACGGTCGGTGAAGTCGACTTCGGTGTCGATGTAGACCGCCAGGCTCTCGCTGCTGAAGCTACCCGCCGATTCGGTCGGGAAACCCTGGAAGCCGTCGGAGCCGACGCCGAAGATCGCCGCCGTCGGGCCGGCCTCGATCGACGCTCGGTCGCCGGCGCCGATCTTGTAGGTCTCGTCGCGATACTCGAAGCCGAACGCCACGTTCAGCGGCGACGCCAGATTGCCGACCTCGATCGGCTTGACGAAGTCCGCGTTGAAGCCGGTCTCCTCCTGGGTCAGGGTTCCGGGATTGAAGGAGGTCGGCGACAGAGCGCCCAGGCTCGGATTGATGGTCTCGGAGATGACGTATTCGACCTCGTTCTCCGCGAGCCGGCCCCGAGTGTCCCAGCTCAGCCCGCCCGACGTCTGCCCCTTGGCTCCGAACACCAACGCGAGGTCGGTGAGGTCGGCGCCGAAATTCGGGTTGTAGCCACCCGGGAACATCGAGAAGATGGGATTGCGGAGCACGAAGCCGCTAGGGCTCGACGGGTCCGGCACCAGATAGTCCGACGGGTTCAGTCCCTGCGCCAGGATGTCGTTGACCAGCGATTGCGGCGCGGGGTCGGGAAGGAAATCACCGTCGGCGTCCGCCTGGAGGGTGGTCCGGGCGGCGAACTGATGCACCGGGTCGAGCACCGGGCCGCGATAGAAGAAGTCTGAGATCGTCTCGTTCTCCGAGTAGCTCAGGTGCGAGTAGACCTCGACGTTGTCGCTGACGTCCTTGCCGGCGTTCAGGAACAGCTTCCAGACCTCCACGTCCGGGTCGCCCCAGCGCTGGCCCAGACCGTTGAGAGGCGTCTGCGCGGGGCCGACAACGCTGGCCACGAACGCCGCATCGGGTCGCGCGACGCCGCGCGACGTGGTGTCGGCGGTCGAATACTCGAACGACGCGTTCAGGAACCCATCGTCACCCAGAGGGAAACCGGCATTGCCGCCGTAGGTGGTGCGGCCACCGTCGCCTTCCGAATACTCGCCGGTCTGAATGGAGAACGAGTAGCCCTCCGAAGCGTCCTTGAGGATCACGTTGACGACGCCGGCGATCGCGTCGGAGCCGTACTGAGCCGAAGCCCCGTCGCGCAGCACTTCGATGCGCTCGATGGCGGACGCCGGCAGGGTCGAGAAATCCACAGCCTGGGAGCCCTGATTGACGGTGCCCAGCGGCGCCAGCTGCAAGTTGACCAGCGCCGAGCGGTGCCGCCGTGTGCCGTTGACCAGCACCAGGGTGTGGTCGGGCGAAAGGTTGCGCAGTGAGATCGGGCGGATGAACGCCGTGCCGTCGGCAATCGGGAAGCGCTGCGTATTGAACGAGGGCGCGATTCTGGCGAAGGCGTCGGTCAAGTCGAAGCTCGCCTGATCGGTGATGATCTCGCTCGTCACGACGTCGATCGGCGACAACGTTTCGGTCGGCACCAGGCCTTCCTTTCGGGTTCCGGTGACCACGATCGACTCGCCGAAGCCCGGTTGGGTGGCGTCGGCGGCAGACGCATCGTCCGCCGCTTCTTCCGATTCCCCAGCCTGATCGCCCTCCTGGGCGACCAGAGGCGGAGGCAAGATGACGAGCGCCAAGAGGAAACCAAACAGAACGTGTCTAGCTGCGAAGGTCTTCATACGGCACCTCCTACTTGTTGGCTCGGAGTAATTCTTCTATGAGGCGCAGTCGAACGTCAACAGTTCGTTCGGAGATTCGCCGCACCGAGTGAAGCAGATCACTGCGCCGCGACAGGCGCTCGTCAATGCTGGGATGCGCGTTTGTAGCCGCGCGGAACCGTCATGCTGACGCTGCCCCAGGCCACCGATCAGATCGGCCGCTACCGGATCCTCTCGGAGCTCGGCCGCGGCTCCATGGGGCAGGTGTACCTGGCGCTCGATCCCAACATCGACCGCCATGTCGCGCTCAAGGTCTACCTGCCGGCTCTCAAGGTGGGCGCCAAGGAGCGCCGCGAGCTCCGACGCCGGTTCGTGCTCGAGGCGAAAACCGCCGCACGGGTGGAGCACCCTGGAATCGTCACCATCTTCGACGCCGACACCGATCTGGCGACCGACCTGTCGTATATCGCCATGGAGTGGATCGACGGCCGCTCGCTCCAGGAGGTGCTGGCCGATACCGGACCGCTGCCGACCAACCGAACGCTCGAGGTCGTCGAGCAGGTGGCGCTCGCGCTCGACGCCGCCCATCGCCAGGGCCTGGTGCACCGCGACGTCAAGCCGGGCAACATCCTGTGCGGGCGCGACGGCGTGATCAAGGTCACCGACTTCGGCATCGCCAAGCTGGCCTCGATGTCGATCACACATTCGAACTGGATCCCCGGCTCGCCGTTCTACATGTCTCCGGAACAGCTGCGCAACGAGAACGTCGACCACCGCTCGGACATCTACTCGCTCGGTGCCGTGCTCTACGAGTGCCTGACCGGAACCGTGCCGTTCGAGGGCGACTCCCTGCCCAGCTTGACCTACATGATTCTCGAGATCGACCCGCGACCGCCGCAGACACTCCTGCCCGGAGCCGACGGCACCCTCGCACGGGTGGCGATGCGCGCGCTCGCCAAGTCGCGGCACGAGCGGTTCGAAAGCGCCCTCGACTTCGCGCGCGCTCTGCGCGGCATCGAA
Organism: Acidobacteriota bacterium; assembly: GCA_029263375.1. Taxonomy (GTDB): domain Bacteria; phylum Acidobacteriota; class Thermoanaerobaculia; order Multivoradales; family JAHEKO01; genus JAHEKO01. The sequence continues at coordinate 3,832 of JAJCXP010000150.1, read as the reverse complement.
CCGCCACCGCCGCGACTGTCGACACCCGCCGAAGGCTCGGCCGGCGGCGTGCCGCTCGCTCCGGGCGATCCCGCCCGCGGCGCCGATCTGGCCGCGACCCTACCGACACCACCACCGGCGGAGACCGCGACCTCGGGCGCAACGTCGGCCGACGCAGAAGGGCGATCCTCGCCGCTCGGCTGGGCGGCCTTCGCGCTGGTCGTCGTCGCCGGGCTGTTGGGGCTCCGCTATGGTCCCTGGGCGTCGGCTCCGGGCGGAGCGAGTCCGGCCGAGGAGCCGCCGCTGATCCAGCTGAGCCTAGTGGAGCGCCCACAACGCTTCGGGGGCTCCGCGCCCGTCGGCGACGGTGCCCTCGATCTGCTACCGGAGCCGCCGCCCACACCGCCGGCGTTCGAAGATGAGATCGAGCTCCCGGCCGAACCGATCGCGGAGTCAACGATTCCCGCTCGCAGGCCGGTGGCTACGGCCGCGGAGCGGGTGGTCACGCCGGCCGCGGACGGCGGTCGCGTCGAGACTCCCCACAAGAGTACGGTTGTCGCCAAGGGGTACCTCGAGATCGTCTTCCGCAATCGACTCAAGGACGCCACGCTGACGCTCTACGTCGACGGCGAGGAGAGCTGGACTCGATCACTCACAGGCGCCCGCAACTTCATCAAGCGCTCGATCGGCAAGGACGTCTGGACCACGGTGCCGGTCCCGGCGGGCGAGCACGTCATCGATGTCCGGGTCACGGGCATCGAGGCCAAGCTCGATCTCGTCCGCCGGACCGAGGTCGCGCTCGCGGCGGGCGACACGCGCCGCCTGCGCGTGGTGCTGATTCCACCCAAGACGCTCAAGCTCGCCTGGAAGGATCTCGTCGATGGCTGACGCCGCCTGCGCCCACTGCGGCCAACGCGTCGCCTACGAGGCGAGCCTCGCGCGCGCCTCGGCGACCATCACCTGCCCGGGGTGCGGTTCGGACTTCGAGATCGGCGCGACCTTCGAGCCCGGCGCCGAGACGATCCTGATCCCGGAATCACAGCTCGCCAACGGCGCACCCGACGCCACCGGCACCATGTTGCTGCACGCCGACTCGGTCGCCGGGGCGGCGGTGACGGTCAAGATCAAGGGCTTCCTGACCCAGGAGGGGCAGCCGCCGGGTGACGCCGACTTCCGCCTGCGCTCGGGGGTCACGATCATCGGACGCGAAAAAGGCGCGATCCGCCTCGCCGACGCCGCGGTATCGGCCCAGCACTTCCAGGTCGAGGAGCGCGGTACCGAGTTCTTCCTGCGCGACCTCGAGAGCAGCAACGGCACCTTCCTGAACGGCCACCGCGTGCGTTCGGCCAAGCTCGAGAGCGGCGACCGGATCAGCGCCGGCGGCACGACGTTCACCTTCTCGGTGCGTCAGATCATCCCGATGTAGGTGCCGCCTACTCGGACTTCAGCCGGTCGCCGAAGTAGGCCTTGAGCTTCTCCACCTTCGGCGTCGCGGTCGCGGCGATGTAGGGCTGCGCCGGATTGAGCTCGGCATAGTCCTGGTGGTAGTCCTCGGCCTCGTAGAACACCTCGAGCGGCTCGAGCGTGGTCGCGATCGGGGCGTCGAAGATACCGGCCGTCTCGAGCTGGTCGACGTACGCCTCGGCCACGTTCCGCTGCTCCTCATCGGCGTAGAAGATCGCCGACCGGTACTGACGGCCGACGTCGTTGCCCTGGCGGTCGACATGGGTCGGATCGTGGGCGACGCCGAAGTGGATCTTGAGCAACTGCCCGAAGCTCGTGCGGCTCGGGTCGAACCGGATCTCGATCACCTCGGCGTGATCGGTCTGGCCGCTGCAGACCGTCCGGTAGTCGGCCGTCTCGGCGGTACCGCCCGCGTAACCCGAAGTCACGGTACTAACACCGTCGAGCGCTTTGAACACCGCCTCGACGCACCAGAAACAGCCACCGGCCAGTACGGCCACCTGCTCGCTACCAGGGGACGAGGTCGTGATGTCGATCTGGGGGTCGGGTAGCTCGTTCGGGGCAATGATCAGGCTGCAGCTGGCTTCGGCTCGAGTCGGCATCTGAGGATTCCTCCGGCGGGTTGCGTTCGCTCTACCCTAACGCCTGAGGAGCCCCCGGAATTCCAGGAGCTCCCGATGCCCTCCGGGCGCGGCCGAGCCGAGGACGGAGCCCGGCCGGACCAGGAGTTTCCGACACCGCCCTCTACAGCTGCTCGCAGCGCACGTCGTGGCTGCAGTCCACCAGCTGGACGACCTTCCTGCCGTCGACCTCGAGGAAGACACCGACGCCCGGCGAGTAGTACTTGAGCGCCTCGCCGCCGACCTCGCTGAGGTTGAACTCGCGGGTCACCACGCAGTCGTTGTTGCAGAACAGCTCGGCCAGCGCCTGCGGCACCCGGCGGTCGAGGCCGCTGCCGTCGCCGTAGCTATAGTTCGAGGAGAGCACCTCGGCGCCATCCTCGGCGTTGGCGAGCGAGAACTCCTGACGGTAGATCTGACCCGGTGTCGGCGACGCCCACATCTGCACCCCCGCCTTGGCTCCCTCGACACCATGCTTGAACGACCCGTCGATCTTGACCAGCTCGGCGACCGACGGCTGATCGCCCGGGAAGTACTCATAATCCTTGGCGTTCTCGCCGCAGTACCAGGCGTCGTTATTGGTCGCGTAGGCATACCAGTCATCGGTGTCTTCGATCAGCTGTCCGTCCTCGTCCGAGACCACGTCGTTGACGACGATGCAGTCGACGCCAGCGATGCGCTTGGTCTCGTTCAGCACCTCGACCACGACCGTCTCGCCGTCGCCTTCGAGCACCCAGCGATTGCCGACCGCGAGCGGCCAATACGGATTGTTGTTATTGAACACGTCGGTGAACATGCCGGCGCTGAAGGACGGGTCGTAGCGCACCTCGCCCGAGGCGGAGCAGAAGTCCATCCGGCCGGAGAAGATTCCGCGGCACTCCTCCGTGCCCTCGTCGCGCGCGTCCTGCGCATTCGCTTCGCAGGCGACGCGAGCACCATCGCTCGACAGGTGGGTACAGATCGCCACACTCTCCCAGAAGTTGTCCTTGACGTCGAACTTGCAAGCCTTGCGCGCCTGGCGCGCGGACTCCTGACACGGGCCGGCGGCGCCCGGATTCGGCGTCAGTAGCGCCATCGGCAGGATCAGCAGCACAGCCGCCAGACGGCGAACCGGCAGGGCGCCGGCGGCGATCTGGGTACTCGAGTGGGTTCGGACTGGACGACGAACGACCATGATTCTCTCCTCCGTAGTTGTAGGTTCCTCGCCTCGCATAGATTCGATCGATTGGATGCGGGCGTTCGTCCAATCCTTCGGGGTGTCCACGCCAGGTATGCTTCCTCTGAGCACGCCGCACCCTCTTCAGAACTCTCGAATAGGAGACCCGATGCCTCGGAAATTCGACGCCATCGTGATCGGCACCGGACAGGCCGCCCCGGCGCTGGCGGCGCGACTCGATCGAGAAGGACTCAGCACGGCCGTCATCGAGCGCCAGAAGATCGGCGGCTCGTGCGTCAACTACGGCTGCATTCCAACCAAGGCGCTGGTGGCCAGCGCACGCGCTGCGCACATGGCCCAGCGCGCGGCCGACTTTGGCGTGGTGCTCGACGGTCCGGTCACGGTCGACATGAAGATGGTCAAGGCCCGGATGAGGGAGATCTCCGGCGCCTCCAACGAAGGAGCTACCCGTTGGCTCGAGGGGATGGAGAACGTCACCCTCTTCCGCGATCACGCGACTTTCGAGAGCGAGCGCACGGTGCGTGTCGGCGACGAGCTGCTCGAAGCGGACCGAATCTTCCTCAATGTCGGCGCTCGCGCTCGGCGTCCAGAG
>JAJCXP010000149.1 GCA_029263375.1 Acidobacteriota bacterium | reverse complement strand
TGGGCTGCCCTGGCAGGTGGACGGCTTCGTGGTGCGGAACGCGATCGGCAACGAGGATCACCGTCTGTTCGGGTCTGACCACTCGATGGTCGCCAACGGCATCGTGCACGACGTCGAGACCTCGGGCACGCGGCTCGCGCGCGCCATGAACGACGGCTCGCTCGAGAACGTCGTGATGTACGACCTCGAAACGACGGCGCCGGGGTGTAGCGGCCGGTGTGCGGTGTTCGACCAGGGCGCGCCCACGGTCGGGATGACCATTCGCAACTTGACCTTCGCCTCGACACCCGGTCGGACCACTTCGTTCGATGCCATCTTCGGACTGCCCTCGCCCGCCGCGGACTACCTCGACGCGGTGACCTTCGACGGCGTCCTGATGACCGGCATGAGCGCCTCGACCGGGCTCGCCACGGCGATCGAGGGGACCGACGTCAAGGCCACGAACTTCCTGAACTCGGTGAACAACGCGGGCCTCGGGCCCTGCTTCTGGGACAACCCGCAGGACGTGCCAACGGGGACGCAGCTGCCCGTGACCTCGTTGGTCGGAGTCGATCCCGGTTTCGTCGACCCGGCCGCGGCGAGGTTCGACCTGCTTCCGGGCGGCGCCGGAGATGCGGCCGGCTGCGGAACTCTCTCCGGCGTCGCGGCTCCGGGTCTGAGCCGGTACCGGTGGCTGCACGCGATCTCCGGCCTGGTGCCGGAACGCATGGCCGACGACCCGGACGGCGACGGCGTTCTCGACGACCCTTCGGTCCCAAGCTGCCTTGCCGGTGCCACGGCGTCCTGCGCCGACAACTGTCCGCAACGGTTCAACCCGACTCAGGCAGACACCGACGGCGACGGTATCGGCGACCTGTGCGACGACTCCTGCGTCGGCGAACAGACCGTGATCACCCGGACCAACCGGCGGAGCGCCTCCCCCGGGCGCCGGATCGGAGTCGGCGCCAGCGGCATCGGCGCGGCGCCAACGGTTCTGTTCGGCGACAAGCCTGGCCGCGTCGAGGCGCAGTTGGTGGATCGACTCAACGTCCGGGTCCCGAACCTTCCGATCGGCGAGACATTGCTCCTGACCCTGGTGAACGACGAAGGCTGCCGGTCGCTCAATCAGGTCGAGTTCACCGTCACCGCCCCGCCGCAGTAGCATCAGGGATGCGCCGGCTTCGGGCCCTTGCAGCGACCGCCCTGATCTCCATCCTGATCGGCTGTTCCTCCGCCGTCCAGCAGGCCGACCTCACGTTCGAGCCACCAATCGCGCGGCCGGCCTACTCCGAAGGCGCAGGCCCCTTGGTCCAGATCGACGAGGCGCATTCGAACTTCCACACGGCCGACGGCCGCTACGCACCCTTCGCGAGGCTCCTGCGCCGCGACGGCTACCGCGTGCGCGGAATCGCCGAGCCCGCCACCGCGGAGTCGCTGTCTCGCGGTAGCGTCTACGTGGTGGCCAACGCGCTCGCCGCGTCTGACGTCAAGGGCTGGAAACTGCCAATCGAGCAGGCGTTCGACGCCGACGAGGTCCAGGCGATTCGCGATTGGGTCGAGGCCGGCGGCTCGCTGTTGCTGATCGCCGATCACATGCCGATGCCCGGCGCCGTCGAGGAGCTCGGCGCCGCCTTCGGCGTCTACTTCGTCAACGGTTTTCTCTACGACGCCGCTGGCGCCTCGCACCTCGCCTTCACGCGCGAGACCGGGCTCGCCGATCACGAGATCACCAACGGCCGTGACGGGACGGAACGGGTCGACTCGGTGCGCAGTTTCACCGGCCAGGCGTTCCGCGCGGTCGGCGAGGTCGAGCCCTTGCTGAGCGTTCCGGAAGGCAGCCGCGTGAGATTGCCAAGCGAAGCCTGGGTGTTCAAGTCTACGACTCCATCGATCCGTGCCGACGGCATGCTGCAGGGCGCGGCGCTGCGATTCGGCGCCGGCCGGATCGCGGTGTTCGGCGAAGCCGCGATGTTCTCGGCTCAGGAGCGGATTACCAAGAAGGAGCGCACAGTCTCGGGCATGAACCACCCTGAGGCCCCGCAGAACGCCCAGTTCCTCCTCAACGTGATGCACTGGCTCTCGGGCGTGAACGGAGCCGGTCCGGATCCGAGTTGAGCCCAGCTCGCAGCTCCGCCGGTACCGCACTTCCCGCCCCGGCATCGTGCGAAATCGGGTGCGAGCACCCGGATCAAAGGCCTGCACCGGTCGAGCTGGAATACCGCGTCGCTGGAGTCGTCAAGGGGAGCCCGCCGACCGGTTCACCCGAAGATGATTCAGCTTGCTATCGTCGCCGACAAGCAGCATAGACTCCCGCGGAGCGTGGACGGAAGCTCACTACGAAAGGAATTCTCTAGCATGGCAACGAGCGTTTCACTCGAGGAGCGCCTCGAAGAATTCGAGGATCTGTTCGAGTCGGAGGTCGGTGACACCCAGTTCACCCGGGCGCGACATCTCGAGCGCAGCTCGGGTCTGCGGCAGCTTTTCCTGAAGTTCGAAGGCGCCAACCCGAGCGGTACCCAGAAGGACCGCATCGCCTACGCCCAGGTCGCCGACGCCATGCGGCGCGGCTACGACAGCATCACAGTGGCGTCCTGCGGGAACTTCGGCACCGCACTGGCTCAGGCCGCAAAGGCGGCGGGTCTGCGCGCGGTGGTCATGGTCCCCGAGAAATACCACACGAACCGCATGGGCGAGATGGAGGGCGCCGAGGCCGAGGTCCGCCGGACGAAGGGCGACTACGAGACCGCGGTCGAGATCTCGCAGGAGGTGGCTGATCGCGAGGAGCTGTACGACGCCAATCCCGGTGGCGCCAACACGTCGATTCAGCTCAAGGGTTACGGCGAGATCGCCTACGAGATCTACGACGAGTTGCGGGACGCCCCGGCGATCGTCGCGGTGCCGGTCTCGAACGGCACCACGCTCGCGGGCATCTACCGCGGTTTCGTCAGCCTCTACCGGCGCGGCAAGACCTCACGCGTGCCAAGAATGGTCGCTGCCTCGTCATTCGGCAAGAACCCGATCGTCAACGCCTACCGCAAGAAGCTCGAGTTCTGCGAGGACCTCGAGCCCGGCCAGATCCGCGAGACGCCGGTCAACGAGCCGCTCATCAACTGGCGATCGATCGATGGCGATCTCGCTCTCGACGCGATCCGCACCACCGGTGGCTGGGCCTCGTTCGCGAGTGACGACCGGATGAAGCGCACCGCCCGCATGCTGCGGGAAGAAGAGAGCTTGAACGTGCTGCCGGCCTCGACGGCCGGCCTGATCGCGCTGCTCGAGCGACACGCCGAGGAGCCGCTGCCCGGCGATCGTTACGTCGCCGTGCTGACCGGGAGGAAGGGCCGATGACCACCACTGATCAACCAGGCTTCCCCGAGGGCAACGCCATCGTCTACTGCCAGGGCGCCTTCGGCACCACCAACGGCAAGACCGCGCACGGGCTCGTCCGGCGCAGCGAGCGCTATCGTGTGCTCGCGATCGTCGACGCCAAGCACGCCGGCAAGGATGCCGGCATGGTCCTCGACCGGCGCGAAGCGGGAGTTCCGGTGGTCGCCTCGCTCGCCGACGCTCTGGCGCTGGCCAACAACTCGGACACGCCGGCTACCCACTTCGTCGTCGGGCTGGCGCCGGACGGCGGCCGCCTCGGCCCCGAGCACCACTCGACCGTCCACGAGGCGATTCACGCCGGCCTGAACGTGGACTGCGGCCTGCACGACTTCCTGTCCGAGAACCCGGAGCTGGTGTCACACGCCGCCGAGCACGGCGTCACTCTGCGCGACGTTCGCAAACCCCCGGCGCGTAACGATCTGCACTTCTTCACCGGCAAGATCGGGCAGGTCGACTGCCTCAAGGTCGCCCTGCTCGGCACCGACTCTGCGGTCGGCAAGCGCACGACGGCCTGGCTCCTGGTCGACGCGCTGCGCGCGGCCGGCCACCGGGCGGAGCTGGTCGGCACCGGCCAGACCGCGTGGATGCAAGGGTCCCGGTACGGCCTCATTACGGATTCGATCGTCAGCGACTTCGTGTCGGGCGAGATCGAGCACGCAACCTGGAGCGCCTGGCGCGGCGACGGCAGCCAACCCCCACCCGCTGCGATAGTGCTCGAGGGCCAGGGCAGCCTGATGAACCCCGCCTATCCCGGCGGCTTCGAGCTGCTCGCCGCCGGCCGGCCGGACGTGGTCGTCCTGCAGCACGCACCGGCGCGCAAGGAGTACGACGGCTTCCCGGGCTACCCCATGCATCCCTTGCCGCACCAGATCCAGGCGCTGGAGATCATCTCCGGCCGACCGGTGGTAGCGGTCACCGTCAACCACGAAGAGCTCGAAGGTGACGAGATCGACGCCGCCTGCGTCGCGATCACGCGCGAAACCGGGCTGCCGGCGTTCGACGTCCTGCGCGACGGCGCCGCCGGCCTGGTCGAGGTGCTGACGCCCCACCTCAAGACCGGGGGGTCCGTTGCCGGCTGAGCGAGCGCGTCGAGACGCGACGGAGAGCGATCCGCTCGCGGCTCTCGTAGTGATCGACCGGCTCGAAGTCGGTCCGGTGCAGGTCGAGAAGGACGGGCTGACGATGCCCTACACCGTCCACCGGAACGGTCAGAGCAGTACGACCGAGCTCGCCTACCGGTTCGAAGAGGACGTGTTCGACCCCAGCCAGCCCGCCTCGCAGAATCTCGCCTCCCTGATCGGAGCCCAGGTCGCTCTCAATTACGGCCTCTTCTGCCGCGAGATCGTCTTCCACGGCCCGTTCGATTCGACCGACCGCACTTTTCTGACCGAGATGGCGGCCAACACGGCTCGTGAGATCTACGTCAAGAAGTTCCTCGAGCCGAATCCGTTCCTGCAGGGCCCGGCGGTCGGCCTGCCGGTCGTGCGCCGGCGCAGCTACCTCCAAGCGGCCCTCGATTTTCCCGATCTCGGCAAGCGAGCTCGCGGGGGCGAGGACGACTGGAGCGAGGATGCCAAGCGTATCTGCGTGCTCTCGAGCGGCGGCAAGGACAGCCTGCTGAGCTACGGCCTGCTGCGCGAGCTCGGGCTCGAGACGCACTCGGTATTCGTCAACGAATCGGGCCGGCACTGGCACACGGCGATCAACGGCTTCCGTCACCTGCGCGAGCACGACCCGACGGCGACCGCACGCGTCTGGACCTCCTCGGACCGCGTGTTCTCGTGGATGCTGCGTCACCTGCCGTTTGTCCGCGAGGACTTCGCCCGCGTGCGCTCCGACGAGTACCCGATCCGCCTCTGGACGGTCGCGGTCTTCCTGTTCGGTGCCCTGCCGGTCCTGCGCAAGCGCGGCATCGGACGGCTGGTGATCGGCGACGAGTTCGACACCACCCACCGCACGACGCACAAGAAGATCACCCACTACGACGGGCTCTACGACCAGAGTCGCTATTTCGACGACGCCTTGAGCCGCTACTTCCGGCGCAAGAGCTGGCCGCTGGTGCAGTTCTCGCTGCTCAGACCGCTCTCGGAGCTCCTGATCCAGAAGACGTTGGTCGAGCGCTATCCCGAGCTCCAACGGCTGCAGATGTCCTGTCACTCCACTCACCTCGAAGGCGACCGGGCCCTGCCCTGCGGCAAGTGCGAGAAGTGCCGGCGCATTGTCGCCATGCTCACCGCCCTCGACGCCGACCCCACCGCGAGCGGCTACACCCGAGAGCAGATCCAGCGCTGCTTGGCCGAGCTACCGCAGAAGGGCGTCAGCCAGGAAGCCGCCGGCGTCGCGCACCTGGCTTCGGTGCTGATCGAGAAGGGGATCCTTGCCGAGTCCGGTCCCGGTCTCGGCAAGGCCCAGCGTCGCGGTGAGATCGTCAAGCTCCGGTTCGACGAGAGCGCATCACCGCCCAACGTTGTGCCGCTCGACCTGCGCCGGCGGATCCTGCCGATCCTGCTCGAGCACACAGAGGGCGCGGTGCGGCGCTCCGGTCGCACCTGGGTCGACTTCGACGCCCACAACGACCCCTGGCTGTACGCCCCGGATCGCCACGCGAGTCGCGTCGTGGCCGACGCCGATGCCGCCCGGCCCGCGGCGAGCGGCACTCGCAGCCCTCTCCTCGGCGAGCTCACCTGGGTGACCGCCAAGGAGCTCTTGACTCGAGTCGACACGGCCCTGCTGCCGGTCGGGGCGATCGAACAGCACGGTCCTCACCTGCCGCTCGACACCGACGCCTGGGACGCCGAGTTCCTCTGTCGTCGGGTGGCCGAATCGTGCACCCATCCGCAGCCGCTGGTCCTGCCGCTGATCCCGTACGGCGTCTCCTACCACCACGACTCGTTCCCGGGGACGATCAGCGTCGGCCCCGATGCGCTGGCGAGCTTCGTCTACGACATCGGTATCTCGTCGGCGCGCCACGGCATCAAGAAGTTGATCATCGTCAACGGCCACGGCGGCAACGCGCCGACCCTCCAGCTCGCGGCTCAGAAGATCAACCGCGATGCGAACATCTTCACCTGCGTCGACACCGGCGAGACCAGCGACGCCGACATCGCCCTGCTGACCGAGAGCGCCAACGACGTGCACGCCGGCGAGGTCGAGACCAGCACCTCGCTCGCGACGCGACCCGAACTGGTCGACATGTCGAAGGCCGAGGCCGCGGTGCCGCAGTTCTCCAATCAGTACCTCGACTTCGCGTCCCAGCGCGCCGTCGAGTGGTACGAGCACACCGCCAAGATCTCCCCGTCCGGCGTGCTCGGCGACCCGACCAAGGC
>JAJCXP010000148.1 GCA_029263375.1 Acidobacteriota bacterium | reverse complement strand
GTGGCGTATCCCGCCGCGCTCAGGATCGAGGGCAGGTAGGGCACGCGGTCCGCCTCTAGCGCGTAACCGACATTGCCGCGAATGCCATGCTCCGGGGGCAGCAGACCGGTCAGCATGGTCGCATGCGCCGGCAGGGTGGTGGGGGTAGGACTGTAGGCGCGCTCGAACAGGATCGAGTCGGCCCGCAAGGCGTCGATCCGCGGCGTCGCGATTGTCGTGTAGCCGTAGGCGGGCAGCCGGTCGGAGCGCAGGGTGTCGATCGAGATCAGCACGATCGAGGGCCGCTCCCGGCCGCCGCAACCGATCGCCAGCACGGCCATTCCCGTCGCCGCCAGAGTCCGCCACCAGAGCTTCCCAGTACCCGTCATCCGGCTCGATTCTAGCCCGCCCCGGCGCCGCTGACGGTCCGGCGGGATCGGCCGCCCTGTGCTAGCATCGATACGATAGATGGACGATTCGGCCGACTCCCAACCACCAAACCCTTACCCGGACCAAGACCCTAGGAACCGACGGCTTGACGTGCTCGTCTCGAAGGTGAGGCGCCGCTGATGGGCGTATGGCTGTTCGCCGCCGGTGGACCTCCGGTGGACATCGGGCTCAACCCCTGGGTGGGGCTCGCACTGGGCATGTTCCTGGTGCTGCTCAACGGCTTCTTCGTCGCCGCCGAGTTCGCCCTGGTCAAGGTGCGCCCGACCCAGCTCGACCCACACGTCGATGCCGGCGACCGGCGCGCCAAAGCCGCGCGGCACATGGTCGCCCATCTCGACGCCTACCTCTCCGCGACCCAGCTCGGCATCACCCTGGCGAGCCTGGCGCTCGGCTGGATCGGCGAGCCGGCGTTCGCCTGGCTGCTCGAGCCGCTGGTGTCGAGGATCCCTGGCGCCAGCCCGGCGGTCCTGCACACGATCAGCATCACCACCGCCTTCATGGTGATCACCATTCTTCACATCGTGCTCGGTGAGCTGGCGCCGAAGTCGGTGGCCATCCGCAAGCCCGAACCGACCAGCCTCTGGGTCGCGATGCCGCTGATCGCCTTCTACCGAGTCACCTACCCGGCGATCTGGGTGCTCAATCACGCCGCCAACGCAATCCTCAAGCTGTTCGGAGTCCAGCCGGTCTCCGAGGAGGAGTCGGCTCATGACGAGGAAGAGCTGCGGCTGATCCTGTCGTCGAGCCAGCCGGACGCGATCTCCGACCAGAAGCGCGACATCCTGGACAACGTCTTCGAGCTCTCCCACCGGACCGCGCGCCAGATCATGGTGCCCCGGCCCGACGTGGTCTACCTGTCGACCGACAAGCCGGTCGAGGAGAACCTCGAGCACGCCCGCGCCAGCGGCCACACCCGATTCCCGCTCGCCCAGGACGGCGATCTCGACCATGTCGTCGGGCTGATCCACATCAAGGACATCTTCCGAGCCGATCCGCCGCCCGAGAAGTTGATCCCACTCAAGCGCGAGATCGCCTTCGTGCCCGACACGATGCGGCTCGACCGCCTGCTGCGCCGGATGCGCAGCGAGCGCAGCCACCTGGCCGCCGTGATCGACGAGTTCGGCAGCGTCAGCGGCATCGTCACGATGGAGAACGTGATCGAGGAGATCGTCGGCGAGATCCAGGACGAGTTCGACCTCGAGCCGCCCGAACTGGTCAAGACCGGCGAGTCGACCTACGAGATCTCCGGCCAGATGCTGGTCAAGGACCTCGAGGACGCCCTGACCCTCGAGTTCAGCGATCGCAACGAGGACACCATCGGCGGCGTGATCCTCTCCGAGCTCGGCCGCAGGCCACGCCCCGGCGACTCGATCGAGCTACCGCCGCTGACGCTGGAGGTGCTGGAGATCGACGGCAATCGGGCGAAGTCGATCAAGGCGAGCGTCGGCCTCAAGGTTCCGAAGCCGTAGCCGCTTCCGTCGTCGCCGCCTCACGGAGAGAACACGTCCGGCTGCCCGAGCAGCTCGGCGTCGAAGGTGGCCAGCCGGTCGCAACCGGCCGCCCGGCCGCTCTCGAGGATCAGGTAGTCGGCAAAGTCGGCCTTGCCTCGGGCGTAGGCATCGATCGCCCAGCGCACACGGTCGGGCTCTTCGACGACCACCTGCCGGGTCTTGAGAAGGTTCCTGATCACCTCGGAGACCTCCTTGCGCTGGAACCCGTAGCCGCTCGTGAGCACCCAGACGACTTCGCACAGGACGATCTGAGAAACGAAGATCCGCTCGTCGCGCGACATCACCTCTTCAACCAGCGCGGCAGCGCGCGCGGTCTGGCTCGGATCGTCCTCGACCAGGTAGCGCACGAGGACGTTGGTGTCGATCGCGATCACCGCAATTCGCTCACGAGCGGGTTCCACCACCCCGCACCGACACGTCCATATCTTCGAGAGTGAGGCGCCGTCTCGCTTTCAGGAACCCTTTGAGAGATCGCAGATCCTGGCTCGCCGCTTCGACCATCACCTGTCCCTCATCCGTAAGACGGAATTCGACGCGATCACCTGACCGAAGGTTCAGCCGCTCGCGGATCTGTTTCGGCAGCGTCAGCTGGCCCTTGCTGGTGAGTGTGCTTACCGGCATCCTTACCTCTTGACATATTACTTACCACAGGTAAGGAATTCGTACAATCAACCACATCCCCGTGACCGGTCGCGCGCGGGGACCGCGAGAGCTCCGACCCAATCCCTCCCGAGCGCCCTAGACGGCCGCCAGCTCGACCAGGCGCTCGACAGCACCCTCGACCGGCACCAGCTCCTTCTTCCCATCTCGCCGCAGCGAGACCTCGACCTTGCCGTCAGCGAGCGACTTCGAGCCGATCACCACCCGGACCGGGATCCCCACCAGGTCCGCATCGTTGAACTTGACCCCAGGCCGCTCGTCGCGATCATCGAGCAGCACGTCGACTCCCTTGGCCAGCAGATCCTCGTAGAGCCCCTCGGCCGCGTTGACCACCGCCTCGTCCCGATTCGTCACCGGCGTCACCAGTACCGAGAACGGCGCCAGCGGGATCGGCCAGATG
>JAJCXP010000147.1 GCA_029263375.1 Acidobacteriota bacterium | reverse complement strand
CGGTTCGTCTTCGAAACAAGCGCCTCGTCTTCACCGGACGCGACGATTCGGATAGCGACAGCGATTCCGAGCGTCGGAGCGGCGACGACGACGACGATGACGACGATGACGACGACGACGACGACGACGACGACGATGACGACGACGACGACGACGACGACGATGACGACGACGACGATGACGACGATGACGACGACGATGACGACGACGATGATGACGACGATGATGATGATGACGACGATGACGCCTGATCTCGTCGCCTGAGCGAGCCTCGCTCCTCAGAAGGACAGCACGAGCCGGCCCGAGTGGGCCGGCTTTTTCTCTGTCCGGCTAGCCCGGCTATCTCGCTCGGCGGATCGGAGAGAGCACCGCGAGCGTGAATACCAGGTAGACGAGCAGTAGCATCCCGAAGATGATGTATTCGGCGTAGTGGCCCGGCCGTTGCGACTGGAAGCCGTAGACCGCCGCGAAGACCAGGAGCTGCGCTCCGGCCAGCCAGCGCGCCCGGATCGCCGGCGGGCCGCGCCGGCCGCCGGCCAGGGGCAGCAGAGCCAGGTACGACCAGTAGTAGCGTGAGATGACGAGCAGCAGGTAGGTCGGCAACAGTCCGAGCAACTGCGCGCTCCACGAGCGCTGCCGCCAGGCGCCGGCGACGAAGACGACCCCGAGGGCGATGGCCGAGACGAAGTAGACGCCTCGCTGGCGCTCGAACGTGCTCCGTCGTTGCTCGATCGTGGGTTCGAGATCGAGGCTGCCCAGCTCCTGGGTGAGCAGGTGCTTCAGGCCGAGCCGCCGCTCACCGAAGACGTGGTGCTCGCTGTGCTGCGAGATCCCGTCGGTGAACTCCTGCCATCCGGCGAGACCGCGTCCGTTGCCGAGGCTCAGGCCCAGACCGAGGAGACCGCAAACGCCGAGCGCGACCACGAAGCGCACCGGGCGCCTCGGCAGCCTCCGGGTCTGCCACGCGGTCCTGGCCAGCGGCACCATCCCGGCAAAGACGAAGAAAACCGGGAAGATCCGGGTCAGGATCGCGTAGGACATCGCTGCCGCGGCGCCTACGGGACGTCCGCGCCGGTAGAGGCAGACGCCGATCGCCACCGCCGCGAACCAGTCGTACTGCAGGAAGCCGCCGAGCAGGCGGTCGAGGTTGACCGGGCTTAGAACGAACAGCAGGGCCACGAGCGCCGCGGATCGCGCTCCGAACGTGCGGCCGACCAGCCAGAAGGTCAAGCCTAGGAGCAGCAGGTCGAGGCTGCACAGGAGCTTGAGCGCCAGCGGCCGGTCGGCCGGCGCCATGCGGGTCAGGGTCGCACCGACCACGGTCCAGAACGGCGTGGCGTTATAGCCGCGGTCGACGAAGATGCCGCGCCACGCGCGCGGCGCTCGCTGGCTCGAGAGCGCCTCGACATCGCGCCGAAACTCGGTCCAGCGCTCAGCGCAGAAAGCCGTGCTCGGCTCGTAGGTTTGGACCCTCGGGTCACGGCTTTTCTTCTCGTACGTGTCGAGGTCGCGGATGCGCCGGATATCCCGCCAGTAGTCGTCGCCTTCGCGATCGGCCTGCAGCGTAGCTTCGTACAGATCCGTGTAGCCGAGCTCCGCGAAGTACTTGGCGCCCAGGTAGTAGTGGTAGACGTTCCAAACCCGAACCTTCGTAGTCGACAGGAAGTCCGGTAGCGTCGACGAGATCGAGATCGTGACTGCCAAGACCGTGAGCAGGACGATCATCCGGGTGCGCCGGCCGCCAGCGCTCGGCTCGTCCGAAGACGGCCAGATCGCGACCAGCGCCGCCGCCAACGCCAGGATGCCGCGGACGATCGCCGTCGGCTCGATCAGGGCGCCGAGCGCGACGACCCCGAGGATCGCGATGATCTTCCAACCGTTGCCGATGTCCACCCTAGAGGTTTCGCTCGGCACGTTTTCCGTCCTCAGGACGAGGCGCCGGCGGCTTGCCCTAGCAGGATCCGACGCAGGGCCAGGAAGGCCGACAGGTTGTGTTGCACGTAGTCGATCCGGATCTCGAAGTTCGTGAGACTGCGGGGCAGGCCGCCGAGCGCCCGCGCCGGGTCGGGCAGGAAGAGGGTCGACTCCGGGCCGAACTGCAGTTGGAGTTGGAACTCGACGCCGAGGCGGGCCGCGGCGAGGATCTTTGCGGCCTCGGCCTGCCGGCCGAGCCGGTTCGCCAGCTCGAAGGCGGCGCACAGCCCTTCACTACGGGTGGCCGTGGGCGTCGAGCGCGGCGGCTTGTAGTAGCTGCCGAGCCAGTCGGGAAACTCGGGTTGCCGGTTCTGCGCGGCGGCGATCACCCGGGCGAGGCGCAGGGCATGAGCGCTCAGAATCGGGTCGGCGTTGCCACCCGGGATGGCGGTCATGTCGTTGAGGGCATAGAGCAGCCAGTGGTCGTGGCTCAGATCGTCGTCGGCAAGGTCGCCGTCACGCTCGGTGATCAGCCACTCGGCACCGCGCAGCGCGGCGCTCAGCCAGGCGGGATCGCCGTCGAGCCGATGCAACCTGGAGAGCGCGAACAGCGCTTCGCCGGGGTAGTACTCGGAGATGTGGTCGTCGACGACGCCGCTGTCGAGCTCCAGCTTGTGGATGGTGAACTCGCCCTCGGCGCTCTGCACGCTGGTCATCCAGCGCGCCAGCCGGGCCATGAGTGGCAGGTCGGAGAGGTCGCCGGTCGCCTGGGCGTGACGAGCCAGCGCCAGGATCGCGAGCGCGTTGCCGCCAAGCTTGACGAACCCTTTCTCGACCACACAGGAGCCGCGTCCGTCACCGGCTCCGCAGTTGACGATCCGGTGGCGCAGGAAGTCCAGCGCGCGCTCGGCGGCGGCCAGCAGGTCGGTGTCGCCGGTTTCCTCGAACAGCTCGAGCATCGAGTAGGCCGTACCGGCGTGGCGGAGCATGTTGTAGTCGTCTTTCTCCTCGTCCGTTTTCGCCAGGTAGGAGTAGACGAAGCTGCCGTCATCGCGCACCGCGCGGCGCAGATAGTCGCCGGCGGCCTCGGCGGCCGCCATCAGGCCATGAGGATCTGCCCGCTGCAACTGGCGATGGCCGCGATAGAGCGGCAAGGAGCGGTCGCCGTCGGCGAAGATCGCGCGGGTGCGAAACTGGCGGACTTCGGTGTCGCCGGCAGCCCAGAGGCGATCGAGCTCGCGCGCGAGCGGCGAGTCGAGGCGCCGAAGGTACTTCTCGATGTTCGCCGCACGGATCTCGTTGTCGCTGTTGACCAGGGTGCGCACAACGACCTCGTCGGGCAGGAAGGCGATGCCGCTGCGGCTGTCGAAGGCGAGTCCGTCGAGCCCGCGCTCGAAGGCGAGAGGTCCCCTGGGAGTCACCAGCTGGGGCTCGAAGACCCGGACGACCAGATCGAGCCGGATTCGGTCCAGGAGACTCCGGTCCATGGTCATCGCCTCTGCCAGGGCGCGCTCGGCGGCTTCCGCCAGCCCCTCGCCCTTGGCGCGGACCACGACGCCCGGCCCGCGCCCGTCCCCCAGCGTCAGGAACAGGATCCTCGGCTGGGTGTCCGCGATCTCGGGTGGATCCTCCAGCGAGCCGTCCAGGAGCCGGGCGCGGAGCCAGTCGGCCACCGCCTCGAGCTCGCCTTCCGCCGCCGGCGTCGTGGTCGTCAGGTCGTCGAGCCCAAGCCGCTCCGGCTCGCGCTCATTCGTCCCCTGGCGCCAGTGGAGAAGCAGGAATACGAGCGCTGCCGCGCCCACGACGATGGCTCCGATCGAGGCGATTCTCCGGTCTTCCCGCACATCGCCAAGGATATCCAACTCCGCTCGATCGTGGCGCGGCTGACGCGACTCTCTCGAGGAGGCCGCCAGCCGTGCCCCTTTGATATCGTCCGTAGGTGATTGAATCCGACGCCGCGGTGATTGCGGCCCTCGCCGGCATTGCCGCGTTCTATTTCTGGCTCAAGCGGGCGACCGGCTGGAAGGTGTTCGACTACCTGATCCCGCTGATCTGGATCTACGCCACCCCGATGGTGCTGCGCAACGTCGGCGTGCTGCCGCCGAGCTCCGGCGCCTACGACGTGATGCGGACCACCGGACTACCGGTGTGCATCGTGTTGTTGCTGATCGGCGTGGACGTCAAGGCCGCCGTGCGCGTCATGGGCCGCGGCGTGGCGGTGATGCTGCTCGGCACCGTCGGCGTTGTTGTCGGCGCGCCGATCGGCTACCTGGTGGTCAAGGGCTGGCTCCAGCCCGACGCCTGGAAGGGTTTCGGCGCGCTCGCCGGCAGCTGGATCGGCGGCACCGGCAACATGATGGCGGTCGCCGGCGGTCTGGAGCTCGAGGACGGTTCGCCGATGCTCGGCCTGGCGGTGCTTGCCGACACGGTGATCTATGTCGTCTGGCTGCCGGTGCTGCTCGGCTCGAAGAGCTTCGCGGACAAGTTCAATCGCTGGGCGAGAGTCGACAAGAACCGGCTCGCCGACATGGAGAGAGCCGCGCTGGCGGAGGAGGAAGGCGAAAAGCGGTCGGCGCGGTTCGAGGACTACATTTTTCTGTTCTCGCTGGCGCTGGGTGCCACCTGGCTGGCCGCCTGGCTGGCGCCTCATCTGCCCGAGATGGGGCAGGTGCTCACGACGAGCACCTGGAACGTACTGCTGCTTACGACCCTCGGCATCCTGCTGTCGTTCACGAAGGCCCGGCGGATCCCCGCCTCGCACCACCTGGCGATGGCGATCCTCTATGTGTTCGTCGCCCGAATGGGGGCGACCGCCTCGCTGAGCGGCTTCTGGCAGGCACCGGCGTTCATTCTGGGCGCCTTCATCTGGATCATGATTCACGGGCTCTTCTGCCTGCTGGGCGCGCGGCTCTTCCGCGTAGACGTTCATAGCGTCGCGATCGCCTCGGCTGCCAACATCGGCGCGGCGGCTTCGGCTCCGGTCGTTGCCGCTCACCACAAGGAGAGCCTGGTTCCGGCCTCGATCCTCATGGCGCTGATCGGCTACGCGATCGGCAACTACGCGGCGTTCGTCGCGGCCGGGCTGTGCGAATGGGTTTCCAGACTTTAACCTACGGAGAGAATTCCACTTTGAATACAACACCCCCGAACGAGAGGCGGCCGCAGCGCATTGCGGTTCTGCCCGGAGACGGCATCGGCCGTGACGTGACCGCCGAGGCGGTCAAGGCGCTGCTGGCTGCCAAGGAGCGTTGGAGCCTGCCGCTCGAGCTGATCGAGAAGCCTTGGTCCGCGGATCACTACCTCGAGACCGGCGAGACGCTGCCCGAGGGAACGATCGAGGAACTGCGCGACGACTACTCGTCGGTCTTCATCGGCGCTTATGGCGACCCGCGAATCCCCGACATGCGCCACGCGGCCGACATCCTGCTCGGCATCCGCTTCAAGCTCGACCTGTTCATCAACTTCCGGCCGATCAAGATCTACGACGACTCGCTCTGCCCGCTCAAGGGCAAGGGTGCGCAAGACATCGACCTCGCGGTCTTCCGCGAGAACACCGAGGGCGCATACGTCGGCGTCGGCGGCAACTTCAAGTTCGGTACTCCGGACGAGGTCGCGGTGCAGGAGGAGATCCACACCCGTAAGGGCGTCGAGCGGATCATTCGGGCCGCGTTTGACTACGCCTTTCGACACGGGAACCTGCGGGTGTGCATGGCCGACAAGTCCAATGTCATGCGCTACGGCCACGACCTCTGGATGCGTTGCTTCGAAGAGGTGGCGGTGGAGTATCCGGAGATCGAGTCCAGCCATCTGTTCGTCGACGCGCTGGCCATGCAGTTGGTGCGCAAGCCCGAGAACTTCGACGTCATCGTCACCAACAACATGTTCGGCGACATCCTGACCGACCTGGGCGCGGCGCTCCAGGGCGGGCTCGGCATCGCGGCGTCGGCGAACCTGCACCCGGGGCGGACCTCGATGTTCGAGCCGGTGCACGGCTCGGCGCCCAAGTATGCCGGTAAGGACCGCGCCAACCCGATGGCGGCGATCCTGGCCGCGTCGCTGATGCTCGACAACCTGGGCCATGCCGAGGCGGCGAACGAGCTCGAGCGCGTGGTCGCCGAGGCGATCCAGAGTGGTTTCACCACCCGCGACCTGGGCGGCGAGCGCGGCACTTCCGAGGTCGGCGACTTCATCGCCGAAAAGCTGCTGACCCCCGCGGTGGTCACGTAGTCCCATGACCCAGACCGAGTCCGACCTGATCCACGATTGGAACCGCCCCGAGGAGGCCCCCGGGCCGCTCTGTGGGCCGATCCAGATCGACGACGAGACGCTGCGCGACGGCTTGCAGTCGCCGTCGGTCAAGACGCCGTCGATGGATCAGAAGCTCCGCGCCCTCCATCTGATGGCCGAGCTCGGCGTCGACACCGCCGACATCGGCCTGCCCGGTGCGGGGCCGCACGTGGTCGAGTCGGTACGCCGCCTGGCGCAGGAGATCGTCGACCAGAAGCTCGACATCGCTGCCAACTGCGCCGCCCGCACGCTGCGTCAGGACATCGACCCGATCATCGAGGTCTCGCAGGACACCGGCCTGGCGATCGAGTGCTGCTGCTTTCTGGGCTCGAGCCCGATTCGCCAGTTCGCCGAGGGCTGGGAGATGGACCGGCTGCTGAAGCTGACCGAGGAGGCGGTGTCCTACGCGGTCTCGAACGGTCTGCCGGTGATGTACGTCACCGAGGACACGACGCGCGCGGCGCCCGCGGACCTCGAACGACTTTACCGTGCGGCGGTCGACGCCGGCGCCAAGCGGGTGTGCGTGGCAGATACCGTCGGGCACGCGACTCCGGAAGGCGCCGCCAACGTGGTCGGCTTCGTGCGCGGGGTGGTGGGCGAGGAGACCGGCGTCGACTGGCACGGGCACCGCGACCGCGCGTTGTCGGTGATCAACTCGATCGCCGCGGCGCGGGCGGGCGCCAGCCGCCTGCACGCGACGGCGCTCGGTATCGGCGAGCGGGTCGGCAACACCCCGATCGACCTGCTGCTGGTCAACCTCTCTTTGATGGGCTGGATCGATCGCGATCTGTCGGCCCTGCCCGAGTACTGCGAGCTGATCGCCGAGGCGACCGGTGTACCCTGTCCCGACAACTACCCGGTCCTGGGCCGCGATGCGTTTCGTACCGGCACCGGAGTGCACGCGGCGGCGATCATCAAGGCTCACAAGAAGGGCGATGCCTGGCTGGCCGATCGGATCTACTCCGGCGTTCCTGCGGGTCTCATCGGCCGCAGCCAGGAGATCGAGATCGGCCCGATGAGCGGCCAGTCCAACGTCGTCTACTGGCTCGAATCGCGCGGCGCAGCGGCCGATCCCGACCTGGTGGAGGAGATCTTCGGTCGCGCAAAGGAGTCGAATTGCGTGCTCGAGGAGAGCGAGATCGCCGCCATCTGCGACAAGCACGGCGTGCGGTTGTAGCTACCCAGCGCCGATCCGGCGATGTCCGCGACCGCCACATCCACCGAGCCGCTTCTGCAGCGCTATCTCGAGGCGCTGTCGCTCGAGCGCGGCCTCGCCGACCTGACAGTCGAAGCGTACTGCCGCGACCTCGAGCGCCTGCGGCGCGACCTGGGCAAGCTCGGGACAACCATGTTCGAAGCGAACTCCGAAGCGCTGTCCGCCCACCTTCGGGGTCTACGGCAGTCCGGCCTCTCGCCGCGCTCGATCGACCGGGCACGAGTGGCGATCCGCGGTTTCTACGGCCATCTGGTCGAGAGCGGCGACCGCGCTTCGAACCCGGCGGTCAACCTGTCGCCGCCGCGGCTCTGGCGCAAGCTGCCGCGGGTGCTCGCGGAGCGCGAAGTCGAGGCGCTGCTCCAGGCTCCGGACGTCGAGACGCCGCTCGGCCTGCGCGACCGCGCGATGATCGAGCTGCTCTACGCTACCGGTGCTCGGGTCAGTGAGCTGGTCGGCCTTCAGCTGCAGCAGGCGCGACTCGACGTCGGCTTCCTGGTGATCTACGGCAAAGGCGGCAAGGAGCGGATCGTGCCGATCGGCGAGCAGGCCGAGGACTGGGTGGGGCGCTACCTCCAGGAGGCGCGCCCGGCGCTCGCCCGCGGACGGCACGAGACCCTCTTCGTCAACGCCCGCGGCGGGCCCCTGACCCGTCAGGGGTTCTGGAAGAACCTGCGGCGCCACGGCGCCTCGGTCGGCGTGCGCGAGCTCTCGCCGCACATCCTCCGCCACAGCTTCGCGACTCATCTGCTCGAGCACGGCGCTGACCTGCGGGCGGTCCAGATGATGCTCGGCCACTCGGACATCTCGACCACTCAGATCTACACCCACATCCACGAGCAGCGGCTGCGGCGGCTGTACGACCAGCATCACCCACGGTCATGAGTCCGCGACTACAAGGTGATGGCGGGCCGACGGCGCCGGCGCGGCCGGGAGCGAGCCCGCAGTGGGTCGCGAACTGCTACCACGAGAGCTGGGGCCCGGTGACCGGGCTGTTCGTGCCGGAGCTGCTCGATGCCGTGGGCGTCGCCGCCGGGAGCCGCCTGCTCGACCTCGCCTGCGGGAGTGGTGTGGTGGCGGCCGCGGCGACCGGGCGAGGCGTTTTCACGCTCGGGCTGGACGCCTCGATCGGCATGGCTCGCACTTCCCGACATCGGGTCGCGGGTGCCCGCTTCGCGGCCGGCGACGCGAGCCGGTTGCCGCTGCGATCGGCTCGGTTCGAAGGTGCCGCGATCAACTTCGGCGTCCATCATTTCGCGGATCCCGACCGCGCGCTCCGAGACGTTGCGCGGGTGCTCGAGCCAGGTGGCCGGCTCGCCTACACCGCCTGGGCGGCCGCCGAAGAGAACCCGGCGCTCGGCCAGCTGAACGCGATCTACGAGTGTGAGCTCGGCGACGCCAAGGACACGTTCCGGGACGCCGACTTCGCCTTCGGGGATCGGCGCCGCTATCAGGTCGAGCTCGCCGGGGTCGGCTTCGACCCGGAGACCGCCTCTCTCACGGCCGTAACCCATCACTGGCGGCCGCCTTCGGGGGATGCGGTGTTTCTGGCCGAGCTCCGGGGTGGGGGTCGCAAGAGTGAGCTTCTGGCCAGCGTCGGTGAGGCTCGACGGCGGACGATCCGCGATGCCGTTTGCGAGGTGGCGCGGAAGTTCGAGGGGGTGAACGGCATCGCCATTCCGATCACCGCCTACGTGATCGCCGCCGGCCGGCAGGGAACGAATCTTTGACGGCGCCGGTCCTGGTTACCGGCGCAGCCGGCAAGACCGGTCTGGCGGTGACGCGCGCGCTCGCCGCGCGCGGCGTCGAAGTCCGTGCCCTGATCCGCCGTGAGGGTCAGCTGGAAGAGCTCGAGCGCGCCGGGGCCACCGAGATCCTGGTGGCCGACCTTGCCGACCCCGGGGCCTTGGAGACCTCGTTTCAGGGCGCGGCTGCGGTCTACTACGTCTGTCCGAACCTGCGTCCAAACGAGACGCAGCTCGGGCGGCTGGCGATCGAGACGGCTGAAGCGGCTGGCGTGAATCGCTTCGTCTATCACTCGGTGCTCCATCCGCAGGCGGAGAAGATGCCCCACCATTGGCAGAAGCTGCGGGTCGAAGAGGCGTTGCTGGAGTCCGACCTGTCGTGGACGATCCTCCAGCCGACGGCCTACATGCAGAACCTGCTGGCGGGCTGGAGTGAGATCGTCGACCGCGGCGTCTACCGGATTCCGTACCCGGCATCCAGCCGGATCTCCCTGGTGGCGCTCGAGGACGTGGCGGCGGTGGCGGCGCGGGTGCTGTCCGAGCCGGGGCACGAGCGCGCGATCTACGAGCTGGTGGGCAGCGCGCCGCTCAGTCAGGACGAAGTGGCGGAGCGCCTCGGCGAGGCGCTGGGACGGGCGATCCGGGCCGTCGAGGTGCCGGCGGTGGAGACCCGGTTGGCGCTCGAGGAACGCGGTCTCGGGCGCTATGAGGTCAACGCCCTGATGGCGATGTTCGACTACTATCGCCAGCACGGATTGGCCGGCAGCCCGGGCGTCCTTACCTGGCTGCTCGAGCGGGCGCCAGCAACCCTGGCGGAGTTCGTGCAAGGTCAGACTCGAGATGAGCCTTCGTAGCCAGATCCTCCTCCCCGCGGTGGCGCTGGGCTGTCTGGCCACGCCGGCGGTTGCCGAGCTCGCCATCCTGGTGGATGGCAGTGTGCTCAAGGTCGAAGCCTACGAGGTGCACGACCGCAAGGTGCGCTTCCAGCTGCCCAATGGAGGCCGGCTCACGATGTCGATCCAGCGCGTCGAGCGGATCGTCGATGACGAGATCGTGCCGGCCGAGGAGCGGATCGAGGAGGACGGCGAGTTCGTGCTGGCCTTCGACGAGGGCGACGAGGTGCCCGAGATCCCGTACGGCGAGCTGATCTACGAGACCGCTCGCCGCTACGACATCAGCGCGCGGCTGATCACCGCCATGGTGCGGGCGGAGTCTGCATACAACCCGCGAGCGGTGTCGTCGAAGGGAGCCCGTGGCCTGCTGCAGCTGATGCCGGCCACCGCCGAGCGATTCGGGGTCAAGCTGAACGAGATCCACGACCCGAAGAGGAACCTCGACGGCGGGGTGCGCTACCTCAAGTGGCTGGCCGAGCGCTTCAACGGTGACCTACCTCGGATGCTGGCGGGGTACAACGCCGGCGAAGGTACGGTCGATCGCTACGGCGGCGTGCCGCCGTTCCGCGAGACCACGAACTACATCAAGCGGATCTTCGGGTTTCTCGGACTCGATGAATCCGGCTCGGCCGTCGGCAGCGGTCGGTAGCCGCTACGAAGCTGCGCTGCTCTTGTAGCGCATGACGACCAGCGTCCGGTCGTCGTCCGCCGGCCGGCCGTGCACGTGCTCGGCGACCGCGCCCATCAGGGAATCGCGCAGGGCATCGGCGTCCGCGGCCTTCTGTCCCAACGCCGCGCGCACGCGGTCGTAATCGAACGGCACGCCGGCGTCGTTGGTCGCTTCGATGAGCCCGTCGGACAGCCAGACCACCTGATCCCCCGCCTCGAGCGCGAGGCTCCGTTCGCCATAGTTCGCGCCCAGGATGCCGAGCGGGTTGCCGGGCAGCAGGATCTCCTCGACCGTGCCGTTGCGAACCAGGTAGGTCGGGGGGTGGCCGGCGTTGGTCAGATCGAGCCTGCCGATTCGATGGTTGACGATGCCGATGGTGGCGGTGACGAAGATCCGGCTCTCGGCGCGAACCATCTGGTCCAGGCGCCGAAAGATCTCGGTCGGGGCCTTGGACTCCTCGACCAGGATGACCAGCGCTGCCTTGAGCATCGCCATGCGTAGGCCGGTCGGCAGGCCGTGGCCGGAGACGTCGGCGATGATCACCGCAAGCCGGTCGTCGTCGATGCGCAGTACGTCGAAGTAGTCGCCGCCGATCGCCGCGCTGGGCTCGAAGAGGGTCGAGAACTCGAGCCGCTCGTTGTCGGGAAGATTGGCCGGCAGCAAGCTCTGCTGCAGCTCGCGGGCGATCTTGAGCTCCTTCTCGATCAGCTCCTTCTGGGCTTCCGAGGCGACCAGCTGCTCGAGATTCGCGATCATCAGGTTGTACGACCGCTGCAGCTCGCCGATCTGGTCCCGCCGCTTGACCGGGATGCGAGTGGAGAAGTCCCCCTTGCGTACCGCTTCAGTGGCCGCGCTCAGGCGATTCACCGCGCCGCTGAGGGTGAAGATGATGAACAGCGCCATAATCACCGCCATGCCGTAGATCGAGCCCAGCACCACGGTGGCCGAGATCGCCGCCGCCCAGACCGTGGTGTCGACCTCGGCGGAGCCCGAGAACAGGTGCCGCTTGACGATCGAGGCCGTGCCGTTGAGCGATGCGAGCACGTAGTCGGATACCTGGTCGCCGTTCTCGATCGAGCGCACCGAGCCTGCGATCTCGCCCCACCACAGGATCGGCCGCTCCAGCCAGCGGGTCTCGGTGCCGTCCTGGATGCCGAAGAACTCGTCGCGTCCGCCGATCCGATTCGCCGTCAGCGGTAGCAGGGCGAATTCCTGGGCGCCGAGGCTCAAGCGGATGACCGAGCTGACCTGCGGGTCGTCCGAGCGATACAGGTCGATCCAGACGTCGGAGCGGCGGCTGAGCTCCTCGGAGAGGCTGCCGTTGTAGAGCACAAGGACGCCGCCCTCGGGTCCTCCTGCGGAGGCCATGAGGGTCGGCGTACCGTCCCGCAGCGCCACGAAACCACCGTAGTCGCCACCTGCCTCGTCGTCGATCCAGGTCGGCCACTCCCAGGGCAATCGATCGTCGCCCGACACCCGCACGCCGTCGACATAGCGCGCGAAGACGAAGTCGTCCTGGCGTCGCGGCCCCGGAGTGGCGAGCTCGACGACCGCCGCCTCGGTCAGGCTTTCGTGCAGGTCGCGGCTGGCGTCGCGGTAGAGGTGCCCCAGGAAATAGCCAGACAGAAGGTAGCCGTTGATCAACGCCAGCACGGCTACCATCGGGATCGGCAGCACACCGATCAGGAAGTAGGAGAACGCCAAACGGCGCCCGACCCGCCAGAGAAACGCCCGCATCACCCTGGCGAGCAGCCACGCGGCGACGATCAGCAGGGCGCCGATCACCAGCACGCCGGCGACGACCTGGGCCATGGCGGCGCCGGCCAGCATGCCGGCAAGGCCCGCGGCGGCGACAATCGGCACCACCAGGAAGAGGGTCAGCAGCAGCGGGCGGACCCACTTCCGAGACGATCGGCCAGGCGCGGGAGTCGGTTTGGGCTCGGAACTCTCGGACCGGGGCATCAAAGCTGAACTACGGGTGTGGCTGCGGAAGGTTCCTCGCCGCCTCGGAAAGCGCCTGCTAGAATCGGCGGCCGGAAGGGACCCTCCCTTCGCGTTCGATCATCATAGCTTGGAGGACAGTGGCGTGTCGCGAGTACCCCGTTCCGAGGAGCATCTCAAGACCGGCTTCACCGCCGAGGCGGTGAGCGCGGCCCAGTTCCGGGCGCAGGCGGCCCGGGCCGAGCACGAGGGCCTGCCCAACCTGGCCGCGGCCTGGCACGAGCTGGCGTCCGAGAAGGACCTGCTGGCGATTCGCCAGCTCGAAGCTTCGGGTCAGGTGCGCGAGAGCGCCACTGCGGTCGCCGACGCCCTGGCCGAGGAGCGCTTCGAGAACGACGTCCTCTACCCCAAGATGATCCGTGACGTCGACGACGAGGCGGCGGCGGTATTCCGTGAGGTGGTCGAGGCCCAACAGCGCCACCTGGAGCGTCTCAGAGAGCTGCGGACGGCCCTCCAGGCCGCCTCCGGCGACATCTAGCGAAGGTGAGCCCTTCGCGCGAGCGGCGGGGCGTAGGGCCACCGTGGGGTCAGGCTGCGCCGGGAACGCTCAATCGCGGCCTCGGAATCCGATCCTCACAGCCCTGCGAAGGTAGTATCATCCCCGCGAGGGAGCGGTCTGCATGATTGGCGAGTCCTGGGTAACAACGACAGTCGACAAGCTCGAGGAGTGGGGGCAGAACAATTCGCTCTGGCCGCTGCCGTTCGGCACCGCGTGCTGCGCGATCGAGTTCATGAGCGTCGTCTCGAGTCACTACGACATGGCGCGTTTCGGCTACGAGGTGGTGCGTTTCTCGCCGCGGCAGAGCGACGTGATGATCGTCGCCGGCACCATCACCGACAAGATGGGGCCGACCCTCAAGCGGATCTATGAGCAGATGCCCGATCCCAAGTGGGTCGTATCGATGGGCGCCTGCGCCTGTTCGGGCGGCTTCTATCGTGCCTACCACGTGATGCAGGGCATCGACGAGATCGTGCCGGTGGACGTCTACGTCCCTGGCTGCCCGCCGACGCCCGAGGGGCTGATGTACGGCATCCTTCAGCTCAAAGAGAAGATCAAGCGCGACACCAGACGGCGACTGAAGGAGAAGCGTGCCGACAGCGACGATTCCGGCTCTGCCGCTGCTTGAGGATTATCCGGAGGGAAGCGTCCTCCCGGTCGAGGGCGCGGACCAGCCGACCTGGATCGTGCGGCGCGAGGTCCTGTCGCGCCTGGCGCTCGAGCTGCGCGACAATCCCGAGACCCAGTTCGACCTCATGCTCGATCTGTGTGGCGTTGACTATCCGGATCGCGACGAGCGCTTCGAGGCGGTCTACCACCTCTACTCGCTGCCCCGCGGCGAGCGGCTGAGACTCAAGGTCCCGCTCACCGAAGCCGACCCGGTCCTGCCGTCGCTGATCGACGTCTGGTCGGCGTGCGACTGGTTCGAGCGCGAAGCGTGGGACATGTTCGGGATCCGTTTCGAAGGGCACCCGAATCTGCGGCGCCTGCTGACCCACGAGGCGTTCCAGGGACACCCGCTGCGCAAGGACTACGATCCGGCGCGGCGCTGGATCCTGACCGAGGACAAGATCTACCGGCCCGACCCGCAGCCGCCGGGCGGTGACACGGACGACGACATCTTCGAGCGCATGACGATCAACATCGGACCGTCGCATCCGGCGATGCACGGCACGTTCAGGGTCGTAGCCTGTCTCGACGGCGAGATCATCGTCGCCAGCGAGGTCGAGATCGGTTATCTCCACCGCTGCTTCGAGAAGATGTCGGAAACCCACACCTGGCAGCAGGTGATTCCGTACACCGACCGACTCAACTACTGCTCGTCGTTCATCAACAACGTCGCCTATTGCCGCGGCGTCGAGCAGCTGCTGGGGATCGAGCCGCCGCCGAAGGCCGTGTGGGCGCGCACCATCCTGTCCGAGTTCTCGCGCATCATGGACCACTGCGTGTGCAACGGCACGACCCTGGTCGACACCGGTGCGCTGACCAACTTCTGGTACATGTTCCAGCCGCGCGAGGAGATTTACGGTCTGCTCGAGGCGTGCTGCGGCGCGCGGCTGACGGTCTCGGCGTGCCGGATCGGCGGGCTCCTACAGGAGCTGCCGCCCGACTTCGAGGCGCGCTGCCGCAATCTGCTCGAGACCATCCCGGCGTTCATCTCCGACGTCGACAAGCTGATCACCAAGAACCGCATCTGGCTCGACCGGTCGGTTGGCGTGGCGGCGATCTCGGGGGAGGAAGCGGTCAACCGCGGTTGGACCGGGCCCTGCCTGCGCGCCGCCGGGGTTGCCTACGACGTGCGCAAGGCGCACCCCTACGACCTCTACGACACAGTCGATTTCGAGGTGCCGGTGTTCCAGGGCGGCGACGTCAACGACCGATTCCGTGTGCGCATGGCCGAGATCGAGCAGTCGCTCTCGATCATCCGCCAGCTGCTCGACCGGGGTATGCCGGAAGGCGGATTCATCGTCGACGACCCGCACGTCGCGCTGCCGCCGAAGGAAGACGCCTACACCCAGATGGAGGCGATGATCTACCACTTCAAGCTGATCATGGACGGCATTCAGGTGCCGCCTGGGGAGCTCTACTCGATGGTCGAGGGCGCCAACGGCGAGCTCGGCTTCTACATCATCAGCGACGGCTCGGGCAAGCCGTACCGGATCAAGGTCCGGCCGCCCTGCTTCCCGCTGATGGCCACCTTCTCGCGGCTCATGAATGGCGGTACCCTTTCGGACGCCATCGCCACACTCGGCGGTCTCAATGTCATCGCCGGCGAGCTGGAGAGATAGAAAGTCGAAAATGGCCCATCCTTCGACCCCGCAGCCCTACAAGTACACGCTGGCCGAACGGCTCTATTTGCCGCTGCTGAGTGGCATGTGGGTCACCCTGCGGCACTTTATCGGCAACGTGTTCGGGCGCCGCAAGTCGTACACCATCCAGTACCCGGAGGAGCGCCGGGGCTATTCGCCGCGCTTCCGCGGCCACCACATCCTGACCAGCCGACCCGACGGCTCGCTACGCTGCGTCGCCTGCTTCCTGTGCGCGACCGCCTGTCCCGCCGAGTGCATCCATATCGAGGCCGGCGAACACCCCGATGTCAACATCGAGAAGTACCCGGTGGTCTACGATATCGACATGCTGCGCTGCGTGTTCTGCGGCTACTGCGTCGACGCCTGCCCGGAAGAGGCGATCATCATGAGCAACAACTACGACATGGCGTTCTTCGACCGAGCGTCCTCGATCGTCACCAAGGACGAGCTCCAGAAACCGTTCACCTACGACCCGGCGCAGCTCGGGTACCGGCCACGCTACCCCGAGGAGGACGCTCAGCGAGCCCAGGCACGGGAGCAGGTGCGTGCGGGCACGCTGGACCTGGTGGCCGAGGCGCGCCGCCGCCACGGAGAGGCGCAGGACACGAGTGCCGCATCCGCTTCATGATTCGGCGGATACCCTCTCGCCAGCATCTGAAACCCCTTTTCGGCCGTTCGGCCGTCACTTCCAAACAACGGAAAGACCATGAGCACTGAGACCAAGGAGAAGGACACCCAAGCCAAGGCTGCGCCCACGGTGGAGTCGGTGGACGACGTCGTCGTGCGTTTCGCCGGCGATTCCGGCGACGGCATGCAGCTGACCGGCACACAGTTCACCAGCACCTCGGCGCTGGTCGGTAACGACCTCGCGACCCTGCCGGAGTTCCCGGCCGAAATCCGCGCGCCGCAGGGGACGCTAGCGGGCGTGTCGGCGTTTCAGGTGCGAATCGCCGACTACGACATCCACACGCCGGGCGACGCGCCCGACTGTCTGGTGGCGATGAACCCGGCGGCGCTCAAGAAGTCGATCGGCGACCTCAAGCAGAACGGCGTCCTGATCGTCAACACCGACGAGTTCCACGACCGCAACCTCAAGAAGGCCGGCTACGAGGTCAACCCGCTCGAGGACGACTCGCTGGCCGCCTACCGGGTGCACAAGGCAGACATCACGACCATGACGTTCCGAGCTCTGGACGAGATGGATCTCGACTCCAAGGCCAAGAACCGGAGTCGGAACATGTTCGCGCTCGGGATGGTCTACTACCTGTTCAGCCGGCCGATCGAGACCACGATCGAATGGCTGAACCAGAAGTTCGCCAAGAAGGCCGATATCGCCGAGGCCAACATCAAGGTGCTCAAGGCGGGCTGGAACTTCTGCGAGATCACCCAGCAGTTCCAGGTGCGCTACGAGATCGAGCCGGCCAAGCTGCAGGCCGGCGTCTACCGCAACATCATGGGCAACAGCGCGCTCTCGATCGGTCTGGTGGCCGCGAGCCGGCGGAGCGGCCTGCCGCTCTTTCTGGGCTCCTATCCGATCACCCCGGCGAGCGACATCCTGCACGAGCTGGCGGGCTACAAGAGCTTCGGGGTCTCGACCTTCCAGGCCGAGGACGAGATCGCCGCGGTCTCCTCGGCGATCGGCGCCGCGTTCGGCGGCGCCCTGGCGGTGACCACCACCAGCGGTCCCGGCCTGGCGCTCAAATCGGAGGCGATCAACCTGGCGCTCATGACCGAGCTGCCGCTGATCGTCTGCAACATCCAGCGCGGCGGGCCGTCCACGGGTCTGCCGACCAAGACGGAGCAGGCCGATCTCCTGCAGGTCATGTTCGGTCGCAACAGCGACTCACCGGTTCCTGTGGTGGCGGCGTCGTCGCCGTCCGATTGTTTTTTTGCCGCCCTCGAAGCGGTGCGGCTAGCGACTCAGTACATGGTTCCGGTGGTGTTGCTTTCCGACGGCTACATCGCCAACGGCTCCGAACCCTGGCGCCTTCCCGAGATCGAAAGCCTGCCGGATCTGCGCGTTGAGTTTCGCACGGAGAAAGAGGGCTTCACGCCGTATATGCGTAATCCCGAGACCTTGGCACGAGCCTGGGCGATTCCTGGAACTCCCGGGCTCGAACACCGAGTCGGCGGCTTGGAGAAAGAGGACGTCACCGGCAACGTCTCGTACGATCCCGCCAACCACGATCACATGGTAAGACTGCGCGCCGACAAGGTGCGCCGCATCGCTAACGACATTCCGCCGGTGGAGGTTGTTGGCAGCGAGTCAGGCAAGGTTCTGGTGCTCGGCTGGGGAAGCACCCTCGGGGCCATTACCGGTGCAGTCAACGAGGCGCGCTCGAAGGGCCTCGATGTCAGCCGTGCTCATCTCAAGCACCTGAACCCGTTCCCCAAGAATCTGGGAGACGTTCTGAGACGCTTCGAGAAGATCATCGTTCCTGAGATGAACCTCGGCCAGCTCACAATGCTGATTCGGGCCGAGTATCTCGTCGATGCTCAGGTCTTCTCCAAGATCGAGGGCAAACCCTTTGGTCGGCAAGAGATCCTAGAACGCATCGAACAAACACTCGAGGGCTGAGACCATGGTGACTGAAACCACGACCCTGAAGAAGAAGGACTTTCAGTCGGACCAGGAGGTCCGCTGGTGCCCCGGATGTGGCGACTACGCCATCCTCTCTGCGGTTCAGGCGGTCTTTCCGGAACTCGGCATTCCCAAAGAGAACTTCGTCATTGTGTCCGGTATTGGCTGCTCCAGCCGGTTTCCGTACTACATGAACACCTACGGTTTTCACACGATTCATGGCCGCGCGCCTGCCGTCGCCACCGGGCTCAAGCTGACGCGCCCTGAGCTGAGCGTCTGGGTGGTCACCGGGGACGGAGATGGCCTGTCGATTGGCGGCAACCACTTGATTCACACCTTGCGTCGCAACGTCGGTCTGAAGATCCTGATGTTCAACAATCGGATCTACGGCCTGACCAAGGGCCAGTACTCGCCGACCAGTGAGGTGGGCAAGCGCACGAAATCATCGCCGGTGGGTTCGTTGGACGCCCCGTTCAGTCCGCTTTCGGTCGCTCTCGGTGCGGGTGCGACCTTCGTTGCTCGCAGCGTCGATGTGTTTCAGCCACACCTCAAGGCGACCCTCAAGAGGGCCGCGGAGCATGAAGGTACGGCATTCGTGGAGATCTACCAGAACTGCAACATCTTCAACGACAAGGCCTTCTCCTACGTCAGCGACAAAGAAGCGCGCAGCGAGGACGTCGTCTACATCGAAAACGGCGAACCCTTGCTCTTCGGCAGGGAAAAGAACAAAGGACTGCGGCTCAGCGACGGCGAGTTCGAGGTGGTGACTCTGGGAGAAGGTGGGGTCACAGCGGAGGACTGCCTGAAGTGGGACGAGGCTCGGAAGAATCCAGCCCTTGCGTTTCAGCTCGCACAACTCGATGGTGGCGACTTTCCGACTGCACTGGGTGTGCTTCGGTGTGTCGATGCTCCGAACTACGAGCAGGGCGTGATCTCGCAGATCAGGAGCGAAGAAGAGAGCCATGGCGACGCGACGCTGCAGGACCTTCTTTACTCCGGGGACACCTGGGAGGTCGGCTGAGGCTGGCTCTTTCGTGAGCTGCTGTGTGGGTTGCTCGCAACCTGCCGTGGTCGCTTGCGTAAAAGGAACACCGAGAGCAAGTCGAAGACGTGGCGCGGGTATGGATTGCCCGAGGGAGCCTGGTCGGCTTCGGCTTGTTGCTCTTTCCTGGCTGTAGTGATGTTCCAGTCGGCTAGGATTGGGCTTTCCTCCTGACCAAGAAAATCTGTGCCCGTTGGGGCCTAGACGAGGGCTGATCCATGGATAGAAAGCGCGAAGGAGTGGCCGAGCGCCGTCGCAAGAGGCAATTCGTTTCCTGGGGCATCTTCGGTGTCCTCGCGGTCGGGCTCGCTTGGTGGCTGATCCAGCTCGAGCCTGCGCCCCCAGGAGTTTCACGAGCGTCTGTCTACCTCGGAACCGTCGAGCGCGGAGAGATGTTGCGACAGGTGCGCGGTCC
>JAJCXP010000146.1 GCA_029263375.1 Acidobacteriota bacterium | reverse complement strand
ACCGAGACGAAACCGTGGAGCGGGCCGTGCGCCCAGGCGCGCACCTCGGAGCCTTCGACACCCGGGATCGGGTGGATCCGGACGCTGACCGCCGCGATCTGCCGGTCCCAGTCGGCCCCTACGAACTTGTAGTACAGCTCGAGCACGTCGGCGTAGCGCTTGACCACGCCATCGACCGTGTAGCCGAACTTGAACCTACGCAGCTCGTTGTTGGCCTGGTAGTGCCAGGTGATCTTGGTCTTGCGGCGGCCGTCGTCGACCACGAAATGTCCGGGTTGCTTGGTGCTCGAGCGTTGATAGTCCCCGTAGCTTTCGTCCGCAACCGAGAAATCGCGCACGCTCTCCCCCTTCTCGGTGCGGATCTCGCGGTAGGCGTAGCTGAACGAACCTCGGAAGGAGTAGGAGATTTCCTCCTCGACTCGCACCGAGCCGTCGTCCTGCACCCACGCCTCCATGTGCAGCCCGAGGATCGTGTACGACTTGTCGGCCGCGGCGGGGAGTGCGACGAGACAGAGAGCGGCCAGGGTGAGAGCGAGCGGTCTGAATCCGAACATGGTCACTCCTCGGTGACGTTGCGGCCGATCATCTTCGCTGAGGGCAGACGGTTTTGAACACGATCAACTGCTCATCCGGATCCAGTGGACGATGCTCACGACCAGGAAGTAGAGCGCCATCAGATCCGCCAAGACGAACATCAGGTAGTACCAGAGCCTGCGCACGAGTGGTGTCGGCACCAGCATGCCGAGCGCCGAGAAGCCGAGGCAGATGACCGAGTAGACCGTGTAGTAGTAGCCCATCTTGATCAGTCCAGTGGCGAAGAACAGGCTGATATTCAGGATCACCAGGAAGTTCGTGAGCCGCGACAGGTGCGCCCAGAACATGGCGCACTCCGATCGGTAGATCTCCTGGCAGCGGCTCCACCGGCCGCTCGGAGTGGACGTCCGGAGCGGGGCTGCCGGTGCGCCGTCGCCGCTTCGCGAGCGGCCGTCTTCGAGCATGTGGCGATATTCTACCCGTGAGCTCGGCAAACCCATCCGCTACGAAAGCGCCGTGTGAGAGAGTGCGGCACCGATGATCGAGGCCCCGCTAGCTCTAGCTACCGTCGTCGTCGGTATCACCGCGCTGTCGTTCTGGCTCGCGCGCAGCTTCGGTTGGGCGAGCAAGATGGGCGCGAGCCTACTGGTGATCGTCTTCGGCGCGCTGCTCGCAAACCTCGATCTGGTGCCGGTGTCCTCGAGCGTCTACGGCATGATCGGCGGGCCGGTCACGTCGCTGGCGATCGTCTGGCTGCTGTTTGCGGTCGACCTGCGCGACCTCAAGGTCGCCGGCCCGCGGATGCTCGGGGCGTTCGTGATCGCGGTCGTGGCTACCGCCGTCGGCTCGCTGGTCGCCTTTGCACTGCTCGGACATTACTTCCCCGAGGACGGCTGGCGCCTGGCCGGGGTGATGACCGGGACCTACTCGGGTGGCAGCCTCAACTTCGTCTCGGTCGGCCGCGCGGTGGATCTCTCGGGAACGATGTTCGCCGCGGCTACCGCCGCCGATAACCTGGTCACCGGCGTCTGGGTGGGTGCGACGCTGCTCCTACCGGTCTGGCTGCGCCGGTTCTATCCGGCGCCGCCCGAGGCGACTTATCGCAGCGTCGAAGGCGGCGGTGCGCAAGGCTTCGAGGATCCGATGCACGCGACGGTCGGCTTCAGCGTTCTCGACCTGCTGACCCTCGGTGGGCTCGGGCTGGCGCTGGTGCTGGCGGCCGAGAAGCTCGGCGAGCTCACGCCGGGGGTGCCGTCGGTAATCTGGCTCACCACCCTCGCACTGATCGTCGCGCAGCTGCCGCCGGTCCGAAAGCTGCCCGGGGCGCTCCAACTCGGCACCCTGGCGCTGCACCTCTTCTTCGCGATCATCGGTATCGGTTCGCGGGTCGACCAGATCCTCGCCGTCGGCATCCAGGTGTTCTACTTTGCCGCGATCGTGGTCCTGATCCACGGCGTGGTCCTGTTCGTGGCGGCGCGCCTCTTCCGGCTCGACGTCGAGACCACCGCAATCGCCTCGCAGGCCGCGGTCGGCGGCCCGTCTACCGCGATCGCTCTGGCGGTGGCCAGAAAGCGCCCCGAGTTGGCGCTGCCGGGAGCGATGGTCGGTCTGCTCGGCTATGCGCTGGGGACCTACGCCGGGATCGCGGTGGCCTGGCTGCTGCGCTAGCGCGGTGCTGAACAGGCGAGGCTAGGCGCGATTCTCGGATCGCCAGGCCGACAGCGTCCAGAGGAAGCTGACGCCGTCCGAGATCGCGAACAGCAGCGCCAGCGGCCCGGGCACGATGCCGAGGTACCAGAGGACACCCATGATCGGCGGCACCAGCGGCCGATCGAGCATCGAGGCGAACACGAAGTCACGCGAGTTCAGCCGGCCGCTGGCGACGTAGAGCATGCCCAGCCCGCCGACCAGCAGGCCGACCAGGCGGACATAGTTAGCGGCCTGATCCGACAGATCTGGGATCCGCAGGATCGACGCGACCCAGTGCGGCGCCAGGAGGATCAGCGTGCCCTCGAGCAGGATGATCCAGCCGAAGATCTCGACGGAGCGGGCGGAGCGGCTCTGCTCCGGCTTGTGAATCAGGCGCTTCAGATGGTCGGTCACGTCCTTCTCCTCACTCTCCGCAGGTGTGGTGGAGCTCGAGAGTCTGTTCGTCGATCACTCTGTCGTGCGTTTCCAGCCGCGCGCGCACGATCACGGTGTCGCACAGCGGGCCGTGGATCATCAGCGGGAAGGCCAGCGCTCCATCCTTGTCGAAGGGACCGACTCGAGATCGCCTGTCGTCGACGACCTCTCCGCCCTTCTGCGCGACGACATGGAGCGTAAGAGGCATTGCTCGCGTCTCGGGCTCACCGAGTACGGTGACGGTAACCAGGAGGGAGGAGTCGAGGTCGTTTCTCGCGCCGTAGTTTCGATCCCAGAGCTCTTGCGACGTCAGGAGCTCGCCGGTCTTGTACCTGAAGCTCGAGTACGAGATCTGACCGATCATAGGCGGTTTGGGCGCCCTCGAAGTTTCCTTCGGCGGGCACCGGTAGTTCAGATAGTCCCCCGGCTCGATGAGCCAGAACTCCGGCGAGCTGTCGATTGCATGGTTCAGGATCGGCAGGTGCCCGGCGCCGATGATCACCAGGATCCGCTCCTCCGGCAGCTCGACGATGCGCTGGAGATTCGCGAAGATGCGTAGGTTGCGGTTGTACCACGCGGTCTTGGAGTCGACCCCGGGATACTCCGTTGCGGTGCCGGCCGGAAAGTTCTCGATCAGATAGCGCCCATGGCCGAGCCTGGTCCGCGTCGGGTCGTTGAGATGGACGAGCGTGGAGAGCAACGTGCGCTCATTCTTCTCCCGGTCCTCTTGCCGGTAGAGCTCCTCATACTTGTCCACCAGAGGCGAATCGAGCAGCGCACCCTGACCCTGCTCTCTGGCGTACTCGTCTGGGTCGACGTACGGCTCGTACCAGCGCGCCGGCGCGTCGATCGCGTAGACCCGCCTGTGCCCGAGCCGCTGTGCCAGCTTGAAGCCGAGCTGATGAGTCTCGTCGCTGGTGAGCTCGAGCCCGCCCGATAGGAAGGCACCGTATTCGGTATCCAGCTCCGCCTGCCGCGCGGCCTTGACCTCGAGCGCGATCTTGGTTGGCCGGTACTCCGCGAGGCAGCCGAGGACGTCCTCGACCTCTCGCTGCCGCTCCTCGGACAGGATGTCCACATCGAACTCAGGCTTGTACGAGTCGAGACCGGCGTCTTTGAAGTGAAACGTACCGAGGAGCAGGATCCGGTGGTCAGGCCACGGAAAATGGTGCCGCCACTGGGCTGCCCGCCCGACGCCGGCAAGCGACAGCGCACACACCAAGTAGACCCCGACAGCCCTCCTCATGCTTGAACCTGACGGAAGTCTAGCTCACCGAGACCGAACGACCCTACGCCCAAGGCATCGCGGTTCATCCAAGGTCGCCCCCTGACCGAAGCAACGAGGGGCGGGGGCGTCCCTCTCCCCCCGTGAGGGGGTGGAGAGGGATCGAGGGGGAGGGGGGCGATCCGATAGAGGAAGCCTTAGGGACGCTCGGACGCACTCCAGTGGCGACCTCAGGAAGGGGCGTCCGAGCGTCCCTAAAGCTGATCGCGCAGGTAGTCGATCGTCTCTTTGTCGTCTTTCAAGATCCGCGATGTGCGCGCGAACAGCTCGTCGTCGAGCTGGGCGTTGATCTCGGGCGACACCATCTCGAAGCTCTCGAGCTGTACTTTGACCGACAGCTGGTCGGTGACGCCGCGCTTGACCACCAGCCGGTTGCGGAGCACCGAGTGGGGGAAGCGGCGGACGCGCCAGGCGGTGCGCAGGTAGAAGCTCGAGCGGTCGAGCTGCTCGAGATCGGTGTAGTTGTCGGTGACGACGCTGACGATGCGTTGCCAGACCGCGTCCTCGTTGACCGTGTCGTCGACGGCGCGGGTCACCTTGGGCGTGATCGTCAACCAGGTGTTAGCGACGTCGGACTCGATGGTCTGGGCCAGCGCCTCGTTCTCCTCGAGGCGAACGTAGACGGTGCCCTTCTCGTCCTTGGTGATCGCGCGCTCCCAGAGCCCGAGCGCGCCGGCCTTCTCGGCGGTGACCTTCGCGGCTTCGTTCTTCTGGAGCTTGAGCTCGACCGTCACCGGCGCGACGCCGACGAACGTGCCGTCGACGAAGACCCTGCCGTTCTTGACCGGGCTGGTGTCGATGGCAAACCTCTTGGCGGCCCCGGCCGATGCCGAGACCGCCAATGTGAGGCAGACAGACGTTACGAAGATGCTCAGACCGCGACACATGGTCGGGCAGAGCCTAATCCGTCGACCGGGCGACGGCTGTTGAATAGGCCACTCCCGGACCGGCCGAGGGTCGGCTGGGAGCGGAATACGCCGAGCACACACAGTTCTTGTCCGTCTAATCGGTCGGATACCCAGGCGAACGCCCGAGCGGCACGGAGGTTGTGCGATGGCGGATTACAAGAACATTGTTCTGTGCTCGGACGGCACCGGCAACGCCGGTGGCAAGGGGCGCGGCACCAACGTCTGGCGAGTCTTCCTGGCGGTGGATCGTCATGGGCACCAGCAGGTCGACGAGCACGGCAAGCGCGAGTGCGAGCAGCTGGCGTTCTACGACGACGGCGTC
Source organism: Acidobacteriota bacterium (assembly GCA_029263375.1). GTDB lineage: Bacteria > Acidobacteriota > Thermoanaerobaculia > Multivoradales > JAHEKO01 > JAHEKO01. Next base: position 16,495 of record JAJCXP010000146.1, on the reverse strand, counting down.
GGCACGGCGACCACCCGCTGGGCGGCGCTGGCCGGCAAGGCGTTCGGCGTCGGCTTGAGCCGCAACGTCCGAGAGCTCTACACGACGCTGGTGCGCACCTACGAGTCGGGCGACCAGCTCTACCTGTTCGGCTTCAGCCGCGGCGCCTTCACCATCCGGTCGCTGGCCGGGATGATCCACGACATCGGCGTTCTGCCGCGCGCCGGCGACCTCGAGGGGTCGGTCCTGGCTGCCTATCGAGCGTATCGACGCCAGGTTGGAAGGAGCCCGGAAGCGTTCCGCGCCAAGTGGCAGAAGGAGCATGATCTCGAGATCCACCGCCCGCGGATCAAGTTCCTGGGCGTCTGGGACACGGTGGGCGCGGTCGGTGTGCCGTTCTCGGGACTCAAGCGCAAGGTCGTCTACCCGATCGCGAGCGTGGTGCGCGCCCAGCATCGGCACGACCTGAACAGCAGTCTGGTCCACGTGCGCCATGCGCTGGCGATCGATGAGTGCCGGATGTCGTTCGAGCTGGAGATGTTCAATGAGCGGCTGATCAGATCGTTCAAGGACAGTGCCGCACGTGCCGCGGCCGAAAGCGGCGAGCCGGCGCCCAAGTGTCTCGAGAGCGTCGAGCAGGTGTGGTTCGCGGGGGTGCACTCGAACGTCGGCGGCGGCATGCCGAAGAAGGGACTCGAGCGCGTGTCGCTGCACTGGATGATGTGCGAGGCCGCGGCCAAGGGCTTGCGGTTCGACCGTGAGGCGGCACGCCAGCTCTTGCAGGGGGCGAACGTCCACAGCAAGCTCTACGATTCGCGCTCGGGACTCTCGACCTACTATCGGTTTCGCGCGCGCGACGTGGAGAGCCTGTGCGCTCAGGGCGGCACCGACGCGAAGATCCACGGCACGGTTCTCAACCGGATCGAGAGATCGACCGACGGCTACGCGCCGATCAATCTGCCGGCGACCTTCAAAGTGGTCGATCCGCTCACCGGCGCGGTCATGGATTGCGCCGCCGCCGACAGGAACGTCGAGCACAACATTACGCGCGCGCGCCGCGTGAACCGTTGGCGCGAGCTGCTCTACTACCCGTTCCTGATCCTGAGCGTGGTCGTCGCGCTGACTCTGTTCAGTCAGCAGGCTCTGCGCGAGGAGAAGCTGCAGGACGGACGGCTCGAGGCCGGCAAGCTGCGCGCGGGAGCCGAGTGGCTGGTCGATCGAGCGGCCGCACTTTCGGAGAGCCTCGATCCCTACCTCGGTTGGACCGAGCCGGCGTTCGTCTGGGTCGGCAAGCTCGGACAGGTGCTCCTGCCCGATCTGGTGGCGGGCCCGCTGGGCGGTCTCGCCGAGCTCGCCTCACTGGCGACCATTGTCCTGATCATCGGCTGGCTGATGCTGGTCGCTCGGAGGAAGCTCCTGGACCGATCGCAGACGCTCGGTGCGGAGCGCTGGCGCCCAGCGGCCAGCGCCCGGCTCTCTCGAACGGTCGATCGGCCGGCCGATTCGACTGGCATGAGCCGCCCGACGGCCTCGGACTGACGAGAATCCAGTCGGATCCGGGCGACCGACACCGCGTTCGCCGCCGGGCGCTTTCTGCCGCGCAGACTCCTAGGGCACGATGACCGCCGGGACCTGCTTCTCCGCGACCAGGGCGTTGAACGCCGCGACCTCGGTGGCCACGCACTCTTCGAGGCCTCCCAGAATGCCGTCGAGCTCCGCACGCAGGTGGCCGTAGAGCTCGACCGAGCCCGCCGTCGGGCGGTTGTCGGACCCCTCGACCGTGCCCATGAGATTCAAGAGCTGATTGTCGAGCTTGGGAGTGAAGTTCAGGACGTCCTGACTCGCTTCGCTCTTGGTCTGGTAGATCCGGGTCTCGAGATCGGTCAGGCGATCGTTGACCGCCTTGGCCGCCTCGTCGAGGCCCTCGCCCTTGCCAGCGGCCTCGAGCCGCCGGGTCAACTCCTGTACCTGAGTGCGGACGTCGCGCAGGTCGCTGAGCGCCGCGTGACTCTCGGTGATCGCCTCCCAGACGGTGCGCGAGAGGTCGTACTGAGCCTGGTAGTCGGCCGGTGTCGTATCGAGCCTCGGGTCCGGGACGATCTCGAAGCCGATGGTCTGGCTCCAGTCGCCGAGTGACAGTCGCGCCTGATAGCTGCCCGGCGGCACGCGCGGGCCGCGCGCGATGCCCCAGAGCACGGCATCATCGACTAGCTCGGCGTCGGCCCGCCGCATGTCCCACACCCAGCTGTTCATGCCCGCTTCGACACCGAGAGTCTGCGGCCCCCCGAAGCCCGGCGGCAGGAATCGCCGGAATGGGTTCGGAGCGCGCTTCTCGGGCTCCTGGCTCGAGAAGGCGCGCAGGACGTTGTTGTCCGCATCGAGAATCTCCAGCTCGAGCGCCTCGTCCCCCGGCTCCTCGGCCAGGAGGTAGCGCAGCACCACGCCGCCCGGTGGGTTCGTTCCCGCCGAGCCGCCACCGCCGAACGAGAAGCCGCCGCCGAAGCGGTAGGTCTGGGCCGGCGCGAACAGGTGCGCCTGGGCCGCCGCGACCTCGTCGGTGACCTGGTGGAGCGGTGACAGGTCGTCGAGGATCCAGAAGGAGCGGCCCTGGGTGGCGACGATCAGGTCGCCGTGTTTGGCTTGCAGGTCGGTCACCGGCGTGATCGGCAGGTTCTGCTGGAACGACTGCCAGCGCGAGCCATCGTCGAACGACACGTAGAGACCGAACTCGGTGCCGGCGTAGAGCAGACCACGGTGATCGGGGTCCTCGCGCACCACGCGCACGAAGTGATCCGCCGGGATGCCGTTAGCGCCGTCGGTCAGCCGCGCCCAACTGGCGCCGTAGTCGTTGGTGCGGAAGATGATCGGGCCGAAATCGTCGAACTTGTAGCGGGTCACCGCCAGGAACGCGCGGCCCGGATCGTGGGCCGAAAGCTCGAGTGAGTTGATCTGGCCGCGCTCCGGCATCGCGGCCGGCGTGATCTCGCTCCAGTTGGCGCCGTTGTCGCGCGACAGGTGCAGGCGGCCGTCGTCGGTTCCGGCCCACAGCAGGCCCGGCGTCTGGGGCGACTCCTCGAACGCGAAGATGGTGGCGTAGACCTCGACGCCGGTGTTGTCACGAGTGATCGGCTCGCCGGCGAAGCCGAGCGTGTCCGGGTCGGCCTGGCTCAGATCGGGGCTGATGATCTCCCAGCTCTGGCCCTCGTCGGTCGAGCGGTGCACGTACTGAGAGGTGTGGTAGAGCACTGTCGGATCGTGCGGCGACAGCCGGATCGGAGCGTTCCACTGGAAGCGGTACTCGAGATCCCGGGACGCCTGGCCGATCGCCAGCTGTGGATACGTGGTGATCTCGCGCTCCTGACCGGTCTCGTGGTCGTAGCGCCCGATCTGGCCGCCGTAGCAGCCCGAGTAGGTGACCTTCGGATTGCGCGGATCGACCGCGACGTGGCCGCTCTCGCAGCCGCCGATCTCGTACCAGTCGTGTCGATCGATGCCGCCCCCGCCTGTACGGCTCGGCAGCGACACGCACGAGTTGTCCTGCTGGCAGCCGTAGACCCGGTAGGGGAACTGATCGTCCACCGTGACCCGATACATCTCCGCGGTCGGCTGGTTCGCCTGGGTCGACCATGAGCGGCCGCCGTTGTAGCTGACGTTGGAGCCGCCGTCGTTCGCGTTGATCATCACGTCCGGGTTGTCCGGATTGATCCACAGGTCATGGTTGTCACCGTGCGGTACGCGAATGAAGTTGAAGCTCTTGCCGGCGTCGGTCGAGCGCCACAGGCCGGTGTTGGCGATGTAGACGGTCTCGGAGTCGACCGGATCGGCGAACACGTGGGTGTAGTACCAGGCGCGCTGAAGAAAATTGCGGTCGGAGTTGACCGGGAAGAACTTCTCGCCGCCGTTCTCGGATCGGTAGAGGCCGCCGCCGGTCTCGGCCTCGACCAGGGCGTAGACGCGGTTCGGATTGGCGCCCGAGACACTGACGCCGATCCTGCCCTTGACTCCCTCGGGCAGCCCGTCGGTGAGCTCCGTCCAGCTGTCGCCGCCGTCGGACGACTTGTAGAGCCCGCTCTCTTCGCCGCCGCTGACCAGGGTCCACGGCTTGCGCTCCGCTTCCCAGATCGCCGCATAGAGGATGCGCGGGTTCCTGGGGTTCATCGCCAGGTCGACCGCGCCGGCGCGGTCGCTCACCTTCAGCACCTGCTCCCAGGAGCCGCCGCCGTCCCGGGAGCGGTAGACACCGCGTTCCGCGTTCGGGCCGAAGATGTGCCCGAGCGCGGCGACGTAGACCAGGTCGTGATCGTCGGGGTGGACCTCGATCGCGCCGATCTGGCCAGTTTCGTCCAGGCCGACATGAGCCCAGCTGGCGCCGCCGTCGGTCGAGCGGTAGACGCCGTTGCCGGGTGAGACGTTGCCGCGCGGGCAGGCCGAGCCGCTGCCGGCGTAGACCACGTTGGTATCCGACGCAGCGACTGCCACAGCGCCGATCGACGCCGTCTTGAAGGTGTCATCGGAGACCGAGCTCCAGTTCTGGCCGCCGTCGGCGGTCTTCCACACGCCGCCACCGGTGGTGCCCATGTAGAACGTGTCGCGCTCACCGCGGACACCGGTGACCGCGGTCGAGCGGCCGCCGCGGTAGGGGCCGATGTTGCGGAACTCGAGCTTCTGGATGAGCTTTGGATCGACCGCCGGGGCCTGCTCGGCCGGGCTTTCTTCAGCTTTCTTCGACTTGTCACGCGCCGCGTGGACAGGGGTGACGGTCGTCAGAGCGAGGGCGAACGCGAGTAGCCACGCCAGCGCCACAGAGAGAGTACGTCTACTCATGGGCAAACCTCCAGGGTCACAGTTTTCGAGGAGTGCGCGATCAGCGCGCCGGCGAGTATAGCCCGCGCGCTGCTCAGGAGAGGCCGAGCAGCCTGCCGGTCAGCTTGAGGTAGTTGCGCGGTCTGCGCAGCAGGCCGCGATAGCTCGCCCGGCCGAGGAAAACCTGGCCGAAGAGGTTGCACAGCGGCTGGCCGAAGTGCCGGAAGGCGACGCGGCGCAACCGCGGCCGCTCGTAGAGCCAGCGCGCAAGTCGGCGCGCGGTCCTCAGCTCCGGCAGGAGCTCACTATCGAGGCGGCGGTCGTAGTCGAACCGGGTGGCTTCGGGGCTCCGGCGGTTGGCGACCAGGGCGTCGGCAGCGAGATGACCGCTCAGGATCGCCCAGGAGATGCCTTCGCAGGTCACCGGGTCGGCGAGCCCGGCGGCATCGCCGATCAGCAGCACGCGGCCGCGCATGAGCTCGTCCGAGCGCGGCCCGATCGGGATGACGAAGCCGTGGTCCTCGCGCGAGCCGTGCTCGACCAGATCGAGATGGTTCAGGTACGTGTCGAGGTCTTCTCGCAGGGCGTTCCAGCCGCGGAGCCTGGAGAGGCAGCCGATCGACAGATGATCGCGCTTCGGGAACACCCAGGCGTAGCCGCTCGGAGTGAGACCGAAGTCGAAGCGTGCGCGCCCGGAGAAACGCTTGAAATCGGCCGGCGCGACCCGGATCTCGGACTCGATCGCCGGGATCACGTTCTCGTTCTCGGGCCAGCCGGCGGCACGTGCGGTGCGGCTGCCGGCGCCATCGGCGGCGACGCAGTAGCGGGCGACCACCGGGCCGCCGTCGCTCTCGATCTGAACGCTCGCTTCGCTCTGCTCGACACCGCGCACCCGGCGCGGCACCAGCAGCTCGACGCCGGCTGCGCAGGCGCGCTCGACGATCCGATGATCGAGCTCCGCGCGCATGGTCATCGTTACCAGCGGTTTGGCGTGCTCGACCCGGAACTCGAGCCCGGCGTCGAGCAGGAACAACTCGGCGACGTGGCACTCGTGCTCGATCGTGCCGTTGAGATCGAGTTCGAGCAGCTGCCGCGCGCGCCAGACCAGGCCGCCGCCGCAGGTCTTGTAGCGCGGCGGCACCTTCTGGTCGAGCAGCGCGACGTCGAGGCCGGCCTGCGCCAGCCGGTAGGCGCAGCTCGCCCCGGCCGGACCGGCGCCGACCACCGCGACGTCGTAGATTCTGGAGGGATCGGCCACCGCTAGCGCGCCTCGTCGCCCGTTCCCGAGATGGGGGTGGAGACCGCGATCGGCGCCCGGCAGCGGAAGCCGGTGCGCACCGCATCGAGGTGGCGCCAGACTGGGTGGGTCGGTTCCTGCGGCGACAGGCTGAAGATCGCCGCCCTGCGGCCCTGGTCCAGGCAGTCGACGACCGATCCGCGGACGTTCAGCCGGACCTGGCCTCCGGTGACGAAGGCGTCCGGAGTTTCGGCGCGGCCCGAGAACTCGCCCTCGCCGATCGACACCAGCGAGGTCGAGAAGACGGCGTCCGCCAGGTCGATCTCACGCGCGGGCGCGACCGCCGCCGCCAGTCCGCGGAAGTAGCTCTCGAGATGGGCGTCGAGCGCGGCGGTCTCGGTCGGGTCGTCGTCCTCGACCCACCAAACGAAGGTGTAGCTCCAGAACTCTGGGCTTCCCTCGACGAACATGCCGGGCGAGAAGCGCAGCTCCTCGAGTCCGCGGTAGGGCAGGTCGGGTGCGAACCCGAGCGGGAACGGAATCGTCTCGGTCCGCCAGCCGTCGGGCACCGGCATCGAAAAGGGCAGTGGCGACTCGGTCGCCGCCGCGACGGACTCTTCGGCCGCGGTTGCGCCGCCGCCGGCGCCGGCATCGAAGGTCGCGAGGGCCGCGAGGAGCGAGTAGATGATCCAGAGCCGGTCCACTTCTGTCGAGCCTATACGAGCGGCGATCGCGCACTCACGCTTGGCTCGGCCAGGAGGTTCTCTGCAGGATCACCTCCTCGGTCGGGAACCAGCGGTCGCGCAGCCTGCCCACCAGATAGACCGACCCGGTGACGACGACCGCGCGCCCAGGCTCCACGGAGTCGAGCGCCCGGGCGAGAGCCAGTTCGGGCACCGGCTCGACAGCGGTGTCGATTCCGAGACGATCCGCCGCCGCGGCGACCTCGGTGGCGGCAACCGTCCTCTTGCCGTAGAGCTCCAGCTCGGTCGCCACCAGATGGGCGACCCGGCCGGCGATCGGTCGTAGGAGCTCGTCAGGGGCACGTGCGCCGGAGGCGGCGAAGACCAGGGTGAGCCGCCGGCCACGGTCGGACGATTCGAGAGCGGCGCTGAGCGCCGCCATCTTCTGGGCGTTGTGAGCGCAGTCCAGGACTACTGGTGGCTCGGAGCTCTGGCCTCCAGAGCCGGCGCCGCTCATTGCCTCGAATCGCCCGGGAGCACGCCGCGCCACCGCTTGCTGGAGGTGCTCACCGCGCACCGGCCGCCCGGCGCGGGCGAGGGCATCGAGCGCGGTGGCGGCGATCGCGACGTTGCGGGCGACGAACGGGGCTCGAGTCCCGAGCTTCAGCTCGACGGTGCCCAGAACCTCGAGGTCCAGGACCAGAGTGCCGTCGTTGGCAGGCCGAACGCTGTCGAGTCGGATCGGGAGAAGGTGCGCGCCGACGCGCTCGGCCTCCGCCTCGAGCACGCTCCAACCGGGTCCTTGAACGGCGACGCAGGGAACGCCCGGCTCCATGATCCCTGCCTTGTGCCCGGCGATCTCGTCGAGGGTCGGACCGAGAGACTCCGTGTGGTCAAGGCCGAGCTCGGTGATCACGCACAGCTCGCGCCGCAATCCCTGGACCAGGTCGTAGCGGCCGCCGAGACCGGTCTCGATGACCGCGACATCGAGGTCTGAGTCTCGGAAAGCGACGAACGATGCGGCGAGTGAAGCCATGCCGTGGACGGACGCCGGACAGTCGTCGTCGTCGCGATAGTGCTCGGCGACCGGGCGCACCTCGTCGACCGCGGCGACCAGTCGCTCGACCGGGCAGTAGAGTCCGTCGACCCAGCTCTTCTCGGTGAAGGCCTGGAGGTAGGGTGACAGGTGGCAGCCGGTGGCGAGACCGGCGGCGTGGAGCGACTCGGCGAGCAGCTGCGCCACCGAGCCCTTGCCGGAGGTTCCGGCGACCTGGATCGAAGGGAACGCGCGCTGTGGGTCTCCCAGGTCGCGATAGAAGCCGAGCGCCGCTGCGACCTTGTCCTCGGGCGAGCGGCGCCGCGGCGTCAACCGAACGATGCGGCGGTCGATGTAGTCGACGGCCTCATGATAGCTCTCGAGCTGCCTCTGCCGTTGGTTGTCCACGCAGGCGGAATCTAGCGCGAAACCGGACGCCGCTCGACGCGGACCGAGGCTGCAGCTACTCGCGCACGCCGAGTTCGCGGCCCTCGTCCTCGAGCCTGAGCTCCTCCTCGACCATCCGTAGCTGCTCGCGCAGCTCCTCTCGCGCCTCGCGGAGAGTCTCGCGCAGCTCGTGCCGCTCCTCGTCGCTCAGGCTGCGCAACTGTTCGGAGCGCTGCAGGCGCGATCGCTCGATCAGCACCCGACGCTCGGCCAGGGACCGTTGAATCTCCTCGTGAGCCCGCAACCGAGCGTCGCGCTCGGCTTCGGCCATCTGCCGCATCGTGACTTCATGCCGCTCGAGAAGGTGCTGGTGCTCCTCCGTGAAAGCGTGCACCCGCGCCCGTAGGCGCTCCATCTCTTCGGCACTGGGCAGTCGCTCGGCGATCTTGGCCGAGAGTCGCTGTAGGCGCTCGGACTCGCGTCGGCTCTCGTCGCTGAGCGCCTCGAGCCGTGGCGCCAGGCGATGCGGCAAACTCTCGTCCGACTGCCAGCGCTCGACCCACTCCCCGGCCAGCTCGGTCGCCGACTCGGCCAGCTCGGCGATCTGCTCTTCGTCGAGCGCTAGCCCGGAGATCATCGGCAGCCAGGCGGATTCCAACTCGGTCTCGAGGTCCCCGGCTAGTTCGGCGTGCGCCTCTGCGAGCCGCGCGACCTCGCGGGCGTACGCTTCCCAATGTTCTGTCGAGAGCTCTGCGCGCGGTGCCAGCGGGGCGCGTGGCGGCAACGGCGGCGTCGGCAGCAGTGCGAAGTCGGCCAACGGCCTTACTGGAGTGGTCGCCGGTGATGGTGGCGGCGGTGCGCTCGAGACGACCGCCGGCTGCACGGGTACGCTCGGGGCGGCCGGTGCGAGGGACGGCGTCGAAGCGGGCGCGACCGGCGCAGCCGGTGCAGCGGGCGCGACGACGGTCTCCTCTCCGTGCGAGCGGAGGATCTCGGGCTCGAACAAGGCGGCCTCGGAGGGCTGGCTGGAGACGCCCGGAGCGATCAGAACGGTGAGCACGAGAGCGGTCAGCGCCGCGGGCGCCAGCCAGCGGGGAAGTCTTTCGGTCGGCATGGGGTAGCTCCTCTTCAAGAGCCGCGCGACGCGGCGTCCGAGTTGAGTGTTATTGACCGCCATGGTCGGCACCGGCAGGGTGCCCCGGCGATCGAGATTCCATTCGGCGACTTCGGTCAGACACTTGGCGAGCGAGATCGGCCGGCGGGTGACGTCGACCGCCCAGTCGTCGCAGCGGAACTCCGAGATCTCCTGGAGCTCGCGCCGCGCGACCACATTGAGCGGCTGGAAGAACAGCAGGCGCTCGATCAGCCGCTGCACGGCAAACCAGAGCGGATCGTAGCGGCGCAGATGGGCCAGCTCATGGGCGACGACGATCTCCTGACGCTCGAGCGGCAGACGCTCGAGCGAGGCCGAAGGTAGGCAGATCTCCCAGTTGCGGACCCCGCGGGCCAGCGGCACGCCGAGCCGCTCCGATCGGGTGAGACGCACCGGCCGGCATCGAGTCGCAGCGCGCAGGCGCTCGAGCATCGCCGGCAGCGGACCCTCGGTGAGCGTGCGTCGACCCCTCAGCCGGCGGCGGAACCTCAGGTAGGACGCCAGCAGCAACGACGCGAACAGGCCGGCACCGGCCGCCCAGCCGATGACCAGCCAGCGCTCGACGGTCGCCTTCGGCAAGCGCACGGGTGTCGCGAGATCTGGTACTGCCTCGGACCGCGTGTCGCTCTCGATCCGGGGGGAAGGCGCGAGCGTCGCCTCTAGACTCGGAGCCGGAGCCCCGTTCTCGGCGACCGGAGGTGGCGAGCTCGCCGTCGCGCTCGAGACGAGCGACCAGGAACCCGTCCACGGCTCGATGCCGGCCGCCAGCTGAACGCTCGCGGTCACCAGTCCGCCGAGCAGCGCGACGCGCCAGAGGGCCTCGCGCAGTGGCATCTGGCTCTCGGTCAGGTGTCGGCTGGCCGCCCAGACCAGGCCGATCAGGAGCGAGCTGTGGAGTAGATAGGTGAGCAGCCAGTCGGCGACGAGCGCGCTCATCGATCGCTCCTCCGGTCCGCGCGACCCGTGTCGGTCTCGGCCTCGGCGATCAACCGCCGGAGCTCCGCGAGTTCGTCCGGGCTCGCGTCGTGCTCCGCCAGAAGGTGCGTCACCAGAGCCGCCGCGTCGCCCGCGAACAGGCGCTCGGTCAGATCGCCGACCATCGTGCGCCGGACGTCGGCCTCACTGATCGTGGGGCGGTAGACGAACCGGCGCCCCTCGGCGCGATGGGCCACAACGCCCTTCCTCTCCATCTTCATCAGCATGGTCGCGATGGTGGTCGGAGCCAGACCGCGCTCGTCGAGCAGTGCCTGATGTACGTCGGAGACGGCGGCGTCACCGCGGCTCCAGAGTACGCGCATTATCGCCAGCTGCAGGTCTCCGAGCTTGTGTCTGCTGGTCATCCGGTCTCGCCTCCGCTTCGTCGCTAGTTGGATACGTATTACGACCTCGGTAGTTTCAAGTATAACTACCGGAGTAGTAATAGCGCAAGCGAGTACCCTGCACCGGTCCGAAGCGGCCTGATCGAGCCGGCTGACCGCCGCCGCCGTTCCTGAGAGCTACGGAAGTTCCGAGAGCAGCGCCTTGGCCTCGGCGGGAAGGCTCGGTACCTGGTGATCGAACAGCACCGACCGCGAGGCGAGCGTGTCGCCGTAGTAGGCGTTGGTGGACTTCTTGTGCGGCGAAATGCGCGCGCCGTCGAGGGCGATGCCGGCGAACAGACCGCGCGTCTTGGCGTAGGAGTAGATTTCGGAGCGGAAGGTGATGTTGGTGGCCACCTCCGCCGAGCGACCCTGCGGTCCGGCGGCGACGCTGGCATCGCCGCCGATCGTGAAGCCGGTCTTGAGAAGCGCCTCGGCGCTGCGCTCGGTCATGAAGAACAGCACCAGATCGGTCGCCGCGCCGCCGATCTGCAGGCCGAAGCTCGCGCCCCACAGCTTGACGAAGATCGGCGGGCCCCACTCGTGGTCCTCGTTTCGGCAGGTGAGTACGCCCTTGCCAGAGCGAGCGCCCAACCAGAAGGCGCCTTTGATGACATTCGGAATGACCGCGATGCAGTTGGCGTCATCGAGCAACCGGCTGGGCACCACCTTGTCCGCCTCCTGGAAGAGCTCGCGATACGCGAGCCGGGCGTCTTCCATCTTCTGATCGAGCTTGCTGTAGCCGAAGACGGGTTGGGACAAGAGTGCGAGGCCGATCAGGGCCGTGATCATTCGTTTGCCAGGCATGTAGGGCTCCAGGGTGTTCTCGTGTGTGAATCCGCGCGGACAAGCCCGAGCGGAGTGGCGCGCATAAACCTGATTATAGGCCGGACAGGGCCGAGAAGTTCAAATTTCATGCGTAGTTAGAGAGACTCATCGGTATCGGGCACTTGCTTCACCCGGTTTCTCTAGTGAGCAAGACGCGTGCCCGCGTGGTCCAGCCCAGGCTAGACTAGGCCGCCATGCGAGGCCGGTTGTCAAGATGGACAATCGCCGCCGCGGGAGTCGGCGCAACTCTGATCGGCGGCTTCTGGTGCGCCGGGTCAGCACAGGTCACCGAGCCGCGGGCGGTGGCGCCGCGCGGCGCTCTCGAGGACGACGAGCGAGCGACCATCCACCTGTTCGAGCGCTCGTCGCCGGCGGTGGTGTTCATCACCTCGATCGACGTCCGGCGTGACTATTTCAGCCTGCGCGCGACCCAGGTGCCGAGGGGCAGCGGTACCGGCTTCGTCTGGGATCGGACCGGGCACGTGGTCACCAACTTCCATGTGATCGCCAACGCCGAGGCGTTCCAGGTCACCCTGGCCGATCGGTCATCCTGGCAGGCGCGCGTGGTCGGCATCGCGCCCGAGAAGGATCTCGCTGTCCTGCGCATCGGTGCGCCCAGGGAGAGGCTCGAGCCGATCGCGATCGGTAGCTCGGCGGATCTACTGGTTGGTCAGAAGGTGTATGCGATCGGTAACCCGTTCGGTCTCGACCAGACGCTCACCACTGGCGTCATCAGCGCCCTCGGGCGCGAGATCGACTCTATGGCGGGCTTTCCGATCCGGGAGGTGATCCAGACCGACGCGGCGATCAACCCGGGCAACTCAGGCGGCCCGCTGCTCGACAGCGCCGGCAGGCTGATCGGCGTCAACACCCAGATCATCAGTCCGTCGGGCGCCTACGCCGGAATCGGCTTCGCGATCCCGGTCGATACCGTCAACTGGGTGGTGCCGACGTTGATCGAGAAGGGTCGCCTCGAGCGGCCGACGCTCGGCATCACGATGGTCCCGGCTGATCGCGTGCGCGGCCTCGAGCTCGAGGGTGCGCTGATCGTCGAGGTCACGCGCGGCAGTGGCGCCGAGCGCGCGGGTCTGCGCGGGACGTCTCGTGATCGCGACGGCCGCATCATCCTGGGCGACGTGGTGGTCGAGGTCGAGGGCCTGCCGATCCGCTCCACCGACGACCTGGCGTTGGGCCTCGAGCGATTCCGGGAGGGCGATGTCGTGACGGTGGTCGTGGAGCGCGAGGGTAGGCGCCGGACGGTCGAGGTTCGCCTCGGGCCGGCGGGCTAGCTACTGTGCGCGCTCTTCGACAATCCGCCAGAGCCCGTCCGTGCGCTCGAGGACCAGAGTCTTTTCGACCACGTCGTCGAAACTGTCCGCGTCGTAGCTCTGCACGAAGCTGACCGTCGCGCGATCGCCGACCACCATCGGGCTGATCTGATCGAGGGTGACCTCGATCGAGCGCGGCGCCTCGAGGCGCGCCCGCCGCTGAGCGGCCCAGACCTCGCGACTGGCGCCGTCGGGCGGAACGAAGTCGAATGAATAGAACGACAGGTAGTTGTCGACGCGCTGCTCGCTCCAGGCCTTCGCCCAGGCGCGGACCGTGGCCACCACCTCGTCCATGCCGACCAGGCTCACTGCGTCGGGGAGCTCGATCGCCGGCTCCTCGGCGACCTCCTCGACCCTCGGCTCCGGCTCGGGCTCGACCAGGGGCGGCAGCGGCGCAGGCTCGGGCGGCGCCTCGATCTGCACCAGCTTGGGGGGAATCCCCTTGAGGCGCATCAGCTCGCTGCGCGTCCGTTCCAGGTCGGAGCGCAGATAGAGCTGCCGGGCTTCGGCCTGCGCCAGCTGGCGCGCGAGATCGTCGCGCTCGGCGATCACTGCTTCAAGTTGGGTCTGTAGGTCGGCGCCGCCAGTCGCCAGTGCACGCAGACTGCCCATTTCGACTTCGAGCTGCTCGACGCGAGCGACCGCGGCGGCGAGTTGCTCGCGCGTCTGATCCCGCTCAGAGGCGACGCGCACGTGATCCTCCAGGCTGACTGTGGGCTCGGGCTCGGGCTCGACGACATTCCGCGCGGTTGGAGGTGACGGGTTCGGCCGCCGCGGCCGCCTCTCGGGCTCGGCCTCGCCCACCGGCACCGGGGGCGCGGTAGACGCGGCCGTAGGCTCGGCATCTTCCGGGTCCTGTCGGGGCGGCTGCGCTGCTGCGGCGCCGCCTTCGAGGAAGCGCGAACCCGCCCAGCCCTGGAGCTGATCGTCGACGATGATGTAGCTCCACCCGCGACTCACGCTGGTGACCGTCACGCTGCTGCCGCGGTCGACGCAGCCGAGAATTCTTGCCCGGTACGAAGCCCGGTCGCGCACGTTCAGGCAGGGTACGGCTTCATCTTTCACCGTACGGATCTCGACGTCGTCCGGCGCCGCCTCCTGCTGGGCGGAGAGGCCGGAAGCGGCGAATGGTGCCAACGCGAGCGCGACGAGCCAGCCGGAGCTGACGCGCCGGACGGCGGTCGTGAGCGTGGGCGCCTTCATTTCCCTTCCCGAGACGGGCGGGAGTTTAGCATCGGCTCCCGGGGGGTCTGTGAAATCATCGGCCCTTCACTCAGCAAGGGGGGATTCGATGACACCACCGACACGGCGCAGGATCGGCGGCGCGGCCATCCTGTCTATGGCGATCGCTGCGGCCGCGCTGGCCGCGCCGCTGGAGCTGGACGCGGTGCTCGGCCGGCCTGCGGTCTCGGGTTTGGTGGCGGCGGAGGCCGTGCCGCGGATCGCCTGGGTGCAGAACTCCCGGGGCGTGCGCTCGGTCTGGACCGCCGCCGCACCCGCCTACACGCCGCTTCGACTGGTCGAATCCGGTAGCGATGACGGTCAACCGATCGGAGCTCTCCAGTTGACGCCGGACGGCTCGGTTCTGGTCTACGTGCGCGGCAGCGCCAAGAACGCGGCCGGTGAGCTCGCCAATCCGGGGAGCGATCCCGCGGGCGTCGAGCGGGCGATCTGGGCGGTGGAGACCGCCGGTGGCGAGCCGTGGCGGATTGCGTCCGCGGGCGGGCCGGTGCTGTCGCCCGACGGTGCAAGCCTGCTCTACGCGGTCGGCGGCAGTGTGTTCGAGGTGTCGGTGCGACCGGCTGCCGGTGCGGCCGCCGCCGAGACCGCTGTGCCCGCGCCACTGTTCCAGGCGCGTGGCGGGCTCGGTTCGCTGACCCCGTCGCCCGGCGGATCGCGGATCGCGTTCGTGAGCGATCGCGGCGACCACTCCTTCGTGGGCATCTTCCATCGCGATCCGGCGAAGATCGTCTGGCTCGCGCCGAGCGTGGATCGCGACACTTCGCCGGTCTGGTCGCCCGACGGGCGAGAGATCGCGTTCCTGCGGGCGCCGGGGATGCTGATCGGCGAGCTCTTCGATCTGACCGGCGGTCACGAGTTCTCGATCTGGGTCGGCGATCCCGCCTCCGGTCGCGCCCGCCGGCTCTGGGCGTCTCCCGACGACGGCGGCGGCTACGCTCAGTTCTACCCGCCGTCATCCCTGGCCTGGGCGGCCGGCGGTCGCCTGGTGTTCACCTCGGAGCATGCTGCCTGGCTTCACGCCTTCGCGCTCGAGATCGCGAGCGGCGAAGTTACCGATCTCTCTCCGGGGTCGTTCGAGATCGAGGCATTCACGCTCTCCGCGGATCGCTCGGAGGTGCTCTTCTGGGGCAACCATGGCGACGTCGACCGCCGGCACGTCTGGAGAGTCAGAGTCACCGGCGGCGAGCCGATCGCCCTGACCTCGGGCGCCGGCATCGAGGTCCAGCCGGTAGCCCTGGCGGACGGTGAGACCGTCGCGCTCCGGTTCGCCGACGCGCGCTCGCCGATGGCGATCGGCACCGTGCCGCTGCGAGGTGGCTCGCTGCGCCGCATCGCGCCCGAGCTGCCGGCCGACTTCCCGGGCGACCAGCTGGTGACGCCCGAGCAGGTCGTGTTCGAGGCCGCCGACGGCACGCGAGTCCACGGCCAGCTCTTCCTGCCCGCCGACCCGGCGGCCCGCCGGCAGCTGCCGGGAGTCCTCTTCATGCACGGCGGCCCGGTCCGGCAGATGCTCCTCGGGTGGCACTACATCGGCTACTACGCCAACGCCTACGCCTTCAACCAGTACCTGGCCAGCCACGGTTACGCTGTGCTGTCGGTGAACTTTCGCAGCGGTATCGGTTACGGCGCGGCGTTCCGCCGAGCGGCGGGCCAGGGGCCGCGCGGCGCCTCCGAGTACCAGGATATCGTCGCCGCCGGCCGCTACCTGCAGCGCCGCGCAGAGGTCGACGCCGAGCGCATCGGACTCTGGGGCGGCTCATACGGCGGCCTACTCACCGCCATGGGACTGGCGCGCGACTCGGAGCTGTTCGCCGCCGGGGTCGATCTGCACGGAGTGCACGATTGGGCGTTCCGCGGCAGCGACTTCCCGCTGCCGGGCGGAGCGTGGGGCCTGACCGAGGCCGACGCCGAACTGGCGCTCGCATCGTCACCGGTGGCCGATGTCGACCGCTGGACCTCTCCGGTCCTGTTCATCCACGGGGACGACGATCGCAACGTGATGTTCATCCAGACCACCGACCTGGCGCAGCGGCTTCGCAGACGCGGCACGCACGTCGAGACGTTGGTGTTCCCGGACGAGGTCCACGGCTTTCTGCGCTACGAGAGCTGGTTACGCACCTTCGAGGCGGCGCACGACTTCTTCGAGCGGCGGTTGGCCGGGAGATCGGCTGGAAGCGCCGACTAGGCCACAACCCAGAAGTGCTCGGTCTCGCGCAGACCGGCTCCGGTCAACCGCTCGCGAATGAGCTCGCGCGCGCCGCGTGAGGAGACCGCGACCAGCAGGATGATGCGATCGCGGCTGGCGAACAGCTGCGGCAGCGCGGCGGGCTCGACGATCGGGCGGCCACGGAGCGTGCGCCCGACCTTCTCGGGATCGATGTCGATGAACGCGTCGATGGGTGCGCCGCCTCGGATCAGGTGCTTCGACAGGCGGCGGCCGGTCTGGCCGGCGCCCCAGACG
>JAJCXP010000145.1 GCA_029263375.1 Acidobacteriota bacterium | reverse complement strand
CGGCCGCTCGCGCCACCGCTCGAGCGCCGGCCCAACAACGGCGAACGGCCGGTCTCTTTCGCTGAGCAGAGGCTCTGGTTCCTGCATCAGTTGAATCCCCAGAGCGCGGCCTACAACAGCCCCAAGGCTCTGCAACTGGATGGAGCTCTGAATCCGGCGATGTTGTCCGCTACGGTCGAAGAGATCGTCCGGCGTCACGAGATTTTGCGCACTCACTACCCTTCGGTCGACGGGTTGCCAGTGGCGGCAATCGCCCCTCCAGGCCAGATTTTGTTGCCGTTGGTCGATCTTTCGGCACTGGCTGAGGAGGACCGCCTGGCCTGCGTCCGAGGGCTGATGGCCAGAGAGACGCGCACGCCCTTCGAATTGGGAGCAGGGCCGTTGATGAGGTTGTGCCTGCTACGGCTGGCCGACGCAGAGCATGTCTGCTTGATGACACTGCACCACATCGTCACCGATGCGTGGTCTCTGGGTGTGCTGGTGAAGGAAGTGGCGTCGCTTTATCGGTCGCTCCTCCAAGGCGAGCCGTCACCGTTGCCCGAGCTGCCTGTCCAGTACGGCGACTATGCGTCCTGGCAACGGGAGTGGCTGTCGGGAAAAAACCTCGAGCATTATCTCGCCTTCTGGCGTCGCCAGCTCGGCGGTCAGCCGCCCGAGCTCTCTCTCCCGACCGATCGGCCAAGGCCGGCGGCGCCGAGCGGCCGCGGCGCCAGGCGAACCTTCCGGCTACCCACCGAAATGGTGGCTGATCTCGAGGCGATGAGTCGCCGTGAGGGAGTGACGGTCTTCATGGCGCTCTACGCGGTTTTCATACTGTTGCTCTCTCGCTACTGTCGTCAGCAAGAGCTTGTCGTCGGTGTGCCGATCGCTGGGCGCAACCGGCGGGAGACGGAGGAGTTGATCGGTTTCTTCATCAACATCCTCCTCATGCGCTTCGATCTGGCCTCGGTCAGAACCTACCGCGAGTTGCTGCAGCAGGTCCGGCGGACCACTCTCGACGCTTATGCCCATCAGGATCTGCCCCTGGAAAAGGTGATCGAGGAGCTCCAGGCGAGCCGCGGCGGGAGCGAGGCGACCTTGGCCCGGGTGACCGTCGGTTTCCAGAATGTTCCGCGGGAGAACCTCGACTTGCCTGGATTGCAGCTCCGGACCCTGGTGCCGGAGCTCGAGGTGGTTCGTCACGACCTCACCCTGTGGCTGTCCGAGAGCGGCGGGACGATCCAGGCCGCCTGGACCTACAGCACGGAGTTGTTCGACGAATCGACGATCGTTCGGATGAACGAACACTTCGAGATCCTCCTGAGTCAGGCAGTGCAGGAGCCCAAGATCGATGTTGACGCCCTAGAGATGTTCACCGAGGCCGAGAAGGAGGCGCGGGAAAAGCAGAAGAAGAACCTGAAGGCAGCGGGAAGGCAGCGATTCCTCTCTTCGAAGGGCAAGAGGCCTGGCTCGATCGAGGCCGGGAGCCGCGGCTAGCTCGCGGGGTGCGATATGTCTGAGAATACTCTCGAGGGTTTCCGCCTCGCTCCTCAGCAGAAGCGGGTGTGGCTCCAGCAAAGCGGCACTGCGCCCTTCGTTTGTCAATGTATCCTGCAGGTGGAGGGGGAGCTCGACAGCTGCGTGATCGAGAAGGCGGTGGAGCGGATGATCGCCAGGCACGAGAGCCTGCGCACGTTCTTTCCCAGCCTGCCGGGGATGGAGCTTCCAATCCAGGCGATCACAGATCCATCGAGAGTGGGCCTCGAGCAGGTCGCCCCCGAAGACCTCCCTACCGGCATCGATCTCGATGACGCTTTGCTCGAGCTGGGGCGGCGCGCCCTGAGAGACTTTTCCCACGGTCCGCTGGTGCATTTTGTCCTCTGTGTAGCGGCGCCCGGAGAGGCGCGGTTGGCGCTGACCACGTCGTCGTTGTGTGCCGACGAATGGTCCTTGCGCAACCTGGTGGACGAGCTCGCCAACGCCTGCGAAGGAGCTGACGACGGCACCGAGGAAGACGTTGGCGCTGAGGAAGACGTTGACGCCGAGGAACCGGTCCAATACGTTCAATTTTCGGAGTGGCAGAACGATCTGCTCGAATCTGCCGAGGGCGAAGAGGGGCAGCAGCACTGGCGTGAGCGTGGGCTCCTGGTTCTGGCCGATCTCGAGTTGCCGGTCGAGGCGTCATCCGTCGAGGCGTCCTCCGTCGCCGAGGCTCGGCGCGCGCCGGTCGGTGTCTGCCAAATCCAGATGGCGGCTGATCTCGTCGACCGCCTCGAAGCTCTGACGCGGATTAACGGAGTGAGCGTCCGAGCCTGTCTGCTCACCGTCTGGCAAACCTTGCTCGGGAGCCTTGGCGACCGCCCTGAATCAGCGGTTGCCGTCCTTTGCGGTGGTCGGCCGTACGAGGAAATGCACGGGGCGGTCGGGCTGTACGCTCGCTGGCCACTCGTCAGCTCTGGCGTCCGGCACAGATCTTTCCTCGCCGCGGTAGAAGAGACCGAACGCCGCGTTCTGGAGGCCGAGGAGTGGCAGGAGTACTTCTCCTGGGAGGAGCTCGACGGATCTGGCGAGGCTCAGCCGATTCCCTTCGGCTTCTCCTGGAACGTATGGTCGGAACCGGCAGCGGGCAGCCGGGTGAGGTTCCGGCTGCGCCGCCGGTTCGTCGTCTCCGAACGGCTCAAGGCCGAGCTGGCCGCCCTGTGTCTCGGCGAGCAGCTCGAACTGGCGCTGAGTTACGATCCCGAGCTGTTCTCCGGCATGGAAGCGCGCCGACTCGCGGCGCGCTTTCAGGCCCTCCTGCGCTCGGCCGTCGAACGCCCCGAGAGCCCACCACGGGATCTCGATCTCCTCGGTCGGGCGGAGCGCGCTGCGCTCCTTCGCGAATGGAACGATACCGCCGTGCCGGGCGCCGATGGTGTGACCCTGGTGGATCTCTTTGCCGCCCAGGTCGATCGCGCCCCGGAAGCGATTGCGGTGGTCTTGGAAGAACAAGCCTTGAGCTTTGGCGAGCTCGATCGCCGCAGCCGTCGCCTGGCGCATCGATTGCGGTCTTTGGGTGTGGGGACGGAGTCCAAGGTACTGCTCTGCACCGATCGTTCGCTCGAGTTGGCGGTGGGAGCCCTCGGGATTCTCCAGGCGGGGGGCGCTTTCGTTCCGATCGACCCGTGGCAACCCGAGGAGCGTCTTCGGCTGATGATCGGAGATCTGCAGGCGTCGGTCGGCGTGGTGGAAGAGCGTTGGCGCGGCTTCCTCGAGCCCCACTTACGAACGCTGGTTGTTGTCGACGGTGAGAATCCGGAGGATCCCCCGGAGACCTCCAGTCCGTCGGCGCCACACCGCGCGTCGGCGCCTCGCCACGCAGCATACGTGATCTTCACTTCGGGCTCCACCGGTCGTCCCAAGGGTGTCGTGATCGAGCATCGCTCAGTGGTCCATCTGACGTCCGCTCTCAACCGTGCCATTTATGACGACCTGGGATCGGTCGGACGGGTGAGCATCAACGCTCCGCTGTCGTTCGATGCATCGATCAAGCAGTTGATCCAGCTTTTTCTCGGACGCACAGTGTGCCTTATCCCGGAAGAGATCAGGCCTGACGGCGAGGCGATGCTCGCCTACCTGCACCGATTGAGAGTTGAGGTTCTCGATTGTACGCCGGTGCAGTTGAGCCTGCTGTTGGCTGCCGGCCTGGCCGCCGGTCGCGGCATCCCGCGCGCCGTGCTGGTCGGTGGCGAGGCGATTGGTCCGCAATTATGGACCGCACTCGCCGGCGACGTTGAGCGCACCTACTACAACGTTTACGGGCCGTCTGAGTGTACGGTCGACGCTACTTCGCTGCGGATTGCTCGCGCCACGCCGCGGCCGAGCCTCGGGCGGCCCCTGTCGAATGTCGGGGTCTACCTGCTCGACTGGAAGGGCCTGCCGGTTCCCGTCGGCCTGGAGGGGGAGCTCCACATTGGCGGAGCCGGATTGGCGCGCGGCTATCTGGCCAGCCCGCGCCTGACCGCCGCCCGCTTCGTGCCCGATGCGTTCTCCGAGATTGCAGGGGAAAGGCTCTACAAAACCGGCGATCGCGCGCGCCACCTCCGGGATGGCCGCCTCGAATTCCTCGGTCGCGTCGATCTCCAGGTCAAAGTGCGTGGCATCAGGGTCGAGCTCGGTGAGATCGAGGCGGCGCTGAACGAATATCCCGGTCTTCGCGAGGCGGTGGTCACACTGCGCGTCGGCGACTTGGAAGAGCCGCGGCTGGTTGCCTACGCCATACCGCGAGCCGGCGTGGATGGAGAGGAGCCGGCCGTTGATGAGGAGGCTCTGCGCGCCTATCTCCGAACCCGCCTACCGGATTACATGGTGCCTCGGGCTTTTGTGCTGCTCGACCAGCTGCCGCTCAACCGCAGCGGCAAGATCGACCGGCTCGCCCTACCTTCTCCCGAGGAGGTTCGACCGGCGTCGACCGGTGATCTCGAGCCGTTGGCGACACCCTTCGAGGAGACTGTGGCAGCCATCTGGCGAGACGTGTTGGGAGCGGAGCGCATCGGTCGCCGGAGTAATTTCTTCGAGCTTGGGGGCCACTCACTACTCGCCACCCAGCTGATGGCGCGGATTCGATCGATTCTCAAAGTCGATCTAGCTTTGCGGACACTCTTCGACGGTCCGACCGTGGCCGAGCTGGCGACCCGCGTCGAAACGGCGTTGGCTGGGGCCGGGTCCGCCACGGAGCCGCCTCTCGAGCCGGTGCTGGGGGATCGATCAATACCGCTTTCGTTCGGCCAGGAGCGACTTTGGTTTCTCCACCAGCTCGAGCCGCTCAGTTCTGCCTACAACGCCTTCAAGGCAGTGATCCTCGACGGCCCCCTAGATATCGCCGCGATGCGTACGGCCCTTGACGAGGTGGTCCGTCGACACGAGGTCTTGAGGACTCATTTTGAGGCCGACGACTCCGGCCCGCGTCAGGTGATCGAGTTGGCCACGGGGCTCGCCCTGCCGGTGATCGACCTGAGCCACTTGCCTGTCGAGGTGCGCCATGAGGCGGTTGAGCGCCGAGCGCAGAGGGAGGCCCGGCGACCGTTCGACCTCTCACGCGGTCCCCTTCTTCGCTGCGCGCTCCTGCGCCTGGAAGCCGAGGAGCATATCTTCCATCTGGCGCTGCACCACATTGTCGGCGACGCCTGGTCGATGGAGATCCTCGTCCGCGAGTTGACGGCTATTTATGGCGTCGCTTCGCGGCGTCAACCGTCGTTGTTGCCCGAGCTGTCCATCCAATACGGGGATTTTGCAGTCTGGCAGCGCCGACGCCTCGAGGGCGAGCTCCTCGAGGCGCAGCTCATCTACTGGCAGTGCCAGCTCGAGGGGCAACCGCCGCTGCTCGAGCTACCGACCGACCGACCTCGTTCGCCGGTGCAAACGGACCGCGGCGACCACTGCATCGTGGCACTTTCGCCGCGTCTTTCAGCCGACCTCGAGGAGCTCGCGCGGCGCGAGAGTGTGACGTCCTTCATGCTCCTGATGGCCGCCTGGCAGACCCTGCTCGGCCGCCTGTGTGGCCACTCCGACGTCAGCGTCGGAACGCCAATTGCCGGCCGCAGTCGGGTCGAGATCGAGCCGCTGATCGGGTTTTTTGTCAACACGCTGGTCATGCGTCTCGATCTCTCGGGCAGTCCTTCTTTCCGCCAACTGCTCGATCGTGCCCGGGAGATGACTCTCGGGGCCTTCGCACACCAGGATCTGCCCTTCGAGCGTCTGGTAGAGGCTCTTCAGCCGCAGCGCAATACTAGCTACACGCCGCTTTTCCAAGCGATGTTCGTCTTCCACAACGCCAACGTCGGGGCTGCGGAAGTCGAGCTGCCGGGTATTCGAGTGCGCACCATCCGTCCGGTCGCCCATGCCGCAATGTTCGACGTGACGCTGACTCTGGTCGACTCTCCCACCGGTCTGCGCGGTGCTCTCGAGTACAACGTCGA
This sequence comes from Acidobacteriota bacterium, assembly GCA_029263375.1. Lineage (GTDB taxonomy): Bacteria > Acidobacteriota > Thermoanaerobaculia > Multivoradales > JAHEKO01 > JAHEKO01. The sequence goes on along the minus strand of JAJCXP010000145.1, from coordinate 10,592 downwards.
CCTCTTTGACCGTACGACATCGCTCCGCTGGCCGCGGCACCTGGTGAGCCTGTTGGAGGGACTTGTTGCCGATCCTGGCGTTGCACTCTCCGAGCTGCCAATCTTCGACGCTGCCGAGCGATCCCAGATTCTGGTCGAATGGAACGACACTCGCACCGTCGCCAGCAAGCGACTGGTCCACGAGCTGTTCGCGCGGCAGGCCGCGCTCACGCCGTCCGCCGTGGCTCTCGAGACCCCGGAGCGCGCTTGGACCTACGCTGAGCTCGACGATGAGAGCAATCGACTGGCGCGCCATTTGCGTGAGTTGGGTGTGGCCCCCGAGGTCCTCGTCGGGGTCTGTTTCCAGCGTGGCTTCGATGCCGTCGTCTCCTTTTTCGCCATCCTCAAGGCGGGTGGGGCATACCTGCCGCTCGACCCGACCTACCCCCGCACGCGCCTGCGTTTCCTGATCGATGATGCCGGTGTCGCTTTTGTGCTCGCCGAGCGGCGGTTTGCGGCGTTATTGCCAGTGCCTAGAACAGAGCTTCTCCTGGGCGATGACGTGTTGAACGCGGCCGCGGCTCAATCCTCCGAGCCGCTGGAATCAGCGGCCCGGGGAGACAACATCGCCTATGTCATCTACACCTCGGGATCGACGGGTGGTCCGAAGGGAGTGGAAGTCCGACACCGGTCGCTCGCCGGATTTGCGCTCGGGGCGATTGGCCGCTACAAATTCAGTCGCGGTGATCGGGTGCTCCAATTCGCATCGCTGAGCTTCGATACGAGCTGTGAGGAGATTTTTCCGACCCTGGCGAGCGGAGCGACACTGGTGGTGGGAGACGGCTCGGTGCCCTCGGTCGCCGAGTTGCTCGATCTTGCCGAGAGTCGGTCGCTGACGATCCTCGACCTGCCGACCGCCTACTGGCATCAGCTGAGTACGGAGCTCGCAGAAGGTCGGCGGTCTCTCGCGCCCTCGGTTCGGCTCGTGATCCTCGGCGGCGAACGCGTGCTGGCCGAACCGTTGCGGCGTTGGCGGCGAGCCGTGGGCTCCCGGATCCGGCTCTGGAACAGCTACGGGCCGACCGAGACCACCGTCACCGCCACGGGCGGTCCGCTCGCTGCGGAGCTGACGATCGGTCGCCCCGACGCCGGCGTGCGGGCTCACGTCGTCAACAACGCTCTGTGGCCGGTGCCGATCGGTGTTGCGGGTGAACTGGCGATCGGCGGCGAAGGCGTCGCCAGAGGATATCGCCATCGCCCCGCGCTGACCGCGGCGCGCTTCGTGCCGGACCCCTGGGACGTTTCGGCCGGCGCTCGCCAGTACCGCACCGGCGATCGGGTGAGATACCTTCCTGAAGGTCGCCTGGATTTCCGAGGTCGGCTCGATGCCCAGTTGAAGATCCGAGGTTTCCGGGTCGAGCCCGGAGAGATCGAGAACGAGCTGCGGCGCCATCCCGGGGTCGCCGAGGCGGCAGTGGTCGCTTACGAGGAGAGCCCCGGGAATCTGCGGCTGGTCGCCCATGTGGTGCCGTCGACCATCGCCGAAGTGGAGCTCTGGCGCCGTTTTCTCGGCGAACGTTTGCCCGACTGGTCTGTGCCCTCGGGCTTCTCGATCCACGCCGAATTACCGCGGTTGACCAGCGGAAAAATCGATCGCGCAGCGTTGGCCAGATGGCGTCCATCGTCGAAGCCACCGCAGGAGCGCCGAAATCCGACTGAAAAGACGCCGGTCGAGGAGCTTCTCGCTGATCTCTGGAACCAGCTTCTGAGCGTGGAAGTCGACGACCGGGAGCAGGACTTCTTTACCCTCGGAGGCCATTCGCTGTTGGCGATCCAGATGGTGGCACGGATCCGGCACGTCTACGGCGTCGAGCTGCCGCTGCGAGACATCTTCGAGTACCGTACCCTGGCGGCGCTCGGCGCGCGAATCGAGAGGGCTCGGATCGGCGGAGGGCACGCGCTGCCGCCGATCAGGTCAGCGCCGCGTGATTTTCCATTGCCCTTGTCGTTCGGCCAGGAGCGGCTGTGGTTCTTACAACAGCTGGAGCCGGCCAGCGCGGCCTACAACATTCCTGCGTCGCTGTCGATCGAGGGCGGGCTCGACATCCCGGCACTGGTGGCGGCGCTCGGGGAACTGATCCGCCGGCACGAGGTGCTACGGACCGTTTATCCGGCCGTCGAGGGCCGTCCCATTCAGGCGATCTCTCCGCCCTGCCCAGTGGCGCTTCCGGTCATTGATCTGGCCCGTTTCGATGCTTCGGCCGGCGCCTTTCTGTGCCGAAGGCTGGTTGTTGCCGAGGCGCTGCGGCCATTCGATCTCGAGCACGGTCCGGTGCTGCGCGCTACCCTGCTGCGATTGGGAGAGGCCGAGCATCAGCTGCTCCTGACGATGCACCATATCGCGAGCGACGGCTGGTCAGCTGGGATCTTGACCTCGGAGCTTTCTGCACTCTATACGTCGGCGCGTCGAGGCGTGGCTTCGCGGCTCGGGAAGCTCCCGGTTCAATATGCCGACTTTGCTGTCTGGCAGCGCAGTTGGCTGAAGGGGGCGGTGCTCGAGAGCGAGTTGGCCTACTGGCGTCGGCGGCTCCGTGGACTGCCGCCGCTGTTGGAGCTGCCGAGCGACAGGTCGCGTCCGAAGCTGGCTAGCTATCGCGGCGGGAGTCGGCGCCTACGTTTATCGGCGGCGCTCACGGACCGGCTGCGGGAGTTGGGGAGAGCTGAAGGGGCGACTTTGTTCATGGTTCTCCTCGGGGGTTTCGCCGTACTTCTCTCGCGTCTGAGTGGTCAGCGGGATTTTGCCGTAGGTGTCCCTGTAGCTGGCCGAACGCATGTCGAGCTGGAGGGGCTGATCGGCTTTTTTATCAACAGCCTCGTGCTCCGGGTCGAGCTCGGAGGCTCATTCGGTTTCCAACCGTTGCTCGCGAAGGTACGGGAGACGACTCTCGAGGCTCACCAGCACCAGGCAGTGCCATTCGAGCGGCTGGTGGAGGAGTTGTCGCCGGAGCGCAGCTTGAGCTCGTCTCCCCTCTTCCAAGTGATGCTGATTTTCCAGAATCTGCCACGAGCGGAGTCCGGGGAGCAGGCGGCGATGATGATACGGCCGGGGGAGGAGGTCGGCGGGACTGAGAAGTTCGATTTGAGCCTTACGGTGACCGAGGGCGGCGGTAGCGGTCTCTTGGCCTCTCTTTCTTACGCTACCGATCTCTTCGATGCGACGACGGTCGAGCGCTGGCTCGGTTACCTAGGGGTGCTCTTGGACGGCCTGGCGAGGGAGCCCGTCCGTCCAGTGGAGAGCTTTACCTTGCTCTCCGCAGGGCAACGGCACCAGCTTCTGACAGAGCTTGGCGAGGTAGCCTCCAGGCCGTTGGGAACGGCGTGCGCTCAGCATCTCGTTGCGCGTCAGAGTGCCGCCGTGCCGGATGCGATTGCGGTCACCTGCGGCGATCGGCATCTCAGTTACGGTGAGCTCGAACGATACTCCGAGCAGATGGCCGAGCGGTTGCTGGAGATCGGCTTGGCTCCCGAAGAGCGGGTAGGGATTTATCTCGAGCGAGATCTGGAGCTGGTCGTGGCGATACTCGGGATCTTCAAGGCTGGGGGCGCCTACGTTCCTTTGGATCCGGCGTATCCGGCCCGCCGCACCGCTTTCATGCTCGAGGACGCGGGGGTGTCGGTGTTGATTGCGCGCGACGGAGAAGCACTGGACGATAGGCTCGCCGCGCCCCGCCGGGTGACACCCGAAGAATGTCGGGGCGGATCCATCGATCGGGTCGAGCGCCGTGTCCGACCGGCCGGGGAGCCTGGCCGCCTGGCTTATGTGCTCTACACCTCGGGCTCGACCGGAATGCCGAAAGGCGTGGCGATCGAGCATCGTAGCGTCTCGGCCCTCTTGCGCTGGGCCCATTCGATTTACGGTGCGGAGGAGCTCTCGAGGGTTCTCGCCGCGACCTCGATCAGCTTCGATCTCTCGGTTTTCGAAATCCTTGCCCCATTGTCTGCGGGGGGGCGAGTGGAACTGGTCGAGAACGTCCTCGCGCTGCCTTCGGTGGCGGGTCGCGGGATCCGCCTATTGAATACAGTCCCTTCGGCGATGGCAGAGCTGGCGCGGCTCGGGTCCCTTCCGCCTTCGCTCGAGACAGTGAATCTTGCTGGCGAACCGTTGGGGCATCCACTGGCCAAGACGCTCTACGAGCTCGGGGTCGAACGGGTCTACAATCTCTACGGGCCATCGGAAGACACGACCTATTCAACCTGGTGGAGAGCGTCGAGATCGCGAGAGACACCTTCGGTTCCGATCGGACGTCCACTCGAGCACACCCGGTGTTTCGTGCTCGGCCAGTCCCTCGAAGAGGTGCCCCTCGGAGTCCATGGCGAGCTTTGTCTGGCAGGTTGGGGTCTGGCCCGGGGCTATCTTGGCCGGCCGGGTCTGACCGCTGAGCGTTTCGTGCCCGATCCCTTTGCACAGGCGGGCGGTGAGCGTCTGTACCGTACAGGAGATCTGGTCCGACGTCTGGGCTCGGGGGAGTTGCTTTTTCTCGGCCGCATCGATCATCAGGTCAAAGTGCGAGGATTTCGCATCGAGCTGGGTGAGATTGAGAGCGCCCTAGAGTCGTACGAGGGGGTGCAGGCGGCGGCGGTGGCGGTCGACGCCAGTGACGGTGGAAGCCTTTTGGTGGCTTGGATAGTGCTCATGGAGAGCCTGGGGGTGAGCTTCGAGGACCTTCGCCGGAGTTTGCGCCGCCAACTGCCGGAGTTCATGGTGCCGTCGAGATTTGTGACGCTCGAGCAACTGCCGCGGACGCCCGGGGGAAAAGTGGACCGTAAGGCGCTGGTGCTGCGGTCGCCTCGGAGCGAGCCGGACTCCCATGCACCGTCGATTCTACGCGCGCCGGTAGAGGAGCTCCTCGCCGGTCTTTGGCAAGAGGTGCTGGGCGTCGAGAGCGTCGGTGCCGGGAATGACTTTTTCGCCCTCGGAGGGCATTCATTACTGGCTACTCGACTGGTGGCGCGGATCCGTCATCTTTTCGGTGTCGAGGTACCGATTCGGGAGGTTTTCGAGCACCGAACACTCGGGGCGCTCGCCGCATGGATCGAGGCGGCCCGGCGCAGTGGCGCGCCGACACTGCCGACGATCGATCGAGCGGCGCGTGATCTTCCGCTGCCTCTGTCGTTCGGGCAGGAGCGGCTGTGGTTTCTGCAACAGCTGGATCCGGAAAGCTCGGCTTACAACATCCCTGCGGCTCTGTCCCTCGAGGGCACAATCGATGTCGCATCACTCGCCGCGGCTTTCGGAGAGTTGGTTCGCAGGCACGAAGTTCTGCGCACCTCCTACCCGGTGATCGAGGGCAGGCCAGCCCAGGCGATCGCTCCCGCCGGCCCGGCTGTTTTGACGGTGGTCGACCTGAGCGGTGTAGAGCCAGAGCAGCGGAGCACGCTCTGCCGTCGTTTGGCGGCGGCTGAGGCTTCGCGACCCTTCAATCTCGAGAGTGGTCCGGTACTGCGCGCCGTAGTTTTTCGACTGAGCGAGGTAGAGCACCGGCTTCTGGTCACGATACACCACATCGCAAGCGATGGATGGTCGGCTGGCATCGTGATGCAAGAGCTTTCGGCGCTCTACGAAGCGTTAAAATGGCGACGGGGCTCGCCGTTGCCGGAGCTCGGGATCCAATACGCTGACTTCGCTGTCTGGCAACGCCGCTGGCTCGCGGGTGAAACGTTGGCCGACGAGATCGGCTATTGGAAAACGCGGCTGACCGGTGCACCGACACTTCTGGAACTGCCGACGGACCGCCCGCGCCCAACCCGGCAACGGTATCGGGGACGTACCGTGCCGGTGGTGCTCGGGCGGGAGGCGTCGGCGGAGCTTTCGGCTTTCGGCCGCCAGCGAGGCTCGACTCCCTTCATGATAATTCTTTCGGTCTTTCAAGCTCTTCTCGGGCGCCAGGCCGGTGAAAACGACGTGGTTGTCGGCGCGCCGGTGGCGGGTCGCTCGCACGTAGAAACCGAGGGATTGATCGGCTTCTTCGTCAACATGCTGATGTTGAGGACGGACGTCGGCGGTGAACCGACTTTCGACCAACTCGTGACCCGGGCGCGGGAGGTGGTGCTCGACGCGTATGCCCATCTGGCGGTACCTTTCGAGAAGCTGGTCGAAGAGCTGGCGCCGGAGCGCAGCTTGAGCCACAGCCCCCTCTTCCAGGTGATGTTGGCGCTTCGGAGCTTCGAAGGACGGGAGACCGCTGGTGGAACCACCGTGGTCGACTCCGAGCCCGAAGAGGATCTCGGGACGGCCAAGTACGATCTGACGTTGGCGCTGACCGACTCGGGATCCGAGCTGTCGGGTGCCTTGGAGTACGATGTCGACCTGTTCGACAAGTCGACGGCGCGTCGATTCGCTCGTGGATTCGAGGTCATGCTCTCGGCCGCGCTTTCCCGACCCGATCACCCGATATGGGATTTGCCGCTACTGTCCTCGAGCGAACGGCAGCAGATACTCCGCGAGTGGCCAGAACCGATCGGGGGCAAACGACGAACCACCGTGTTCAGCCGACTCGGGCGCGAGACGATGGAGCTCCTGGAAGCCGCCGAGAAGGGCTCGGGTGGATTCAGCTTCTACTTGCTCGATCAACGGCGGCGGCCTGTGCCCCTCGGGGCCGTCGGAGAGCTGTGGGTAGAGCTCAATGATCTGGAGCTTGATACGCCCCGGCCGGTGATGGAGGCTGAACAATTTTCCCAAAGTCCCGGCGGGGATCGCCTGGATTCTATTCTCGTTCACACTGATCGGCGGGCACGGTTTTTTGCCGATGGGCGTCTCGAGCTCCTCGACCGTCTCGATTTCCGGGTCGGATCGCGGAGGCTCGGCGCCGGATCAGCAAAGAATGACCCGGTCTTCCGGACGCGGGTCGCGCCGCGCGATGGTCTCGAGCGCGCACTTGTCGAGATCTGGCGCGATCTGCTAGATCGCGACGAAATTGGCGTCACCGAAAGCTTTTTCGACCTGGGAGGCTACTCGCTGCTCGCCTTCCGTATGGTCGCTCAGATCGAACAGCGCCTAGCGAGGAAGGTCCCGTTGGCGGTGATCTTCCGCGGGCCGACGATCGAAGCCCTGGCCGGTTGGCTCCATAATTCCGACCAGAGGCCGGGCTCCGCGCCACCCTGGGTCGAGATCCAGCCGAGAGGATCACGACCGCCGATGTTCTGGGTTCACCCTGTGGGCGGCACGGTTTCCTGTTACCTGGCGCTCTCTCTTCGGCTGGGTCCCGAACAGCCTTTCTTGGCGTTCCAGGCGCTGGGGATCGAAGCGGGAGAAATGCCTTTGAGGACCGTCGAGGCGCTGGCGGAGCGTTATTGCGGCGCGTTGATCGCCAGCGGAATCAAGTCGCCCTTTACTCTGGGAGGTTGGTCCCTCGGCGGTGTCGTCGCCTACGAGATGGCATGCAGGCTGGAGCGGGTCGGGAGGCCAGCCGAGCATGTGATCCTGGTCGATTCGCAGCTCCCGAATCGTCCCGATCGAGGCGCCTCTGGAGCACCAAACCAGGCGAAACTGTTCCTAGGCTTCGCACGCGGGCTGGGAATCACCCGGGAAGCGTTAACTGACTTACTCTCCACAGAGGAGTTTGTGATCCCGATCGATGGTGACGACGAGGCAGCCCTGGCTCAAAGCCTCGAGATCGCTCGAGCGGCTGGAGTGGTCCCTGAGGATCTCGGTCTCGATGCTCTTCGCCGGCTCCTGAAGGTATACACGGCCCACACTGAAGCGCTCGATGCCTACACGGCGCAGCCCTACTGCGGTTCTGTGAGTCTCCTCCAAGCGACCCATAAGCCTGACGCCAGCGTCGAGACGGCGAAGGCCTGGAGAGAGCTCGTCGGTGATGGGCTGGAGATCCACCAGCTCGAAGGAGACCACTACAGCCTGCTCGCCGAGCCCGATGTACGGAACTTGGCTGCGCGAATCCTGGCGTTGCACAACGTCGAATCGGCAGAGGAAGGGTTGGCGACATCGAAGCCTCAGCGGACGAACCCCAGCAGCAGTACGATCGAAACTGACCGAAGCTCGGTTCAGGAAACCACAGGAGGATAGTCGTGGCTACAGATAAAAGTTTTGCGTCTTTTCGCGCCCGGCCTCGCGCTGCGGTGAGAGTCTCGCGCGAGGACCTGGTCAAAAAGACCTTTTTTGAAGACCTGGGGCCGCTGCCCCTCGTTTACACCGCGAATAACGCCGAGATGCACCTGCCGAGTTGGGCGGGAGCGAACGGTGAGGAAATTGTCAATGAGCTGGGTAAACATGGTGGTTTGCTGTTCCGCGGCTTCAAGGTGAAGTCGCTCGACGACTTCGAAGCTTTTGTGGCGGCGGTCGCCAGCGAGCCACTCAAATACAGCGAACGTTCTTCGCCGCGTAGCCAGGTGAGCGGGCGGGTCTATACGTCGACGGATTATCCGCCGGAGCACCCGATCTTCCTGCACAACGAGCAGTCCTACAATCTGACCTTTCCCAAGACGATTGTCTTCCACTGCGTGACCAAGGCCCGGGAGCAGGGGGAGACGCCGATCGCGGACTCGCGAAGAGTCCTCGCGGGCATCGATCCGAAGGTCCGCCAGCGATTCGTCGACAAGGGTTACATGTACGTTCGGAATTTTGGTGATGGATTTGGCTTGACCTGGCAGGAGGCTTTTCAGAACGATCGGTCGTCGGCGGTGGAAGAGTACTGCCGCGCGAATCGGATCGAATTTCAGTGGAAGGACGGCGGCAAGCGGCTTCGCACTTCCCAGGTCCGGCGCGCCGTTGCACGGCATCCGCGAACGGGTGAGGAGACCTGGTTCAACCACTTGACGTTCTTCCACGTCTCGACCCTGGTACCGGGCGTCCGCGACGCTTTGCTCGAGGAATTCGACGCCGAAGACCTTCCCAACAACACCTACTACGGCGACGGCACGCCGATCGAGCCTGAGGTTCTCGAGCATCTGCGGGAGCTCTATCACCGGGAGACGGTCGTGTTTCCGTGGGAAGAGGGAGACGTCCTGCTGCTCGACAACATGCTGGTCGCCCACGGTCGTAATCCGTTTGTCGGTGAGCGCAAGGTGGTCGTCGCCATGGCTGACCCCTTGAGCTGGGACGACGTCTAGGTCCGGGGACCGGCCGAGGATCTGTGACCGTGCCCCGCGGAAACCCAACGCTCCATACTGCGCCTACGACCTTTTTCGAGCTCGTCCGCGAGAGGGTGGAAGAGCAAAGAGCTCGCCCTGCCTTCACCTACCTCCATAACGGGGAGGAGGAGACGGCACGGTTGAGCTTCAGGGAGCTCGATCTTCGGGCGCGGGCCGTTGCGGTACGCCTACGCCGGGCCGCGGCGTGCGGAGACCGCGCCCTTTTGCTTTTCCCGTCTGGTTTGGATTTCATTGTCGGTTTCGTCGGCTGTCAGTACGCGGGATTGGTACCCGTTCCAACCTACCCGCCGCGTTTCAACCGACCCCAGCCGAGATTGCAAGCGATCGTCGATGACGCGGCACCTAGCGTCGTGCTCACCGTCCCGACATTTGCCGCCAAGGCCGAGAAACTGTGCCGCTGGGTCCCCCAACTGAAATCGGTTCCGTGGTTGACGATCGCAGAAGGGGGGGGGCCTGAGGACGAAGAAATGGCGGCTGCCTGGGAAGAGCCGCCGATCGATGCCAACCACCTGGCGCTTCTCCAATACACCTCCGGTTCGACCTCGGCGCCCAAGGGGGTTGCTGTCACCCACTCGAACCTCCTTCACAACCAGGAGTCCATCCAGGCGTCCTTCGGTACCCGTCGGGATTCGGTGATCATGACCTGGCTTCCGGTCTACCACGACATGGGGTTGATCGGCGGCGTGCTGCAGCCCCTCTTCGTCGGGGCTTGTTGCGTGATGATCTCACCACTTTCTTTTCTCCAACGCCCCGCCCGTTGGCTGGAGACGGTGAGCCGCTACCGCGCGACTATCAGTGGTGGACCAAATTTCGCTTACGAGCTATGTTGCGACAAGGTCAACGAAGAGCAGCGCGCGCCGCTGGATCTCTCTTGTTGGGAAGTGGCCTTCAATGGCTCTGAGCCGGTGCGTGCGGAGACCTTGGATCGTTTCGCTGAAGCTTTCAGCCCATGCGGCTTCCGGCGGCGGTCGTTCTACCCTTGTTATGGGCTGGCGGAGTCGACCCTTTTCGTCTCCGGCGGTGAGCCCGGCGAAGGACCCAAGGTCGTCAGGGTCGAGTCTGAGGCTCTCGAGCGCAACACTGCCGTCATTGCGGAGCCTGACGCCCAGGACGATGACCGGGAAAGATCCTCAAAGCGCCCATTGGTGGGCAGCGGCCGGCCCCGCGGCGGTCAGCAGCTTGTCATTGTCGAGCCGGAGACCGGGCTCCGCTGTTCGCCGGGTCGGATAGGCGAGATCTGGCTCCGCGGCACGAGCGTTGCGCGTGGCTACTGGAACCAGGTCGAAGCGACGGCGCGCGGGTTCGGCGCTCGGCTGGCCGGGGAGCCGGCGGTCGGTCCCTTCCTGCGCACAGGGGATCTGGGGTTTCTCGACGGCGACGAGCTTTTCGTTACGGGTCGGTTGAAGGATCTGATCATCCTCCGAGGTCAGAATATCTATCCGCAG
>JAJCXP010000144.1 GCA_029263375.1 Acidobacteriota bacterium | reverse complement strand
GGGTCATGAGTCCCGACGACCCAGCGGCCGCACGGGGCGGCCTCGAGTCTCCCGACGGCTCGTGGTGGGGCCCGGCCGACTGGAGCCCCGACAGCCGCCGGCTCCTAGTGGCTCAGTACGTGAGCGCCACCGATTCACGCGTGCACCTGGTGGACCTCGAGACCGGGGAGCGGCGCCCGCTCGCCGGCAGCGCCGAGGCGCCGGGCAAGCATCTGGGCATCGACCCGACCTTTGACGCCACCGGCACCGGCGTCTTCCTGACGACCGACGAAGCCGGCGACTTCGCGCAGCTGGCGCGCCTTGACCTCGAAAGCGGCAAGATGCGGATCATCACCGCCGACATCGCGTGGGACGTACAGAGCTTCCGCCTGTCTCTCGGCGGCGACCGGGGCGCGTTCACCGTCAACGACAACGGCTTGCACCGGCTCTACCTCCTGGACACCAGCAACTTCGAATATCGACCGGTCTCCGGACTGCCCGTGGGATTGATCTCGGGCCTCTCGTTCAGTCCGGCGGGTGATCGCCTGGCTTTCAACCTGAACACCGCCCGGACTCCCAGCGACGTCTTCACGGTCGCGCTCGGCGAGCAGCCCACCGCAGCCGGCGAGCTGGTGCGCTGGACCTACAGCGAGGTCGGCGGGCTCGACACCACCGCGTTCGTAGAGCCGGAGCTCGTCCACTACCCGACCTTCGACGACCGGCAGATCCCGGCGTTCGTCTACAAGCCCGAGGGCCCCGGCCCCCATCCGGTGATCATCTCGATTCACGGCGGCCCCGAGAGCCAGTACCGCCCCGGGTTCAGCAGCACCTTTCAGATGTGGATCGCCGAGCTCGGCGCGGCGGTGATCGCCCCGAACGTGCGCGGCTCCTCGGGCTACGGCAAGGAGTACGTGGCGCTCGACAACGGATTCAAGCGCGAGGACTCGGTGCGCGACATCGGCGCCCTACTGGACTGGATCGCCACCCAGCCCGACCTGGACCAGGAGCGGGTGGCCGTCCGCGGCGGCAGCTACGGCGGCTACATGGTGCTGGCCAGCCTGGTTCACTACGGCGATCGACTGCGCGCCGGCATCGACGTCGTCGGCATCAGCAACTTCGTCACCTTTCTCGAGAATACCCAGGACTACCGCCGAGACCTTCGGCGAGTCGAGTACGGCGACGAGCGCGACGCTGAGATGCGCGCCTTTCTCGAGCGGATCAGTCCCAACAAGAACGCCGGCAAGATCACCACGCCCCTGCTCGTCGCCCAGGGGGAGAACGATCCACGGGTGCCGGTGACCGAGTCCGAGCAGATCGTGCGCGACGTGCGAGCAGCGGGCTACGACGTCTGGTACATGAACGCACTCAACGAGGGCCACGGATTCCGCAAGAAAGAGAACCGCGACCTCTACACTCAGATCGTCGTGATGTTCCTGCGCGAGCACCTGCTCGACGAAGGCTGGGTCGGCTAGCCAGCCCGCCGGGTTGGGCTAGCGACCGGACGACTTGACCGGCAGCAGACTGCCCGGCTGTCGGAACCGCACGCCCCGGTTCGCGCCGCCGACCGGAATCAAGCTTCCCGGCGGACGCCGGAAGAGATCCTGGGAGGTGACGGGAATCGGCTGCGCCTCGCCCTCGGCGGGCACATCGCCGGTGGGCTGCGTGACCGGCCCGAAGAAGAAGCCGCCGGGAAAGTGCGCGACCGGGAACCCGTGCTGCACCGACGGACCGACATGGGCGGTGGTCTGTTGAGTCTCGCGGGTCTCGCGCGCGAGCTCGGCCAGAGCCAACAGCTCCACGGTGCGCGACAGCGCCTCCTCGACCTCCCGATGGTCGTCGCTCGCCGGCCGGGCATCGGTCCCGCGATCCTGGCCCGATGCCGCCTCGGCCTGGCGGGGAACGGGCTGAGTGCGACGTAGATGCTCGGCGTACGGGATCCAGCGGTCGAGCTCGGCGTCGAAGACGTAGTTCAGGTCACGCATGCTCGGAGCGAGCTGATCGAGAGTCGGCTCGATCGCCGCGGCCTCGAGCAGCGATTCCCGGTAGCCGTGCGGGAGATCCTGGCTACGCGACCAGCGCGCCAGCTCCAGCCATTCCAGAGCGCTCGCCTGACGGGAGCGCAGTGCCCTCCGCCGCAGGAGAAAGTCGCTGAGCGGCGAGTAGGAGGTCTCGATCCGGGCGACGCTCGACATCGGCAGCTTGAGCTCGCCGAACTCGAGGCGAATCACGACATGCTCATCGAGGCGCTCGGCAATCACACCCTCGAACGATTCACCATTCGTCAGATGCACGTCGTCCGCACCTGCGCCGCCAGCCGCGAAGCCGGCAACGAGGAGCGCGAGCCAAACCTTGGATCTCATCAGCCGAACCATAATAGCACTCGGCCGCAACCGCCCCTCCTCCCAGCCCGTATCTCCTTGTATGGTTTCGGCTTGCTGTAGAGTTCTCTGGGCATGATCACCTTCGCGACGATCTTCCTGGGACTTGTGCTCGGCGTTCAGCCGGTCTCTGTGGTCGTGGGAGAAGAGGTCGCGCGGGTGGAGTTCCTGCTCGATGGCGAGCGCATCGCGACGGTCCAGGGCCCGCCTTGGAAGGCCGACTGCGATTTCGGTACCGATTTGGTGCCGCACACGTTCGAAGCGGTTGCGCTCGACGCCGAAGGCGTCGAGGTCGCCAGAACCCTGCAGCGGCTCAACCTGCCGCGGCCGATGGCGGACGCGCGCATCGTCCTCGAGGAGGAAGGGAGCGCGACCTACGCACGGGTGATCTTCGAGAGTGTCTTCCGCTCGAGCCCGCTGGGCGTGACGGTGCGCTTCGACGGCGAGGAGATCGAGGTGGCCGACATCCGCCGGTTCCCGCTGCCGCCGTTCGACTCCGATCACATCCACTACCTGAGCGTCCAGCTCGAGTTCCCACAGAACGTCTCGAGAACCGTCGAGACCACGTTCGGCGGCGCATTCTCCGACTTCATCGGCACGCCCCAGACCGCCGTGCCGGTGGTCGCGAGGCGCGGCCGGCTACCGAAAACCCCCACCGAGCTGGTCGGCAGCTTCCACAAGGACGGCGAACCGCTCAAGGTGATCGCCATCGATGATGGACCGGCGGAAGTCGTGATCGTCCGCGACCTGTCCTCGCAGGCGGACCTCGATCGCCTGGTCGGGGATCTGCGCGGCCGACTTCGCGTGGGCACCAAGTCAATCTCGCCCCTGACGCGAACCCCGCCGCAGCTGATCGAGGGATCCCTCCGCTTCGCCTCCAAGCTCAAGAAGGACCAACTGGTCTGGATACTCGAGCCGTTCGCGCGCCAGCCGGGCGGCCACGGCTACCACATCGCGGTCTTTCCCTTCTCGCCTCATCTGACCTCGAAAGACGGTGGCCTGCCCTACCTGCTCAACGTTCTCCGGCCGCCACACGAACCGGTGGACGAGCAGCGCCTGGCAGACGCGGTCGCGGTCGCAGGCTCGGGTGTCGCCGAGCGCGACCGACGCCGGGCAGTGCTCCTGATCCTTGCCGACGGCTACGACCAGAGCGCTCTTCAGCCCGAAGTCGCTCGCCGCTACCTCGAATCGATGCACGTGCCACTGGTGGTGTGGTCGACCCGTGAGGCGACGCCCGAGATCCGCGCCGACTGGGGCGAGGTGCGGGAGATCCTGACCTTGAACCGGCTCCAACGCGAGGTCCGCGAGCTGTCCGACCTGCTCGATCGCCAGAGCATCGTCTGGCTCGAGGGGTTCCATCTGCCACAGCGAATCTCGCTGGCCGCCGGGAGCAGGCGCCTCGATTTCCCGATGTAGGGCTGGGGCCTTGGTGTCTCGAAGGCGCGCGCTCTCACTCTGGATGGCCATCTCGCTGGTCGGCGCGGGGACGCTTGCCGCTCAGACCGAGGAGGTCGAAGAGCCAGAGGCGCTCGGCTCGGCGTCCACCCTGTTCATCGAGACCGACCCCACCGAGCCGGTGATCATCGAAGCCGGCACCCGGCTGCTCGAGCGCCCCCACCCGCATGCTCCCGTGGTCACGGTCGTCGACGTCGAACTGCCGCTGGTGCCGTCCGAACGGCGCGGCGATTGGGTCCGGATCCACTTCGGACAGCGTAGCGGCTGGGCCTTCCTCGGCGAGCCGCCCACACCGGATCCGGAGAGGAGTCCGGCACCCGCACCGCCGCCGCCACTGCTACCGGTCGAGGAGAAGCTGGCTCCCGACGCCGATCGCCTGAAGCGCGCGATCGGCAAGTTCCCGCGGCCGCCGGTGCCGGTTCAGGCCGGGTCGTTCCAGATCTACACAGATGTGGTCGGGGACCGCAAACGCCAGCTCGCGATCGACGCGACTCAGCATCTCGCTGAGGGCTATGGACTGCGCTACGGCCTGAGCCCGTCGCGGCCGGCGACCTTCGCCGTGTTCATCTACAACGACGAGCGTGCCTATCGCGAGTTCGAGAGAACCATCGGTGAGCTCGCCCAGTTCGAGGCGGAGGGACACGCCGGCTCCGGGGTGGCCGCGCTGGTCGCGGCGGACCGCACCCCGGAGGAGATCGCCGCACTCCTGGTCCACGAGCTTACGCACCTCCTGAATCGCCAGATGTTCATCGCCAGTCTGCCGCCCTGGCTCGAGGAAGGACTCGCCAACGACCTCGCCTACTGTCAACTCGACCGCAAGGGGCGGCTTCGGCTGGGCACCCTGGGCGGCAAGAGCTTCATTGCCGAGGTCCCCGGCCCCTCCGACCGCTTCGGGCAACGCCGCTTCAGCGGCACGTTCCACATGGAAGGTCCGATCGCCTCGCTCAGCCTGCTGAAGCGCATGCGCGCTGAGGACTCCCTGATACCGCTGCCGGAGCTGCTCGACCTCACCTGGCGCGAGTTCGTAGACCCGGAGGGCCGCAAGCTGCGCTACGTCCAGAGCACGTTTCTGGTGCGATATCTGCTCGATGAGCTCGGCGGCGACGGCTTTCGTCGGTTCCTGGCCGGCTACCAGGCGGGCGGATCCGCGGACGCCACGGCACTCCTCGCCGCCCTCGAGCTGGACTGGGACGAGATCACACGGGGTTTCCGGGCCTGGGTCAGAGATCACACCGGGCGCTAGAATCGGACGCTATAATCCCCGCCCAGTGGAAGCCGACGAGCAGCACAGGGCCAGCAATCGGCAAGCGACGATGCAATCGAGGCGAATCGACTTGGAGCGCGAGATCTCGATTCGGGTCCCGGCGTTCGATTCCTTCGTCACCGAGTATTCGGCCAACGTCTCGACAACCGGGATGTTCATTCGGTCCGACAAGCCGTTGCCGCCCGACACCAATCTCGCCTTCGAGTTCAGAGTTGCCGACGACTGGAAGCTGATCCGCGGCAAGGCGACGGTCGTGTGGAGCCGCTATCGCGACGAAGGACCTGAGCGGCCCGCCGGAATGGGGGTCCTGTTCACCGAGGTGGACGCCCAGAGCCGCAGGCTGATCAACTGGATCATCGAGAAGCACGTGCGGGATGGCGGTACACCCTTCGACCTCGGAGAGCTCCGCGAGCAGTTCGACGAGAACCTGGCGGAGATGTCCGAAGCCGAGGGCGACACTGCCATGCCGCCGCCGGTGACCCGGGTTCTCAAGCAGCCGAAGTTCGCGCCCGACCAACCGTCGCCCAAGAAGCCGTCGGTGCGCACGAAAACGACGGCGCCGCTGCCGGTCGAGCCGCTACGGCTTCGGCTGGGACCGTTGCTGGTCGCCGGTCTCGTAGTCGCGGTCGTCTTGGGCGGCCTGTTCTGGCTAAGTGAGCAGGGCGCGCAGTCGGCTGCCAACCCGGATCTGCCGGAAGGGACGTCGACCTCCGACGGTGTCTCAGTAGCGGAGAGCGACGCCGGGGAGGTCGCCCCGAGCCCGACGTCCGCCGAGGCTGACGCCGCGGCCCCGCCTGCGTCGGACTCCCCGGCAAGGGTTGTCGCCGAGCCGCCCGCGACCCCGACCGCCGCTTCCCCGGCTCCCGCCGCCGCGGCGCCCGCCGCAACCCCGCCGGCTGTCGCCGAAGCTGTTCGCCGCCTCGTCGGCAGTTGGTCGGAGGCCTGGCAGAACCAGGATGTCGAGGCCTACGTCGCCCACTATTCGCGCCGCTTCGCTCCCGCCGACGGACAGACCCGCACCGCCTGGGCAGCCAGCCGTCAGCAGCGTCTGACCGCGCCCGAGTTCATCGAGATCACAGTCACCGACCTCGAGATCGAGTGGCTCGGAGACACGAGCGCCCGCGCCGCCTTCGACCAGCGCTACCGGTCGAACACGTTCGAGGACAGCGTGAGCAAGGTGCTCGAGCTGGTGCGGGAGGATGGGCGCTGGAAGATCCTGGAAGAAAAGGCCGCGGGCTAGCCTGCCCTTCTCACCAGCTCACTGCTGCGCAAGCGTATGCACCTGAATCTGCGAGACTTCGCTCGGTCGGACATCCTCGCCGTACAGGCTAGTCGACCGAGGTCTCGAGCATCCGGCCGCCATAGAGCGCCAGGGCGTTCGCCGTCGTCTGCTCGATCACTTCATGCTCGGGCACGCGCTTGATCTCGGCGATCGCGCGCACGGAGATGGCGACGTTGGCGGGTTCGTTGCGCTCCTGCGGCTCGGGGCCGAGGACCGGGCTGTCGGTCTCGATCAGTAGGTGGGTCAGCGGCAACCGGGCGACGAGCTTCTGCTTCTGGCGCGACCGGACGATCGACGGCGGCACCGAGAAGTAGAACCCCGCCTCGATCGCGGGCTCGGCCTTGGCCGCCCGGCCGTCGAAGGCGTGCAATTGCACCCTGGGCGCACCGCGCTCGAGCAGCATCTCGATCGTCGCCTGCCCCGCAGAGCGCGAATGGACGTTGACCGGCAGGTCGAGCTCCCGGGCGAGATCCACGAAGCGGCCGAAGATCTCCCGTTGGATCTCGCGGTCGGCTTCGTCCTGCACCTTCCAGTAGTCGAGGCCGATCTCGCCGACGCCGAACCAGCGCTCGCGCGTTCTGCGAATCAGATCTTCGAGCCGCTCGGCCTCGCCGAGGTCGAGCCGCGTCGGGAAGAGCCCGGCGGCGGGCCGTACGAGGTCGGCGTGCGCGGTCGCGAGGTCCAGGTTGCGCTCGGCGTCCTCGAGCGACTCGCCGACGGAGATGATCGCTCCGACGCCCGCTGCGCGCGCACGCGCCAGAACCCGGTCGAGATCGGCCTCGAAAGCCGGATCGCACAGGTGAGCGTGGGTGTCGATCAGGCGAGGCACCGCGCTCAGCCGATGATCCGCTCGGGCCCGGAGTAGACGTTGAAGCGCTGCCGGTCGAGAAAGCCGACCAGCGTGAGACCGAACTCCTCCGCCGCCGAGACCGCGAGGCTGCTGGGCGCACCCACCGCAGCCATTGCCGGGATGCCGGCCATGATCGCCTTCTGCACCAACTCGAAGCTGGCGCGACCACTCACCAGAAGCAGCCTGTCCGAGACCGGCAGCCGCTTGTCGAGCAGTCGCCGCCCCACCAACTTGTCGACCGCGTTGTGGCGGCCGACGTCCTCGCGCAGGATCTCGAGCTCGCCGGCCGGATCGCAGAGCGCCGCGGCGTGCAGCCCGCCGGTCTCGCCGAAGACCCGCTGCGCTGCGCGCAGACGTGCCGGCAGGGTGCGCAGGAGCTCGGCCTCGAAGGTCACCTCCCCCTGCGGACGCTCCGGGTGCACGGTCCAGAGGAGGTCCAGCGAGCCGCGCCCGCAGACGCCGCAGCTCGAGGTCGTGTAGACCTGGCGGCTCGACCGGGCGGCATCGTAGGTGGTCCCAGGCGCGAGGAAGACCTCGACGATGTTGCCCTCGCTCGACGAGGAGTCTGGTGTCTCGCAGTAGGCGATGCGCCACACCGACTCCGATCCTCGCACCACTCCCTCGCTGAACAGGAACCCCGCCGCGAGCTCGAAGTCGTGACCTGGAGTCCGCATCGTGATCGCCACCGCATGACGTCGCCGCCGCCCTTCCTCTTCGACGACCACCCGGATCTCGAGTGGCTCCTCGACCGCCACCAGGTCGTCCCGACGGTCCGGCTCGCCGCCCTTCATCTCGACGATCGATACCCGCCGGACCGCCTCGGCCGGCGCGCGCTCGATCGGAGTCTTCTCGTCGCTCATTTCGTGATCAGCGCCAACCGCTCCGCGGTAGCTCGGTCGTTCACGTTCTCGAGCAGGCCGGCACGATAGAACGGCAGATCGGCTAGGAGCTCGATCTCGTCGGTCTCGATCGCCGAGAGCAGATCGAGCATTCTGAGCTCCCCCCGATCCAGCCGGTTCTCGGTCTCCGGCAGACAGCGCGGCGAGTAGACCCCGCACAGCGGTTGGAGTCGGCCGGCATGCGAGGGAACCACCGCCCAGGCCGCATCGCCCGAAGCGACGTGGGACGCCGCCGCCTCGAGCAGATGAGATACGAGCTCGCGGGTGACTGCCGGAAGGTCGCATGCGAGCACGAACACCGCTCGTCCGCCGGCGTGTGCGAGAGCGGTGTCGAGCCCCGCGAGCGGGCCGTTGCCGGGTCGGCGATCGGCAATCTCCTCGGCACCCAGATCAGAGTGCTCGCCGATGTGGCGCGAGACAACGACCACTTCGCTCAGCTCGGCACGCAGGATTCGCACCGCGCGTGCGCCGAGCCGCTCACCGTCGAGCTCGAGGCTCGCCTTGTCGACGCCCATTCGCCGGCTCTCGCCACCGGTCAGAACCGCGCCGAGTATCTGCGCCGTGGCCGCCACAACAGCCAGCCTACATCAGCGACGAGCGATGCACGTAGACCGAGTCGGTGCGCCAGGTCGGGCTCGGTATCAAGTTGTCGGGCCGCGGCGACGGCGGACTCGGCAACGCGTCGAAGCCCCAGCTCTGGTCGACCACACCGAGCTCGATCGGCCAGGCGTCGGCGACCTCGAAGCCGACCCGCAGCTCCTCCGAACCGAAACCGTAGGCGGTGATCCAGACCAGGCCGAGCCCCTCGGCTTCCGGGTCTCCCGCGAGCTCGAAGCGCTCTCCTTCGATCGAGACCGCGTGCAGCGGCACCGAAGCCTCGGCTCGTATCCGCAGGACGGCGGCGCCGCGAGTCGAGCTGACGACACCCTCGACGCGACGACCGTCGGCGCGCGAATCCGAGAGCGTGCGGACGATCGGCGCCGGCAGCTCGACCGGATCGGCGCCGGTCACCAGCACCTGCGTGTCCGGCAGCGCAAACGCCGCCGGCGCCCAGTCCTGCTCGGCGACCTCACCGAGAACCTGCGACGTCCAGGCGTCCGGTGCAGGATCGAAGCTCGCCCACCAGGCCTCGCCGGTGTCGGTGTCGACCGCGTAGGCGAGGGTGTCGACGGCCGGGGTCGCGGCGGAAGGTTCGGACCGCGCGGCGACCCACACGAGAATACCGACGCCGGTCAGCATCAGGATCGTCGAAGTCTTGCCGCCGGTCGCCCGATGCAGAGTGCCAAGAAGTGGAGCTACCGTGGTCAACACCAAGCCGCAGGCGACACCGATCGCGGCGGCGGCCGCGAGCGTCAGCGCCTCGGCGACGGCCCACGTGGTGGGCACCCACAGAATCACCGTCGGCAGCGTTGCGATCGCCATGATCGCGGGCTGCCAGCGCGTCTCCGACAGGACCACGAGGACCAGAAGCCCGACGACGCCACCGACCAGCGGCCAGGTCGTCAGGTAGCTCGCGCCGGGCACGAAGCCGGCCAGCGCGAAATTGATCAACGACCAGCCGAGCCAGCCACCGGCCCAGAGCTCGAGCCCACCGCGCGACTCGCGTAGCCAGGCGAAGAGCGCACCGCACGTCGCGGCGACCAACAGGGCCACGCTACCGACCAGAAGCTCGACGTCGTACGGTCGACCGTACGGTCCGAAGAGCAGGTGCGGCAGGTAGTTTCGGATCAGCCACCAGAAGCACCAGCCGACAAGACCTGCTGCGGCCAGCGAGATCAGAAGGATGACGAGCCCGCGCAGGACACCGCCCACGGCCAGCCGCTTGCGCCGCACGCCGACCGCGACGATCACGAGATAGAGCAGCGCGGCTCCTCCCGCGAGGTGGAGCGCCCGCTCGGCCGGATAGACCACCAGCTTCCAGGGGTAGGGATTGAAGTAGACCGCGTCGCCACCGTCAGCGTCGGGAATCGCCGCGAGATCCGAGTTGCCGAAATGGCGAATCAGGCCCAGGGCGTACGAGCCGTGGTGCTGCAGAGTGCCGCGATCGAGACTCGCGGCGCTGTCGAGCCGGGTGTGGTACGCCGCCAGATTGCCGGTCGGCGCGACGTTGAGCCCCTGCACACCCGCATCGCGAAAGACGCTGAAGTCCGTGTCGTTCGGCATCCGCCGGTAGACCTCGTAGCTCATCGAGGTCGCGTACGGATAGGGCGTCGCGGTCGCGAGCGCGCGGATGACCTCCTCGTTGCCAGCCCGCGTTTCGAACATCGCCGCGGGACCGCGGTTGCCGCGCGCTTCGAGGTTCACCACCATGCGCACGTCCGCCGCCCAGCGGTGCCGCTCCACGAACACCCGCGCACCGTTCAGGCCGAGCTCCTCGGAGTCCGTGATCAGGACGATCAGATCGTTGTCGAGCGGCGGCCCGCTGATCGCCGCGCGCACCGCTTCGAGGATCGCCGCCGTCCCCGAGAGCGCATCGCCGGCGCCGGGCGTGGTCGGCCGTGAGTCGTAGTGGGCGGCCAGGAGCAGCGCGCCCGTGGAGCTCCGGCCGGACAGACGCGCCACGACGTTGCGCACTCGCACCACGAAGAATCGGTCGACCGCCCGACGAGCCACATGGTCGTCTTCCTGCACCTCGGTCTCGAAGCCCAGACCTTCCAGCTGATCGACCAGATAACGCCGCGCATCGGCATGAGCCGCGGAGCCGAGCGGCCGCGGCGCCGATCCGAGCTCCACGACGTGGCGCATCGCCCGCTCGGCCGAGAAGGCATCGGCGGGCGCCGACGCCGGCACCGCCTCGGGCGGCCGTTGCAGGGTCTGAATCCAGACCCCGGCCCCGGCGGCGACCAACAGGCCGAGCAGGGCGGGGATCGTTTTCGAGGCATGCGCTCCCATGGCGTCGAGGGGACCCTAACACGCGGCCCGAGCGCTCGAGGGAGGCCGCGAAGACCGGCTCGAGGGAGCTGCAGGAGAGGTGACGAGATGCGCGCTCAGGCTTCCGGGTGCGTGCTAGCCTGCCGCGGTGATCGAGCTTCGAACGGCCGCGATCGTCGCCCTGACCTTCACCCTCGCACTGCCCTCAGGCGCCGATCAGGGCGCGGCCGACGACGAGCCCCAGGTTGCCGTGCGCCTGCCCGTCGAGGAGCTGGTGCTGGCCAACGGCATGCGCTTCCTGCTCGTTCACCGACCGCAATCGAGCAGCGTGGCCGCGGGCTGGGTCGCTCACGTCGGCTCCGTCGACGAGCGACCGGGTGGAACCGGCCTCAGCCACTTCATCGAGCACCTGCTGTTCAAGGGCACGCGCACCGTCAGCGCCCGGCGTCTCGACGAAGAGCTCGATCTCCTGGCCGATCTGGATCGTGTGGCGCTCGAGATCGGACGGCTCGAGTCGCAGAGCTCCGAGAAGGCCGTGCGCAAGCTCGACAAAGCGCGCGAACGGCTGGCCGAGCTTCAGGATCAGGCTCGTGAGACAGCTTTCCTGGGCGAGTTCTCGCTGCTCTACTCGCAGGCGGGCGCTACCGGCCTCAACGCCAACACGCTCGAGGACCTGACGATGTTCTACGTCACGGTGCCGGCCGAGAAGCTCGAGCTCTGGTTCTGGCTCGAGTCCGATCGG
>JAJCXP010000143.1 GCA_029263375.1 Acidobacteriota bacterium | reverse complement strand
CGCCGACGGCTACGCCGGGGAAGCGCGGCAGCCGCTGATCGCCGACTTCGACAACGACGGGCGCCAGGACATCCTGATCACCTACGTCGACGATCCACACCGGATCTACAGGAACCTGGGCGACGGCGTCTTCGAGGACGTAACCGCCAGCGCCGGCCTCGGCGGCGTGGGCCTCGTCGGCGGGCCGGCGACCACCTTCGACTTCGACAACGACGGGCTCCTCGATGTTTACATCGCCTACTTCGGCAACTACCTCGCAGGCGGACTGCCGAACCCCCTACCCATCCTTACCGACAACGAAGATGGCGAAGGAGACGAAGACAACTACCGTGGGGACCTGCCGACCCTGGCGCGCGACAACACCAACGCCCTTCCCAACAAGCTGTTCCGGAATCTCGGCGGGCTACGTTTTGCCGAAGTCAAGGAGAGCGGTACCGAGAACACCGGCTGGGCTCAGGCGGTCGCGCACACCGACATCGACCTCGACGGGCTCCAGGACCTGGTAGTGGCGAACGACTTCGGCCGCAACGCGATTCTGCGTAACCTGGGCGGCGGTCGCTTCGAGAACATCGCCGAGAAGCTCGGCATGACCAAGGCGCATCACTCGATGAATGTCGGCATCGGCGACCTCAACCTGGACGGCTACCCCGATCTCTATATCTCGAATCTCAACACCCTGGTCAAGGACAGCAAGTACGTGCTGCCGACCGAGGAGACGGTCATGGACTCTCGCCTCGAGGCCCTGGCGACGATGCGGGTCCAGGAGAGCAGCGTGCTCTACACCTCACGCACAGAGGGCAGCGAACTCGGCGACTACGAGATCTCAGAGGCGTTGGACCGTAGCGCGACATCGGTCGGTTGGGCCTGGGACGCCGACTTCTTCGACTTCGACAACGACGGCGACGACGATCTCTACGTACTCAACGGGGCCAACGAGTACAAGCTCCTGCAGGAGACCTGGCGCTGGCGCGACGCGGAGGGCAACGAGACCCAGGTCCTGCGTCTGAGCCATCACGACCAGCCGAACATCTTCTATGTCAACGCCGACGGCCGGCTGACCGACGGCTCGCGCGGCAGTGGCGCCGACGTCGTCGGCAACACGCGCAGCGCCGCGTACCTGGACTACGACGGCGACGGCGATCTCGACGTGGCGGTCAACAACTTCCAGTCGGACGCCGTCTTCCTGCGCAACGAGGCCGACCGTTGGGGCAACGCCTGGATCAAGATCAGGCTGATCGGCGACCCCGCGCGGAGCGTCAACCGCGATGCCATCGGCGCGCGGTTGCTCGCGACGACGCCGAGCGGCCGGCGGATCTGGCGCGAAGTCCACGGCGGCAGCGGATATCTGTCCATGGAGCCGAAGCTGCAGCACTTCGGCCTCGGCAAAGAGGAGTCGCTCGACCTCGAGATCGTCTGGCCGAACGGCGAGCGGCAGGCGGTACCCGGGCTACTTGCGAACGGTACCTACCTGATCGAGCAAGGGAGGACGCCGGCGGCGAGCGACCCGATCCCGGTAGCTCGCTAGCCACCGACCGCCATGGGCTGGTCAGCGGGCCACGGCCGACTCGGCCACGGCAGCCCAGGGCTCGGCGTCGAAGGGCAGCTTCATCTCGACGCGGGTGCCGTCTCCGGCTCCGGAATCGATCTCCAGGTGGCCACCCAGAAGTCTCAACTGTTCTCTGAGACTGTAGAGACCGTAGCCGCCATCCGCGGTCCCGGCCGTCAGGCGATCCGGATCGAAGCCACAGCCATCGTCCACGACTCGCATCTTGAAGGTCCGCCCGACGCCGGCGATCGCGACGCTCAGTGAGCTTGCCGAGGCGTGCTTGACCGTGTTCATCACCAGCTCACGGGTGCCGCGAAAAAGCAGGAGAGCAGCCCTCCTCGAAAGCCGATCTGGCTGCCCATCATGCTCGAAATGGAACTGCAGCCCGTGCTGAGCACAGACTCTCCCGCACATCCACTCGATGGCCGAGCTCAAACCGATCTGATCGAGTATCGGCGGGCTCAAGTCGACCGTCATCGAGCGCGTTCTCTCGATGACCTCGGTCAGCAACTTCTCGACCTCCAGCTGGCTGGTCCGAGCGGGGCCGGAGCGCTGGAAGAAGCCAAGCGTCGCCATCTTCATCTTCATGATCGCCAAGGGCTGGCCGATCTCGTCGTGTAGGAAGTCCGCAAGGTTGCGTCGCTCCCGTTCTTCGGCGGTCTGCAGCTGAACGCTCAGCGACATCAGCCGCTGGCGAGACGTGATCAGGCGCTGCTCCGCTTCCTGCCGATCCCGCTTGTAGCGGACAAGCAGGACCGCCACGACCGCGATCACCAACAGCGAGATCGCCCGATTCACCAGCACCATCCAGCCGAGTTCTTGCCCCGAGGCAAGGAGCAGCGCAAGCGAGGTGAGACCCCCGGCCAGCACGGCGAAAATCACGACCCAACGCGATTCTCGAACCGCCAGGAGAAACGACAGGCACATCACGTACAGAGCCCCTACCGCCACTCCGAGCGGCACCAAAAGATCGACCACGAACAGCAGGGTCATCGCCAGCGCCGTCGCAGCGATCAGCGCCGTCTCGGCGCGACTGCCGGATTCGAGGTCGGACAGAAGCTCACCGAAGCTTTTTCGAGGGTCGGTCGCGGCCAGCAATGACTCGCGGTCCGATGACCCGTTCCGATAGCTCAAATCCCTCGCCGCCACCACGAGCTCAGTCTATTGGCAACGAGGAGCCGGTTCAAATAATCATTTAATCGCGACGGCGTGAGAGCACCGGATTAACGATCCGCCATGGCGACCGGTACGGTCATGACGCAGCGGCTGCCCTGTCCGACCTGCGACTCGATCTCGAGATCGCCACCCAGAAACTCCAGCCGCTCGCGCAAGCTGAAGAGGCCGAATCCGCCCTCCGCCGCGCCGGGCTCGAGAACCGCCGTGTCGAAGCCCAGGCCATCGTCTGACACCTGCAGCTGCACGACACCATCGACCCGCGAGATCGACACCACGGCGCGTCGGGCGCGAGCGTGCTTGACGGCGTTCATCAACAACTCGCGGGTGCCCCGGAAGAGCAGCGGTAGGGCCTGCGCCTCGACCGGCTTGGCCGCACCGTCATCCTCGAACTCGAACTCCAGGTTGTTCTCGCTACAGATCCGTTGACCGATCCATTCGGCAGCCGCTTCGAGGCCGAGCTCGTAGAGGACCGGCGGGCTCAACTCGAAGGTCACGGTCCGGGTCTTCTTGATGGCGTCCTCGAGTAGGGGACCCATCTCTCCAGCGATCCGTCGCGCATCGTCGGTCGCCGGCTTCAGGGTCGCTAGTTTCATTCTCAGGATCGCGAGAGTCTGGCCGATCTCGTCGTGCAGATACGTCGCCAGCCGGCGTCGCTCTCGCTCCTCCGCATAGGTCAGCTCCGCCGTCAAGGAACGCAGTCGCTGGCGCGATGCGAACAGCTGCTGCTCGCTGCGCTTGCGCTCGGTAATGTCGTGGCCGACCGATTGGATCTCGATCAGCTCTCCGGCTCGGTCGTAGAGGCCGCGGTCGGTCCACAGTTGCCAGACCACCGAGCCGTCGCGGCCGGGCACGCGGCGCTCGTCCGCGATCACGGTCTCTCCCTCGCGCAGTCGCTGCAGCCTCTCCCGGAGGAGTCGTCCTCTCTTCGAGGTCGCGGTGAGCAGCAGGTTCTCACCCAGGAGCTGATCCTCGGTGCGAGCCAGCAATCGACAGTACGCCGGGCTCACGAAGGTGCGCGTGCCGTCGGGCCGCCAGCGCACGACATACTCGGTGAGCTCCTCGACCACCCGGCGGTAGCGCTGTTCACTGTCGCGAAGCGCCTGCTCGGTTCTCAGGATGCTGCGCATGTCCAGAATGCTGCCGCGCACCAGTACCCGGTTTCGCGACGGCATACGCACCAGTCGAACTTCGCAGGTGATCGGCTCGCCGGCGGCGTTCTGGTGGGTCCATTCAAAGACCGGCTTCTCGCCCCGCACCGCGGCCTGGAGGTACTCGACAACCGCCGGTGATGAGGGCCGGCCGTCCGCTTGAGTCGGTGGACTGATCTCCACTGGACCGAGCTTGAGCAGCTCCTCCATCGGCCAGCCGAACAGCTCCGCCGCGGACTCGTTGACGAGCGTGAAGCGCTCCGCCTCGAGATCCAGGATCACGATCGCTTCCGGAGCGTTGTCGATCACTGCCCGCAGTTTCGCTTCGCTCTCGCGCACCGCGAGCTCTTCGTGGATCCGAGAGTCACGCAGCCGTCTCTGGAACCAGCCGACGCTGGCGCCGACCAGGGACAGAATCAGAAAGGCCGCCAGGTGATCGCCCTCCCAGATGTGCACCACGTTCCCGGACGTCAGGACGCCAGCCATGCCGGCGAGAGCAACCAGCATCAGCCCGCCGACCGAGCTGGCGAGTACGGAGGCGCGGAGGCCATAGTTGAGCGCCGCCCAGAGGACCGGCGCCACGAACAGCAGCTCCAGCCGCCAGCCGCCGTACCGAGCCATGTGGAGTCCAGTGGTGAGCACCGAGATCACCAACAGAACGATCGCGAGGGGCAACAAGACCGGGACGAACCCCGCGGGTCGTTCGTAGCTGCCACGCAGTGACACCAGCGGTGTGGTGATGCGTCCCTTCGGCTGGATCTCTCTCGGCAGCGGGGCGAGGAGGCCTCCGGCGACTTCGTGAGCCACCATGGCGAGCGGTGGCACGATCAGGGCAATCGAGGCGAAGGCGCTGGCGCCCCAGACGACCGCGAACCCCGCATCGACTCTCGGCACCCCGAACCAGAGGATCGGGTAGACCGCCAGCGCGCTACCCGCCGCCGCCGCGGCGAGGAACGACAGATAGGATCGCAGGTTCGGAAACGCCCGTCCGACACCGGGCACGATCCTGACCATCAGCAGGCCGACGCCGCCTGGCAGGCAGTCGGCGGCAGCACGTATCAAGGCCTCCGGCAGCGCGAGACCCTCCACCAGGACCAGAGTCGACACGTTCAGGCCGGCGACAGCCGAAAGCCCGATCGGACCGAACAGCCAGGCGACCGCGAATGCCGCCGCGGCTACCGGGTTCACCAGTTCGGTCTCGGGGACTCGAACGGTCAGCACTCTGAGCCAGTGCGCGGCCAGCCCTATCGCGAAGGCGGCCGCTGTGACTCTGAACCAATTCCGTCGCTGAGACATAGAGGAACTACCAACTGCAAGTAGATACAGGTCTTTGACACAGCGACCGCTCGCTCGACGCGCAATCTACACTATTAAGATTAGTTTGCGTGCGAAAGAGCTAGTTGATCCCGAGCTCGGCCTCGAGCCGGTGCTGCCACAGCCGGCACGCCTCGCCAGGGGGCTCCGTTCGGGCGACGATCTCCTCCCCGATCTCGAGATACTGACCGGCGACATGGCGCGGCCACTCGGGCAGGCCGTCGTCGTTGGGGTCACCCCGGCGGGCGAATCCGACCCAGTAGCGCGCCATGGCGTCGGCGAGCGCCTGGTCGCCGCTCGGACGGGGGACCCAGCTTTCGGCCGCCAGATTGTCGAAGACGTAGGCGACCTCCGCGCCGTGGTACGCCCCGAGCAGATCGCCGGCGGCGCCCGGCAGCCGCCGGACGAATCGGTAGAGATAGGCAGGTGTCGAGATCGCGGCCATCGCGCTCGCGGCAAAGGCCGCCGGGCAGCCGAACCAGTGATCGGTCTGCCAGCGCCGCACCGCCGGCGCCACATCCGCCGAGTCAGCCACCGGGTAGAGCCGCGCCGCCTCCTCCTGCAGTGGCCCCCAACTGCTCCGCAGCCAGCCGGAAAAGCCGGCCGGCGTCAAAGCGTCGGCGTAGCGCCCGAGGCTGGTCCACTCGTCGGCGTTCGCTCCCACCAGCAGCGGTACGTCGTGCTGACGCCCAGCCGCGAAGACCCTGCCCGGCGCATCGGATACCGCCCAGTGATCGACTACCGGCGAGCAGTCGTGCTCACGATTCAGAAACTCGGGCGTCGCCTCGAGCAGCCGCTCGAGAGGCGCCGCGCGAAGCTTCTCGACCGCCGAGCTCGGATCGTGAATCCCGAGCAGCTCCAGAAGCCGCGGACCGCGAGCCTCCTCGCCGCTCAGCGTCCGGGTATCGTTCATCGGCGAGCCGCTCTGAGAGATTGCACGGTGAAAGAGCCCTTCGGCGAGCGGTGAGGTCATGAGATACAGGACGTTCGCACCGCCGGTGGATTGGCCGAACAGGGTGACGCGGGCGGGGTCGCCTCCGAATTCCTCGATGTTGCGCTGCACCCACTCCAGCGCGGCAATCTGATCGAGCAGGCCGTAGTTGCCGGAGGAGTGGTTCGGCGACTCGGCGGTGAGATCGGGGTGGGCCAGAAACCCGAGCAGCCCCAGCCGGTAGTTGAGGGTGACGACCACCACGCCCCGCCGGGCCAGGTTGGCGCCGTCGTAGGGGATGTCCCGGGCGCTCCCCGATACGTTCGAGCCGCCGTGAATCCAGACCATCACCGGCTGGAGCGCGCTCGACTCGAGATTCGAAGTCCAGACGTTCAGGAAGAGGCAGTCCTCGCCGGTCTCGGGCAGCTCCGGAACGGTTGCCGGGGCGCTTCCGAAGTCGACTGCCAGCTCGCGCGAAAAGCGCACAGAGTCATCGCCCTGCGGGCAGGAGGGCCCGTACTCGAGCGCCCGCTGCAACCCCCTTCTTGCCTTGATCGGCTGCGGCGGCCGCCACCGACGCTCACCCACCGGCGGCGCCGCGTACCGCAGTCCCTTGAACGCGGCCACGAGACGGTCGTCATCGACGAAGGCTCCGTCGATGAGCTCACCCTCGGCTTGGACGCGCGGTGCGTCGGTCAACGGCTCGCTCGTTCCGCAGCCGAGTGACCAGCCGCCGACGACCAGAGCCAGACATCCGGCAGCGACCCTTGAGCGGCGCCGGGTCAGTGCGCCTTTCCTCGCGCGGGCGTGGACAGGAGGCTCGTCGATCGAGTCGGGTGTCTCATCACTTGCCCCAGTTCCTGAGTTGCCCCAGTTCCTGCCTTGGGCCGTTCTTGCGACGGTCGGCAAACTATAGCAAGCACGCTGCTCAAAGGCATCGCCTGGTCGGATCCGCCAGAGTGCCTCGGCCCCGAGACTCGGCTAGCATCGCCAACCATGGGCCTCTGGCGCAAGCACATCCTCCCCCGCATCGTCGACGTCGCCACCGGCCTCGAAGCGACGATGCGGCAGAGACAGAGAATCGTGCCGCGGGTGCGCGGCCGAGTGCTCGAGCTCGGCTTCGGCTCCGGACACAACGTGGCGCTGATGAACCCCACCCGGGTCGAGCGACTCTGGGCGCTGGATCCCGCCGGGCTGGGATGGAAGCTCGCAGCCGAGCGGGTGGCGGCGGCGGCGTTCGAGGTCGAGTTCCTCGAGGCGAGCGCCGAAGCGATCCCCCTCGACGACGCATCGATGGACTGCGTGCTATCGACCTACGCCCTGTGCACCATCCCGGACCCGATCGCGGCGTTGCGCGAGGTGCGTCGGGTGCTGCGCCCCGACGGTGAGCTGGTCTTCTGCGAGCACGGGCTCGCGGCCGACGAATCGCTGCGCAGATGGCAGCACCGCCTGCAGCCGATCTGGGGCCGGATCGCCGGTGGCTGTCATCTGAACCGAGCGATCCCCGAGATCGTCGAGGCGGGTGGCTTCGCGATCCACGACCTCCGCCAAGCGCAACTGCCGGGGCCCAAGGCGCTCACGTTCACAATCTGGGGCACGGCGACCTAGCGTGACCAGGCTGCGCAGTGGCGAGGCCGCGCCGCATCGTGAGACGATTGGCGCCGCATCGACAAACGAGCCGTACCCAGGGAGGTCTTGATGAGCGCTTTCCGTCTTCAGCCGTTGCTCTGTCTCACGCTTCTGCTCCTTTTCCCGCCGGCGTTCGCGCCCGCGCCCGCATTCGCCGCACCGCTACCGCCTCAGCAGGAGGGCGCCGAGGAAGCGATGCCCGACGGCGAAGAGGAGGATGACGAGGACAAGCTCGTCGCGCCGGCGCCCGATCGCCGCGAAGGTGAGGGAGACGGCCCGCACGAGCGACTCATCATCCGGGGCGTGACGATGATCGACGGCACCGGAGGCCCACCGCTCGGCCCGGTCGACATCGCCATCGAGGGCAACCGGATCGAGAAGATCGAGGTGGTCGGCGCGCCCGGCATCCCGATGAAGGAGAAGAAGCGGCTGGAGGACGCCACCAAGGAGATCGACGCCGAGGGCTGGTACGTGATGCCCGGGATCGTCGACCTGCACGCCCACACCGGCGGCGTGCCCAAGGCGCCCGAGGCCGAGTACGTCTACAAGCTGTGGATGGCGCACGGCATCACCACGGTGCGCGGCGTCCCGACCGGGCCACTCGAGTGGGCGCTCGCGGAGCGCGAGCGCAGCGCCAAGAACGAGATCGTCGCGCCGCGGATCGTCTCCTACCAGCGCCCCGGCTCGGGTGAGGAGTGGAAAGAGCGCGACATTCGCACGCCCGACGACGCGCGCGCCTGGGTGCAGTACGCGAAGAAGAAGGGCGTCGACGGCCTCAAGCTCGGCTCCTACCCGCCGGAGATCATGGCGGCCCTGATCGACGAAGCGAACAAGAACGGCATGGGCTCGACCGCGCACCTCGGCCAGATGGGCGTCGCCCAGATGAACGTGATCGACGCCGCGCGCCTCGGCATGACCGGGATGACGCACTTCTACGGCCTGTTCGAGTCGATGTACGAGAACCACGACGTCCAGCCCTGGCCGGCCGATATGAACTATATGGACGAGCAGGATCGCTTCGGCCAGGTGGCGCGCCAGTGGAGCCTGGTCGAGCCGCGCGGAGACAAATGGAACGCTCTGCTCGACGAGCTTCTGGAGCTCGACTTCTACATCAACCCGACGATGACCATCTACTCGGCCGGCCGCGACGTGATGCGCGCCCGCAACGCCGACTGGCACGAGCAGTACACCCTGCCGACGCTGGCCGAGTTCTTCGTTCCCAGCCGCGACGCCCACGGTTCGTACTGGTTCGACTGGACCACCTGGGACGAGGTCGCCTGGCGCAAGTTCATGCAGGTGTGGATGCAGTTCCTGAACGACTACAAGAACGCCGGTGGCAAGGTGACGGTCGGATCGGACTCGGGCTTCATCTACCAGCTCTACGGCCCCGGCACGATCTGGGAGCTCGAGCTCCTCCAGGAGGCCGGCTTCCATCCCCTCGAGGTGATTCGCGCGGCGACCATGCACGGCGCGATGGAGATCGCCAAGCCCAAGGGCGTGCCGATCGAGTACGGCGTGATCCGCGAGGGATTCCTGGCCGACCTGGTGCTGCTCGAGGAGAACCCGATCCACAACCTGAAGGTGCTCTACGGCACCGGCGCGGTGAGGCTCGACGAGAACAACGAGCCCGAGCGCATCGGCGGCGTGCGCTACGTGATCAAGGACGGCATCGTCTACGACGCCAAACAGCTGCTGGCCGACGTGGCGGCGATGGTCGAGACGCAGAAGCAGGAGATGGCTCACGAGAGCGCCGAAGAAACGCCGTAGCCCAAGCCCCTCTCGACGCTCCTGCCGAGCTAGGACGCATCTGCCGATCTGGAGCTTCGAGCCCAGAAGACCAACAGCGCGACCACCGTCAGCGGCAGCGCGACCGACACGGCACCTGTGAACGTTGGCAGCGCCGCTGAACCGGTCGCTGCCAGCACCAGGTAGGTCGTGTAGGCCAGGTAGCCGGAGAGAAACAACGCCCCCTCGGCGCGGCTGATCTCGAATCCGGTAAAGAAGATCGGCAGGCAGACCACCGCCACGGCGATCATCACCGGAAGGTCGAGAGCGCGCGCCTCACTCGATAGGGCCACGCCGCCACCGGCAATCGCCGCGCACCCCAGGACCCACAAGATGTTGAAGATGTTGCTGCCGACCACATTGCCGATCGCGATGTCTCTCTCGCCCTTGAGGCCGGCGACTATCGAAGTGGCGACCTCGGGTAGAGAGGTTCCCGCAGCGACAACGGTCAACCCGATCACCCGCTCGCCGACGCCCAGCCGTTCGGCCAGCGCGATGGCGCCCGCGACCAGCCAGCGAGAGCCGAGGACCAGCAGGGCGAGCCCGACGACGATCAGCAGAAGGGCGAGCGGCGCTCCCAGCCCCGGCGCATCGCTCCGGGGCTCGCCATCCGCACGGAGCCCTTCGCGCCTTCCCTCGACGATGAGGAAGATCGTGTAGGCAACTCCGGTGACAACCAGCAGCGCTCCCTCGAGCGGCGACAACCAGCCGTCCCACGCGAGAATCGCAAGCAGAAACGAGATGCCGACCATGATCGGCACGTCGAGCCGCACCAACTTCGCCGCCACCCCGAGCGGTACGAGCAGTGCCGCCGCGCCGAGAACGAACAGCACGTTGAAGATGTTGCTGCCGACGACATTGCCCAGCGCGATATCCGCCTGGCCGGTGGCCGCCGCCTGGAGACTGACCGCCAACTCCGGGGCGCTGGTGCCGTACGCTACGACCGTCAGTCCGATCACCAGGGGCGGCACGGAAAAACGCCGAGCCAGAGCCGACGCGCCGCGCACAAGAACATCTGCGCCGACGAGCAGAAGCACGAGACCCAGCGCGCCGAAAATCCAGATCATGAGCGATCAACCTACCAGAGCGTTGGCGTCTCGACGCGCCGGCGATCACCCGCCGAGCGGCCAGAAGCGCGGAACCAGAAGTAGCGTGAGCAGCAGGCCCAACAGGGTCAGGCCGATTCCCAGCCGGGGGAAGTCGAGGAAGCGGTAGCGCCCCGGACCGTAGACCAGCAGACACGAAGGCTCGAGCGGCGTCAGGAAGGAGTTCGACGCGGCGAGCGCCACCGTCACCGCCATCGCCCGCGGATCGATGCCCGCTTCCACCGCCACTCCGAGGGCGATAGGCAGCACCACCAGCGCCGCCGACTGATTCGACATCGGCTGGGTGAGGACTACCGTGAGGAGGTAGAAGGCCGCTAGCAAAGCCAGCGGGCCGAGGCCGCCCGTGGCGCCGCTGACAGCGTCGGCCAGAAGCGCCGCGGCGCCGGTCTTGGCCATCGCCGTGGCGTAACCCAGCATGCCGGCGATCAGCACCAGGACGCGCCAATCGATCGCGGCGTAGGCTTCCTGGGGGGTCAGGCAGCGGGTCGCCAGCAGCACTAGACAGGCCCCGAGCACCGCCGCCGGCAGGCTCATGACGCCCAGGGTGGCGAGCAGCATGGCCAGGCCGAAAGTGATCGGCGCGATGCGCTGCGCGCGCCGCCGGCGGATCGGGGTGGAGCGCTGGCTCACCACCAGAAGCCCGCCCAGGGTCAGCATCTGGTCGATCGCCGGCTCTTCGCCCAGCACCAGGAGCACGTCGCCGACCCGGATGCGGATGCGCCCCAGCCTCTCGAGCGAGGGCTCGCCGTGACGCTTGAGCGCTACGACCCCGGCACCGAAGCGCTGCCGGAACCGGAACTCCTTCAGGGTCCGGCCGACCAGATCCGAGCCCGGGAGCACCACCGCCTCCACTAGCCGGCGCGCCTGCCCGTGCAGCACTCTCGAGTAGCTCCCCGGCTTCGGCTCACGGATCGCCAGACCGCGACTCGCCTCGAGGCCGATGAGGATCTCCAGCGGACCCTCTACGATCAGACGATCGTCGGCCCGCAGACGATCGTCGGGGCCCGGCAGAGTCAGACCCTCGGGGCGGGCGATCGCCAGCAGGTTGAGATCCCAGACTTTGCCGAACCCCGCCTCGCCGACGGTCCTGCCGATCAGGGGCGAGCCGCGCTCGACCACCAGCTCGCTCAGGTAGTCACGGATGTGGTAACTCTGCGCCAGCCCGACGTTCTCCTCCCGCGCCGGCAGCAGGCGGTCGCCGAGCAGGATCAGGTACGCGATGCCCGCCACCGCGATCGGCAGCGCCACCGGCGCGAGCTCGAACATCCCCAGGGGGGCCTCGCCGAATTGTGGCAACAGACCGCTGACGATGAGATTGGTCGATGTGCCGATCAGGGTGATCGAGCCGCCCAGGATCGAGGCGAACGCCACCGGCATCAGCAGGCTGCCCGGCGGCAGACCCACGGCGCGCGCCTGGCCGACCGCGACCGGCAGAAAGGCCGCCGTCGTAGTGGTGTTGTTCATCACGGTCGAAAGGACCGCGACCGCCGGCAGCAGGACCGCAGCCGACCGCCGCGAGCTGGCGCTCGCCAGCCTCTGAGCCCACCACCCCAGGGTCTCGAGCGCGCCGCTCGCCTTGAGCCCCGCGGTCAGAACGAAGATGCCGGCGAGGACGATCACCACCTCGCTGGCGAAGCCAGCGAGCGCTTCCGCCGGCGTCAGAACTCCGCTCGTGAGGAGCACCACCAGAACACCGAGCGCGACCGCGTCGACCGGAACCCGCTCGAGGCAGAACAGGATCGCGGCCACCGCCAGCAGCGCGAAGACCAGGACGACGTCCATCATCGTGAGGCGCCCGACCGACGGGGCCGACCGGCCCGCCATGCGCCCGACCGCACTCCTTCCCGAATCTCGCGGCGAAGCTTGCTTCCGGTGGCGCGGCGCCGCCGACGACCTCGAGCGCGAGATCGTAATCCCCCTAGAGTCGGCGCGCAAGCCTCGTCCGCGTGACTTCCCTGCTCCGGTTCTGAGAAACTCCCTTCTCCGAAGCCTATGCCGGTACCCTCCCCCTTCCATTCGCGCACATCCAAGCTCTGCCACAGCATGCTGTGGAAGGACTGGGCCGGCTATCTCGCCGTACGCTCCTACACCGAGAGCCACGAGCCCGAGTACTTCGCGTTCCGGCACTCGGCCGGGCTCCTCGACGTCACGCCGCTGTTCAAGTACGAGGTCCACGGTCCCGACGCGCCGCGATTTCTGTCGCGGATCATGTCGCGCAACGTCGCCAAGCTGAAGGTCGGCCGGGTGACCTATGTCTGCTGGTGCGACGACCACGGCAAGGTGATCGACGACGGCACGGTCGCGCGGCTCGAGAAGCACTACTACCGGGTCACCGCGGCCGAGCCGTCGATGCACTGGTTCGAGCGCTTCCGGCGCGGCCACGACGTCGAGATCGAGGACTCCTCGACGCGGCTGGGCGCGCTCTCGCTTCAGGGACCGAAGGCGAAGGCGATCCTCGAATCGGTCTCCGACGCCGACCTCGACGCGCTCGGTTTCTTCGGGCTGACGGCTTGCAAGTTCGGCGACGTCTCCGGCTGGATCACCCGCACCGGCTATACCGGCGATCTCGGCTACGAGGTCTGGGTCGAGAACGCCGATGCCGAGGCGGTCTACGACGCGATCTGGGAGGCCGGTCAGCCGCACGCCATCCTGCCGGCGGGCCTCGACGCCCTCGACGTGGCGCGTGTCGAAGCGGGCTTCGTGATGAACGGCGTCGACTACTGGAGCGCCAACCACTGCCTGATCGAGGCCCGCAAGTCGTCGCCGTTCGAGCTCAACCTCGACTGGACCGTCAAGCTCGACCGGACGCCGTTCGTCGGCCAGGCGGCGCTCGAGCGCGAGCTCGAGAACGGCCCCGAGCGGCGCTTCGTCGGGCTGGTGATCGATTGGGACGAGACCGAGCGCCTTTTCAATAGCTACGGCCTGCCGCCCGAGCTGCCGATCAGCGCCTGGCGCGACGGCCGTCCGATCTACGCGCCGGAGGGAGCATGGATCGGCATGGCGACCAGCGGCGCCTGGTCGCCGACCCTCAAGAAGAACCTGGCGCTCGCCCAGATCCGTGCTGAGTACGCCGAGCCGGGCGCGCGACTGCAGATCGAGATCACCGCCGAGTACCGGCGCCACAAGGTCGCGGCGATCGTGACGCCACTGCCCTTCTTCGATCCCGCGAGGAAGCGCGCATGACCTACGACGCGGTGATCATCGGCGGTGGCCACAACGGACTGGTTTGCGCCGCCTACCTGGCGAAGGCGGGCAAGAAGGTCGTGGTGCTCGAAAAGCGCCACGTGCTGGGTGGCGCCGCGGTCACCGAAGAGCTCTACCCGGGCTTCAAGTTCTCGGTCGCGTCATACGTCGTCAGCCTCTTCCGACCCGGGATCATTCGGGACCTCGACCTGCCGGCGCACGGCCTCGAGATGATCCCGCTCGAGACCGCCTACTCGCCGCGGCTCGGCGACCAGGGGCTGTGCCGCTGGGTCGACCCCGAGCGCACGCGGCGCGAGATCGCCCGCTTCAGTGTCAAGGACTCGGAGGTCTACCCCGAGTTCGGCCTGGCGATGACCAAGATGGCGCGCTTCGCCAAGGGGGTGATCGACGCCCCCGCGCCAGACCCGGCGTCGCTCAAGCCGAGCGAGCTGATGGAGCTCTGGCGCTTCTCGGACGAGCTGCGGCAGGCTGACCCCGAGTCGCTCTACATGCATCTCAAGCTCTTCACCATGAGCTCGGCCGACCTGCTCGACGAGTGGTTCGAGTCCGACGTACTCAAGGCGCCGATGTCGGTGAGCGGCATCATCGGGACCTATCTCGGCGTGCGCTCGCCGGGTACCGCCTACGTACTGTTGCATCACTACATGGGCGAGATCGATGGGGCCTTCCGGTCGTGGGGCTACTCGAAGGGTGGCACCGGCGGGGTCTCGATGGCGTGTGCGCGCGCGGCTCAGTCGTTCGGCGCCGAGATTCGCACCCAGGCGCCCGTCGACCACGTGCTGCTCGAGAACGGGCGTGCCCGGGGCGTGGTTCTCGACAACGGCGACGAGGTCCGAGCCAAGACCGTGATCTCGAACTGTGATCCGAATCTGACCTTCCTCGGACTGGTCGGCGAAGAGAATCTCGACCCCGAGTTCGCCACCGCCATCCGGCGCTACAAGCTGCGCGGCAGCTCGGGCAAGGTCAACCTCGCGGTCGACCGCTTGCCGGTGTTCCCCGGGCGCGAGGGCAGCGCCCACCTGCGTGGCGACATCGCCATCGCTCCCGGCACCGAGTATCTGGAGCGCGCCTACGACGAGGCGAAATACGGCGACTACTCTTCGAAGCCGTACCTGAACGTCGTCATTCCGTCAGTGATCGACCCGAGCGTGGCGCCGCCCGGCAAACATGTGATTTCGATCTTCGTCCAGTACGCGCCCTACCACATCAAAGAGGGCGCCGATCGCTGGCCGGAGAAGCGCGAGGCGTTCGGCGACACCGTCGTCAAGACGTTGGCCGAGTACTGCCCGGGCCTCGAGGAGTCGATCCTCTACCGGCAGGTGCTGACGCCCTGGGATCTGGAGAAGCAGTTCGGCCTGACCGAGGGCAACATCTTCCAGGGCGAGCTGAGCCTCGAACAGCTCCTCTTCCAGCGCCCGACCGCCGGCTGGGCGCGCTACAAGACACCGGTCACGAACCTCTGGATGTGCGGTTCCGGCACCCACCCCGGTGGCGGCATCATGGGCGCTTCCGGGCGACTGGCGGCGCTGGCGCTGCTCGAGTCGGAGGAGCTATGAGCGACGAGCACCGGAGAACGCTCGTCGGCGAGCGGTGGGACGCCGTCGTCATCGGCGGCGGCCACAACGGGCTGGTCACAGCGACGCTGCTCGCCCGGAGCGGTGCCAGAACGCTGCTGCTCGAGGCCCGCGACCAGCTCGGCGGCCTCGCCGCCGGCGAGGAGTTCCACCCCGGCTACCGCAGACTGGGCGTCGCCGACGACCTCTCGCAGTTCCGACCCTGGGTCGCTGAGCGCCTGAAGCTCGGAAGCTTCGGCCTCGAGCTCGAGACCGAGTGGGCGCCGATCTTCTCGCCCGCCGCCGCCGGCGACGGCGACGGGCTGCTCCTGGCGCGTGACCCGCGGGACACCGACGGCGAGTTGGGCAATGACGCCGAGGGGTACGCCGACTACCGAGATTTCTTTGCTCGGCTCGCTCCGTTCGCACGCAAGGCGCTCGATCGTGTGCCGGTCGACGTCTCCGGGCTGAAGCTGGCCGATCTCTGGACCCTCGGCGGCACCGCGCTCGCTCTGCGCATGCTGGGCCGTCGCGACATGATGGAGCTCTTCCGGATCGGCCCGATGTGTGTGGCCGACTGGCTGCGTGAACGGTTCGGCAACGACCGCCTGAACGCGCTGCTGGCGGCGCCGGCGGTCTACGGTGGGTTCACCGGGCCCTGGTCGCCGGGCACGAACGCCAACCTGCTCCTGCACGAGTGCTTTGCGACCCCGGGCGTCAAGGGCGGCGGTCCGGCCCTGATCACGGCGCTCGACGCGGCAGCAAGGGCCGCCGGCGTCGAGATCCGAACCGGCACGCGCGCCCACCGGCTGGCCATCGACGGCGAAGGCGTCAAGAGTGTCGAACTCGCCGACGGCGAGGTTCTCGAGACCCGTCTGGTCGCCGCCGCCTGCAGTCCCAAGCGGCTCTTTCTGGATCTCGTGCCGCGTGAGCTTCTGTCGCTACGCCTCGAGCACGGCATCACTCACTTCCGAGCCCGCGGCACGACCGCCAAGATCCACCTGGCGCTGACCGACTACCCCGCCTTCACCTGCCGGCCGAAACTTCGGCCCGAGCACGTCCGCATCGCCGAAGGCATCGACCCGCTCGAACGAGCATTCGATCCCGTCAAGTACCGGCGATTCGGCAGCGATCTGGCTCTCGACCTGCGCGTGCCGAGCCTGCGTCAACCGGAGCTCGCGCCCGACGGACATCACGTCGCGTCGATCGGTGTGCACTTCGTGCCCTACGACCTAGACGGCGGCTGGAGCGACGAGAGTCGGTCGGCGCTGCTGGAGACCGTGTTGCAGCGCCTCGAGGTCTACGCCCCTGAGGTCCGCGCACTGGTCGCCGGCACCGAGGTGTTGACGCCGCTCGATCTCGAGACCCGCTACGGGCTCTCGGGCGGTCAGATCCATCACGGCGAGCACGGCCTCGACCAGATCTTCGTCCGCCCGACGCCTGAGTGCGCCCGCTACGCGACGCCGATCGACGGGCTGTACGTATGCGGCGGGGGCAGCTACCCCGGCGGCGGGATCACCGGCGCGCCGGGGGCGCTCGCGGCCGAGCGTATTCTCAGCGACCGCTGACGCGTCGCTGCTACTGGAACCTCTGGGCCAGCCTCAACGGCCCGATAGCGTACGCTCGGGACATGCTTCTCCGATTCGGAGACTTCGAGCTCGACCCGACCGTCCCGGAGCTGTTGCGTGACGGCCGGGTCCTTGCCTTGGCGCCCCAGCCGACGCGCGTGCTCGCCTACCTGGTCGAGAACGCCGGGCGCACCGTGAGCCGGGAAGAGCTCAAGCGTCACGTGTGGGGAGACGACCACGTGGAAGCCGATCTGGGGCTCAACTCCTGCATCCGCAAGATCCGTGCGCAGCTCGACGACGACGCCGCGGAGCCCCGCTTCGTCAAGACGTTGGCCCGCCGTGGCTACCGATTCATCGCGCCTGTCGACTCCGGCTCGGAGTCGCAGATCCCGGTGGCCCGTGCTGCGCGAGCGAAGTGGCTCGGGGTGGCAGCGGCGGTCGTCGCCATCGCAGCCGTCTGGACCTGGATCGATCGTGGCCGGAATGAAGTCGGCGATCAGCCGCTCGCGGTGGCGATTCTGCCATTCGAGAATCTGACCGGAGACCCGGACCAGGACTACGTGAGCGACGGGCTCACCGAGGAGACCATCGCCAGTCTGGGGCGGATCGAGCCGCACCGGCTCGCGGTGATTGCGCGCACCACGGCGATGCAGCTCGACACCGAAGCGCGCGGTGTCGAGAGCCTCGCGCGCGACCTTGACGTGGGCTATCTGGTCGAGGGCAGCGTGCGGCGCGACAACGGACGTCTGCGCGCCACCGCGCGCCTGATCGATGGCGCGACCGGGTTGCAGACCGGCAGCGAGACCTACGAAGCTACTGCCGACGATCTGCTCCGAGCCCAGACGACCCTGGCCGATCACCTGGCCAGCTGGCTGGTGGGTGAGCTACTGCCCGGCGAGGACTTTCTCTACGACTCACGCCCGGCGATCGCGGCGGATCTCTACGAAACCTATCTGCACGGACTTCATCGGCTCCAAGAGGGCTCGGCGGAGGGCTATCTTGCGGCCCGCGAGCTCTTCGAGCGTGTCGCGGCGGGTGCGCCCGAGTTTGCGCTCGGCTGGTCCGGCCTCGCCGAGGCGCGGCTCTGGCTGCGGTGGTTCGGCAGCGACCCTCCCGACGAAGCGTTGGCCTCGGCTCGCACGGCGGCCGAGCGGTCGATCTCGCTCGCCCCCGATCTCGCCAACCCCCACCTGCTGCTCGGCTACGCGGCTCTCTACGTCGACTTCGATCTCTCCGAGGCGGGTCGGCGCTTCGAGCACGCGGTCGCACTGGAGCCGGGATCCGCGCGAGCGCAGGCATGGTT
This sequence comes from Acidobacteriota bacterium, assembly GCA_029263375.1. Classification (GTDB taxonomy): domain Bacteria; phylum Acidobacteriota; class Thermoanaerobaculia; order Multivoradales; family JAHEKO01; genus JAHEKO01. The sequence continues at coordinate 338 of JAJCXP010000143.1, read as the reverse complement.
CGCGGCCTACCTCTCGGCGGTCGGCGACCACGACCAGGCGATCGCGCGGGCCGAGCTCGCACGGCGGCTGGATCCGCTGGCGATGGCAGTCGCGGCTGACCTGTGCTGGCTCCTGAACTACGCGCGGCGCTTCGGAGATGCGCGGCGAGCCTGCGAGAGCGCACTGCAGCTCAAACCCGACGACATCTGGATCACGCTCGGCGAGACCGAGGCCCTGAGACAGCTCGGTCTCCAGGCCGAAGCCGTGGAGGCTTTGGCGAGTCTCGCCTCACGCTCGAGCGAGGCCGTCGCGAACGAATGGAGAGTGCTCGCCAGAGACGACGCCGAAGCCGCCCTCG
>JAJCXP010000142.1 GCA_029263375.1 Acidobacteriota bacterium | reverse complement strand
TGCCGAAGATCGACGCGATCGAGTCGATCGACTTCTCGAGGCAGAAGCCGACGCGATCGCCGGGGCCGACGCCGAGGTGCAGGAGCCGATCGCGCAGGCGGTCGGTCAGCGACCGGAGCTCGCCGTAGGAGATGGTACGGCCGGTCGCCGGATCCTCGACCGCAGGTCGATCGGAGGTCCGATTCGCCGGGTTATCCAGGCACTCGAGCAGCGACGCGCCCACGGCCGCCCTAGAGCTTCGAGTTGACGAGCTGTTCGATATTGGCGATGTTCGTGAAGCTGTCGCCGTCGAGCTCATGCGGTTCGATCTGGATGTTGAAGCGCTCCTCCAGAAAGGAGACCAGACTGAGGGTCGCGATCGAGTCCAGGATCCCGGTGCTGTTGAGCGGGGTGGACTCGGTCAGCTCGCTCGGGTCCTCTCCGGGGAGGAACTCTTCCAGTACATATGCCTTGACGGCTTCGGCTACCTGACCCATATCGCGACTCTCCTCGTATGTCCTGACAAATCCTGACTGGTGACAAAAAGAGCCCGGCGAAACGCCGAGCTCCTCTAATGACTCGATTGCTTGATGATTCTACGGTGTGATCTGGGTGCCGACAGGCGCCTGCGGATTGCCGCCGCCGGTTGCATCGTCGATGATGACCACTCCGAGAGCGCCACCGACCGCGATGCCTGCGATAGCGGCGGTGCTCAGTCCGCCAGCGACGGCCGGAGCGGCGATCGCGACGACGGTCTTCTTATCGCGGCAGTCGTAGACCACCAGGGTCTTGCCTTCGCTGGACGTGCCCGGCTCGGAGAAGTAACCGTCCAGGTCGCCCGCAGAAAGGAAGGTGCCGCCCTGACCGAGATAGGCCGCGATATCGCTGACCGCTACCGACTCCAGGTACTCCCATTCGCAGGAGGCGAGGTCCGGGTCGTCGAGGCACTCGGCCATGTCGCCCGACTTGAGGGCGCACACCGGGTAGCCCGCCTCGCCGGTGTTGATCGCCTCGCCCTGTTGCACGCCGCCCTGCTGGAGCATGAACGTGCCTGCGTCGGCGATCTGGATTACTTCGCCGGAGCTGTCTCGGTAGGCGATCGATCCGAAGCGGAGGGACACCTCCACACCGGTCGCCAGACTGCCGTCGAAGTGGGCCTGCGAGTGCGGTGCGAGCGACAGAGTCTGTCCGCTCGACAGGTGCACGATAGCGGCGTGATCCGCGGTCTCGATGGTTGAGCTGGTGAGTAGGGTGGCGTGAGAAGGCGTTGCAGCTCCGTTGATCCGGATCTGCTGGGCGTTGACCTGCCCGAGAATGCCTTCTGCGGCCATGGGTGCTACCAAGACTGCCGTCAGCGCTAGCGCGCAGACGCCCACATTGAATCCCCGATTGTTGCCGCTCGATATAAGCATCAGATTCTCCCGTTCACCCCGCAGTAGGACTGCATCAAAATCAGGCCACTGTTTAGCACACGATTGGTTCTATCGTCAAGCCAACATGAGACTTATAGACATTTGGCTATTCTTCGTCGATCCGCTCCCCAGGGGTCCTCGCGGCCCCCGGAATCGGCTCGGGGGCGCCTTCGAGCTCCGCCTTCAAGGGCGTCTCGAGCAGGCGCTGGTACAGCACGTCGGCCACCAACCGGTGAGCGAGAGCGTTCGGGTGGTTGTCCCACGCCGCGATCTGAAGCTCGGCTTGATCGTTGTCGCCATAGACGTCCGCGAGGCTGACAACCACGTAGCCGGCCGCGCGCGCCTGTGCCATCCGTTGCTCTAGTGCCACACCCTCCTCGGGGTCGTAGATCATCGGCTGGTAGACCCAGATCGGCAGGATTCCCCGATCGCGGCAGGTCTGCGCAATTCGCTTGTACGACCACTCCAGGATCGCCCCGGTGTGGGGGCGGATCCGACGCTGAATGATGAAGTCCGGAGTGTTCTGGTCGAGCCCCAGCTCTTCGAACAGGTCGCGCAGGTAGGGGTAGGGCGGCTCCAGCCCGGTCTGAATCATGCGCGATATGAAGCGGCTGGCGATGCCCTTGTCCTGCCCGTGGGCCACCTGGATCAGAGCCTGCGGCTTGAACGGCAGGATCTTCTCCTCCATGAGGTAGACGTGCTGGATCGGCGCCCGTGCGGCGACCGCGAAGTTCAGGACCTCGTAGCGCTCGTGGGGACGCTGTGGCCCCGGTTGGTTGAGCCGCTCTTCGATCAGCGACTCGAACGTCTCTCCGTCGTTGACGCCCGAGCCCATGACGTGGGACGACCCCAGCAGCGCGATCCGGTAGGTGCCTGCGGGCGCTTCGAGCGCGTACTCCTTGTCGCGCATCCCCCAGCTGTTGGTCGACAGGGTGGCGTTCTTGAACTCGACCTGCTGCCCAGGCAGCAGCTCACCGAGCAGGATGTTGTCGGTGTGGTCGCGCCAGATCTCCGACTCCTGGATCCGGGGCCATACCAACGGTCGGCGGTTGTAGAGCTCCCAGAGCTCTTCACTGTGGCGATTCGCGCCCATCAGCTGCTCGTAGTAGCCGCGCTCGAGCTTGTTCAGGTCGCGCTGGCTGAGCTGCGATTCGGTGAGGGCGGTGAGCAGGGCCGCCGGGCGCGCACCCAGGTAGGAGTAGACCGCCGGA
>JAJCXP010000141.1 GCA_029263375.1 Acidobacteriota bacterium | reverse complement strand
CCCGACGACGGCCAGCGCCGCGAGTCCGAGCGCCGTGAGCACGATCACTCGGGTGGTCTCGCCGCCGGCCGGGAACAGCCCGAAGGCGACACCGGTGTTCTTGACCAGAGTCAGATCCAGGAAGCCGTCGATGACCTTGCGCGATACGCCGGGCGTCTGGGTCTGCTCGATCCACCACTTGCTCCACTGGTCCGCGATCACCACGGCCAGTGCCAGCAACAGGTAGGTGCGCTTGCCCAGCGGCTTGTCGGTATTCTCGTTCATGCGGAGTCGAAGTGTCGGGCCGCGGCTCGGGTCAGTTGCTGGAGGTCGTTCGGCGGCGAGAACATCCGAATGCCCGCGATTCCGACGGCGCCCGCCGCCGCCAGCTCCGTGAGCCGGTCGATTGTAATGCCCCCGAGCGCGATTACGGATATCCCGAGGGTCGAGGCTCGCGCCAGTTCCTCGAGACCTACCGGCTTGCCCTTGCCCGGCGTGTCGTAGATCGGGCTGAAGTAGACGTAGTCGGCGCCCGCGTCCCGCGCCCGGGTGATCTCGGCGAGCGAGTGAGTCGAGCAGCCGAGCACACGGTGGTCTCCGATCAGTCGGCGCACCGAGGCCGGCGGCAGACCCGCTCCTGGCAGGTGGACGCAGTCGGCGCCGGCGGCGATCGCCACGTCGGCGCGACCGTTGACGATCACCAGCGGGCCGTCCGTCATCACCCGGACAGCCTCGACTACGAGGGCGAGAAGGACGCGGTCGTCGACGCTCTTCTCCCGGATCTGAACCGCATCGACATTGGCCTCTCGCAGGCGCTCGAGCCAACTCGTGAACGCGGCCCCGGGGACCGAGGTGCCGCTACTGATCGCGGTGACGCGAGGGATACGCGGCATTCAGGGCCCGCTGCCGGGCTTCGGGAGGCGCGCGTCAGAGAGCCGCTTGCGCTCGGAGAGCCAGAGGTCGAGATCGTGCGCACCCCAGACCAGGTGCACGAGGCCGAACCCGCTGATCGCCCCGCGCACGACCGGATGCAGCAGGAGGTGAGTCAGCGAGGACATCGACAGCCGGACGACGCTCTCGTCCCAGCGCGGGCTCCAGGGTGAGAGCAATCGAAAGACGCCCGCCTCGACGCAGTAGAGGATGAAGAGGCTCCGGAATGTCGCGAGCCACGGCACGAGGAGCCTGAGGATAACCAAAAAAAAGCGCCCGGGGCTTGAGCCCCGAGCGCCTCGGCTCACAGTCTAGAGGGGGACTGTGTACCTTGCCGGTCGTCAGCGAGGCGGTTTGGACTTTGGAGGGGACTGCGATGGCTTCGCTGACGACCGACTTGAACTGGAAGAGGAGGCCGACGGTCGAGCGCTCGACACCGGCTTGCGGACGCTGCCCGAGGACGAGCCGGAGCTCGGTCGGGAAGCGGTTGGTGGCGGCGACGAGGGTCGGCTGGAGGTCGATGGTGGCGGCGACGAGGGCCGGCTGGAAGTCGAGGGCGTCGGCGAAGCCGCGCTGCTCGGAGGTGTGGCGCTCTGCGGCGACGACGGCACGCCACGAATCCCGTCCAGGATGCGCCGGACGATCGGGACTCTCGAGCCGCTGGAGGGTGAAGCGCCGCTCGGCGACGGTGCGACCTCGCGGGCGCTCGGCGGAACTGGTCTGACCGAGGAGCCCGGTGATGGCCGGCTCTCCTCGGCCCTCGGCGGAAGGGTGCGGATCGTCGAGCCCGGGCTGGAGGGGCGGCTGTCGCTACCCGGCGAGACCCGCACCGGCTCGCGGCCGGAGATGTAGCTCGAGGGTGACCGCCGGTCGCTGTCACCAGAACGCTCAGGGGTAGTGATCCGGCTGGCGGGTGGAGCCTCGACGCCACGCGGTACGCGCTGCATCGGCTCCCGAGCGACCGGCTCGCCGGTGACAATCTCACGCCGCGAGAGATCGGGCCGCACCGGCAGCGAGTGAATAGCGCTTTCGGGACGGTCCCTGGTCACTTCGCGGTCGATCGCGGTGATCCGGGGCGAGCTCGGGCGAACCGGCTCCGATGTCCTCACGCGGTCGATCACCGATCGCCCGGATCCGGGCTTGGCGAACACGGCGTCGCGCACGTCATCCGACAGACGCGGCTGCCGAGCCACGAAACCGGTGACGTCCGGCAGTTTGCTGTTCGGTGCCGCACTCCGATCGCCTCGTCGGAGATGCTCGATCAGGCTCTCCGGTCGGTCGTTGAACCCTCGGGGAACGCCCCGGGTGGTGCCCGTGATGACCCCGCGCGGCACGTCGTAGCGTGCGGTACGGCCGATGTCCGCGCCGGTCCGCCAGTACGAGCCGTAGCTCCTCCAGCCGAAGTAGCGCGTCGGGCAGAAGGTCCAGTCGTTGTAGTAGCCCCAGCTGCCGCCCGCCCAGCCGTAGTGGCCGTAGCCCAGGCCGACGCTGGCGTATCCGTAGGGGCGGTAGTAGTGCGAGTAGTAGCCTGCCGGCACCCAGCCAACGTGCGTCGGGCCCCAGTACCAGGTCACCCAGGCGGGGGAGAAGACGACGCCTGGGTACCAGACCCAGCCGTGGCGGGAGTGCAGGCTCCATGAGCCGTAGTGCGAGGTGAGGCCACCCCAGGGGTCGGCGCTCACCCAGTAGTAGCCGGCCGGGGTGTGGGTCCAGTAGCCGCTCGAGTAGGGACGCCAGCCGGCGGTTGCGTAGGGGCGCCAGACGTGGCCGTCGTCGACGTCGAGCCATTCACCATGTTCGCGCAGTGGTGCTGCGGCGTAGCTCAGCGACTCGTCCACATAGTTGTCGCGCGCCGCCAGCTCGGCGTCGCGGTCGAGCTCGTCGCCCCAGGCTTCGAGAGCGTCCAGCGCGCCGGCGGGGTAGACCCGCACCCGAGGCTCGGGCTCACCTTCGATGACCGCCTCCTCGTTCGGGCGCACCACCACCGAGCCGTCACCGACCACGACCTCGCCGAAGCCCTCGCGGACCACCAGCTCCGTCCATTGCCGGTCGTCGGCGTAGATCCGGTAGGTACCGCTGCGCTCGAGATAGACCACCGCGTTCACGGTGTCGACGCGCACCGGTTCGCCCACCCAGGCCGATTCGGGAAGCACGACCTGTATTTCACCTTCGAGCAGACGGAGCACCGTTCCCTTGCCAGCGGTTTCACCCGCATAGAGAGCCAGATCTTCGAAGTAGAGATCGGTGCCTCCGCCTGCCCGCAAGATCGTTTGATCGGGGAGGATCGCCTCGGCGCGGCCTCCGGGAGAAACCCAGAGGCGATCACCCATGAGCAGGGGATAGTCGGGCTCGACGTCCATCGGTTCCGCTCGTTCGAGCGTGGTCAGACGAACGTCTCCGACCACGGTGCGATAGAAGCCGTAGCCGCCCTCGTCGCCCTGGTCGACCTGGCCATGGGCCGAGCCCGAGAAGAGGGTGATGCAGATCAGCACCGCGCCTAGCAGCAGGGGTCGCGAACTCAGGGTGCGTGTAGATCTCATGGTCTCTTCCTTTCTCTTCCGACCAGCCCTTGGGCCGGCCGACTGTGGCTATTGCAACGGTCGTTCCAACCCCCTCTCGGCTATACTCCCGCTTGCAGTTTGTCGCCTGAGAGCAGCGCGTTGTCACCTCAGAGCGACGCTCCTCGCAGCAAGATCAGCAGCAAGTTCAAGGGAGTCAAACCATTGGCGATGAAGGACTGGTTCCGGTCGAGAGCCCAAGCCGACCGCCCGGTCGACGTCGACACACTCATCGCCCAAGGAAATCTGAAGGGCGCCGAGTCGCATCTGCGGCGGCGCCTGCGCCAGAGTCAGTCCGACATCTACGCCCGGGTCAAGCTCGCCGAGGTGCTGATGAAGCTCCGGCGCCAGCGGGAGGCGGTCGACGAGTACCTGATCGCCGCCGAGAGCTTCGCCCGCGACGGCTTCTTCGACAAGGCGACAGCGCTCTTGAGCAAGATCTCGAAGATGGCGCCCAGCAACGAGCAGATCTCGCTCAAGCTCGAGGCCCTGCAGTACGCCAAGGTGCTGGAGCGGCGGCGCAACACGATCATCAGCGGTCTCCTGGAGATGGACGCCCAGGGCGAGAAGCGGTTCGGCGGCTCGGCCCTCGAGCTGCGCCAGCTGTGGACGGATCTGTTCGTGAGTCCGGTCATCGAGGGTCTGAGTGACGACCAGGTGACGCGGCTGTTCTCGGCGACCGAGTTTGTCCGCTTCGACGAGGATGCGGAGATCGCCGCGCGGGATCAGAAGCTCGATCTGGTGCTCCTGATCGGAAGAGGGGTGATCGAGGCTCGGGTAGCGCTCAAGGGCGGAGTCGAAACCGCGATCCGGTCGTTCACCGGCGGCGACCTGATCGGCGATCGGGCTCTGCTCGAGCACAAGGGCTGGCCGGCGCGCTACGTCGCCACGAAGCGGATCACGGCGCTCAAGCTCACCCGAGAGGGGCTGGCGCTCGCCCTCACCGGCGAGACCGATCCGAAGGGCTTCCTCGACGCCCTCCGTCAACAGCGCAACGATCATCGGGTAGTCTCTGCCGTTCAGGAGCTGGAAGCGGACTGATGGCGGTACTACCGATCATGATCTACCCTGAGCCGGTGCTGCGGGTCGAGTGCCGACCCGTGGAAGCCTTCGACGCGAAGCTGAGGCGCCTCGTTGACGACATGATCGAGACCATGCACGCCGCCCCCGGCGTCGGTCTCGCCGCCTCACAGGTAGGCGTCGAGCAGCGTGTCTGCGTGGTCGACCTGTCGGTGGGGGAAGATCCGAAGGCCCTTCACGTTCTCGTCAACCCGGTGATCCGCGAGCCCCGGGGCTCGGCGGCCGACGTGGAAGGGTGCCTGTCCCTGCCCGATATCACCGACAAGGTGACGCGGCCGTTCGAGATCGAGGTCGAAGCCCAGGATGTGGAAGGAAACCGATTTGTCCTCCAGGCCGAGGATTGGCTGGCGCGGGCGATCTGTCACGAGGTGGATCACCTGAACGGCGTCCTGTTCGTCGACCACCTGCGAGGTCTCCGGCGCGAACGCGCCCGGCGCCAGCTGCGCCGCCTCGAGCGCCAGGAAGCCCTCGCTTGAGCGAATCCAGCCCTCAGCCCAGCTTCTACAACACCGAGGACCGCCGCCAGGTACCACTGATACCGCGGGAGGATGGGCGGATCGGGCTCTACACCTGTGGCCCGACGGTCTACCACCACGCTCACATCGGCAACTTCAGGACCTTCCTGTTCGAGGACCTGCTGCGCCGGGCGCTGCGATTCCTCGGCTTCGACGTCCACCAGGTGATGAACATCACCGACGTCGACGACAAGATCATCCGCGCCGCCGGCGAAGCCGGCGTGTCCCTGGACGAGTACACCGAGCCCTACATCGATTCGTTCTTCCGCGATCTCGACGTCCTCCACATCGAGCGCGCGGAGCTCTACCCGCGGGCCACCGAACACGTCGCGGAGATGATCGAGTTGATCGAGACGCTGGTGGAGAAGGGCGTCGCCTATCTGAGCGACGGCTCGGTGTTCTTCCGGATCGCCGAAGACGCCGACTACGGCCGACTCTCGAAGCTCGATCTGACCCAGGTCCAGCAGGGCGCGCGCGTCGCCGCCGACGAATACGGCAAGGAGGACGTGCGCGATTTCGTCTTATGGAAGGGAGCCAAGCCGGGCGAGCCCAGCTGGGACTCGCCCTGGGGCGTCGGTCGCCCCGGCTGGCACCTCGAGTGTTCGGCGATGAGCATGAAGTACCTGGGACCCGAGTTCGACATTCATACCGGCGGCGTGGACAACATCTTCCCCCATCACGAGAACGAGATCGCCCAGAGCGAGACGGCGACCGGCCGTCAGTTCGTACGCATGTGGATGCACTCGGAGCACCTGCAGGTCGACGGCGACAAGATGTCCAAGTCGCTCGGCAACCAGTACACGCTCGCGGACCTGCTCGAACGCGGCCTCGAGCCACGCGCCCTGCGCTACTTCTTCCTGACCACCCACTACCGCAAGAAGCTGAACTTCACCCTCGCCGGCGTCGAGGACGCGGCAGCCGGTCTCAAGCGCATCGACGAGATGCGTTTCCGGCTCGAGCACGCTGAGGAGGCCGGCGGGCTCGAATCGACCTTGACGACCGCCGTCACCGAGGCGCGAGAGCGCTTCGCGGCCGGCCTCGCCGACGACCTCAATACCTCCGAGGCATTGGCCGCGCTGTTCGGCCTGGTCAAGGCGGTCAACATCGCCATCGAGACGTCACGTCTCGCCATGGGCGACCGTGCAACCGTCCTCGGCCTGATCGCCGAGATGGACACCGTCTTCGGCGTGCTCGATCCCGCCGACTGGCGCACAGAGGGCGAGGCCGGGGGGCTTGACGACGCCGAGATCGATCGACTCGTCGCCGAGCGCCAGCAAGCGCGGGCGGATCGAGACTTTGCGCGCTCCGACCAGATCCGCGATCAGCTCGCCGAGGCCGGCGTCGTCATCGAAGACACGCCCTCCGGCCCGCGCTGGAAGCGAACCTAGAGCGGGAGAGCGCGATGGACGGCGGTTCGAACGAGCCCTCTGCCCGCGCTCTCACCGAGTTCCTGGGCCAGAGTCACACGGTCGGTCGTGGCCGGGTAGCCGAGACCGCCGCGCAGCGCCACCTCGTAACCGCCGGCTACCGGATCGTCGCCCGCAACTGGAGTTGCAAGGCCGGCGAGATCGACGTCGTCGCGTTCGACGGGGAGGTGCTCTGCTTCGTCGAGGTCAAGGCCCGTTCGAGCTCCGATTTCGGCCCCGCGATCGCCGCAGTCGGCCGCCGCAAGCAGCGCCGTATCGCCCGCGCCGCGAGCTGGCTGCTGGCCGGCAGCGGCTACGACGGGCCCTGCCGCTTCGACGTCCTGGGCCTCGATCGCGAAGACACCGGGTGGCGCTTCACCCTGATCCAGGGCGCCTTCGAGGCCTGATCAGATGGCTTGTCGCCTTGACACTCCCGAGCCCCCTCACTATCCTTCCGCCCCAGAGCGGGAATAGCTCAGTGGTAGAGCACGACCTTGCCAAGGTCGGGGTCGCGGGTTCGAATCCCGTTTCCCGCTCCAAGTGGTGCCCCGAGCACCCCGCGGAAGCTGCTAAAGTTGGCCGCAGCTCAGAGGTCGCCCAGGCGACCTTTCTCAGTCTCAGGGCGACGTAGCCAAGTGGTAAGGCAAGGGTCTGCAAAACCCTCATTCGTCGGTTCGATTCCGACCGTCGCCTCCAAGTAACTCCCAGCCATCGAGTCACTTGAACGCTGTATCGGTCGATCCGCCTCGAGACGTGGTCGGAAATTGGGGACTGGCTCCGATTCCCACGCCATCCTTCCCCCATCGACGTCGGCACCGGGAATCGGTGCCTGTCCCCAATTTGAGGGCGGGGGCACCTTCCCCCATCGACGTCGGCACCGGGAATCGGTGCCTGTCCCCAATTTGAGGGTGGGGGCACCTTCGCCCATCGACGTCGGCACCGGGAATCGGTGCCTGTCCCCAATTTGAGGGCGGGGGCGAGCGATGCTCGACAGCTGCTGGCGCGTCCTCCGGCGCGGCGGGCTGTCCTTTTGCCGGCTCGCGTCGTCGATCGGAATGGAAGGGCGGTTCGAACGGCTCGCGGGACGTTCCGCGGGCCCCTAGGCTGAGTCCTTTGACGCGCGGGTAGCAAAATGCTACTCTCGGATGCGTGAGCCAGCCCGTAAAGCTCTCGGACAACCTCGTTCTCGACGCTCGCCTGATCGCGAAAACCGCCAAGCGATCGATCGCAGGACAGATCGAGTACTGGAGCCAGATCGGCCGCGCGGTCGAGCCGCTCCTGCAGGGTGATCAGGCCCTCGCCCTGATCCGGGCCGGCGCCGCCCGGCCCCTCTCCGAAAGCCTCTCGTCAGTGGACTCGGTC
>JAJCXP010000140.1 GCA_029263375.1 Acidobacteriota bacterium | reverse complement strand
GGCAGCTGAACCAGGAACTGCAGCAGGCCGCCGAGTAGCGCCCCCCAGCAGGCGATCACGAGCAGGCGATCGAGCCGGTCGGTTCCGGTCGACCCGGTGAGCCAGAACCAGCCGCTGATCAGGGCGGCGATGATCGAGCTGTTCCAGAGGACCGGGGCGAAATAGGGCAGGAAGAAACGCCGGTGGCTGTTGAGCACTCCGAGCGCCCACGCCGACAGCACCAGGAAGCCGGTCATCGGGAACAGGATGCGCACACAGGTCACCGCCAGCGGGAAGCGATCAAGCGTCGCCGCGCCCTCCGCCACCCGTGCGGCGTCGGCGAGGAACCCGGGCGCCATGATCGCCACGATCGGGCGGGCGAGCGCGATGCCGAGCAGCGCCAGCCCAGCGGTCACCGCCAACAGCAACCCGAGGACAGCTCCCGCCAGCCGCCCGGCCTCCTTTTCGCGGCCCTGCTCCAGCATCCGCGAGTAGACCGGGATGAAGGACGCGGACAGCGTCTGCTCGCCGAGCAGGTTCTGGATCAGGTTCGGCCCACGCATGACGGCGCCGAAGACGTCGCCGTGCCCGCCGGCTCCGAAGACGAACGCGATCGCCGATTCGCGGACCAGGCCGAGAATCCTGCTGAACAGAATTCCGCCGGCCACTCGCGTCGGGCCGCCGAATCTTGGATTTCCCACGGTGGCGGCAAGTTTCCTACAATTCAGCTCCTGGGGACAGCGATATGCCGATCTACGAATTCCTCTGCTCCGACTGCAACGCGCTGTTCAACTTCTTTTCGGCCCGGATCGACACGGAATCGGCGGCGGCCTGCCCGCGCTGTTCACAGCCGCTCGAGCGCCGGCCGGCCTCCTTCGCGACCCTCAAGCACCAGGGTGAAGGTGAGCCCGACCCGTTCGACGGCCTCGACGAGGCCGCCCTGGACGGAGCGATGGAGGCGATGGCCGGCGAGCTGGAGGGTGGCGGCGCCGAGGACGACCCGCGAACCATGGCCAAGCTGATGCGCAGGTTCGGCGAGGCCTCGGGCATGGAGCTCGGACCGCGCATGGAGGACATGCTGGCGCGCCTCGAAGCGGGCGCCGACCCCGACGCGCTCGAGGACGAGCTCGGGGCCGAGCTCGACAGCGAGGAGGCGCTGGGTGAACTGTTCAAAGTCCGCCAGCTTGTAACGGGCAGGATCCGCCGCCGCCCGCGACTCGACAAAGAGCTCTACTTTCTCTAGGCGATGGATGCCGCGCGGCAGCTGGCCGAGGCGATCCGCGAGGCCGGCACCAGGCTCGTGCTGGTGGTCACCGGCGCCGGTATCAGCACGGCCAGCGGCATTCCGACCTTCCGCGGCAGCGACCCGGGCGCGATCTGGAAGGATAGCGACGTTTCGATGGCGACGTTCGAGTACTTCCAGCGCGATCCGGTCGGACAGTGGCGCTGGTATCTCTCCCGGTTCCGCACGGTCGACGGTGCGCAACCGAATCCGGCGCACGCGGCGTTGGTCGACCTCGAGCGCTGGCAATCCGACCGGCGAGGCGCCTTCCGGATCATCACCCAGAACATCGACACCCTTCACGAGCGCGCTGGATCGCGGGACCTGATCAAAGTCCACGGCACCTCGGACCGGCTGCGCTGCGCCCGCGCCGGCTGCGACAACGGCTCGCCCAGGGGCTCGATCGCGCGATCGGAAGTCGACATCTCCGCGTTCGAGGCCCAGCCCTCGCTCGGGACCCTGCCCCGCTGCCCGCTCTGTCAGGAGATCCTGCGGGCTCACGTCCTGTTCTTCGATGAGTACTACCAGGATCACAGCGACTACCGCTTCGCAGACGTCCAGTCATCGGCCGCCGGGGCCGAGCTGGTGATCTTCGTCGGCACCTCGTTCTCGGTCGGTGTGACCGATCTGGTCGTCCAGAACGCCGCCAACCGCGCCAAGCCGATCTTCTCGATCGACCCGCACGCGCCCGCTCTGCCGAGCTGGATGAGCGTGATCCAGCTGCGCGAGCCGGCCGAGGAGCTGCTGCCCCGGGCCGTGTCGACCCTCGGGCAGTCCTGAGATCTCATAGACTGTGGCAACTCGATGCCCGATACCCTAGCCCTGCTCGACCCGCTCCTGACGCACGGTCTATCCGAGAGCCACTGGTCGGCGCTGCTGCACCACGCCCTGAAGTTCGGTCACCCGCCGCCCCAGCGCCGGGTCTACGTCAACCGAACCCTGCGTCTCGAGACCATCCAGCACGTCGGTTTCGATCTCGACTGGACCCTGGCCGACTACAACCGTCTGCCGATGGATCAGCTCACCTTCGAGCTGGCGATCGACCGCCTGGTCGAGCAGGGATACCCCGCGGCACTGCGCAAGGCGGAGTTCCGTCCCGACTTCCCGCGGCGAGGCCTGCTGATCGACAAACGCTCCGGCGTCGTACTGCGCATGAACCGCCATCGCTATGTCGGCCAGGCCTATCTCGGCCGGCGCCAGCTGGAACGGCGTGAGACGGTCCGGCTCTACCGCCAGGAGCCGATCAGCCCGTCGAGCGAGCGCTTCTACCATGTCGATTCACTGTTCGAGCTGCCCGAGACCAACCTCTACTCGGAGCTGATCGAGATGACGGAGCGCTATCCGTCACTGGCGCTGCCCGACTACACGAAGATCTTTGCCGACACCCGCGCCGCGGTCGATTGGCTGCATGCCGAGGGCCCGCTGAAAGGGCGCATCCTGTCGAGCATCGGCAGCTTCCTGCGCCGCGACGAAGAGCTCGGCCTCGCCCTGCTGCGCCTGGCACTCGGCGGACGCAAGATCATTCTGATCACCAACTCGTCCTGGGCCTACGCCGCGCCAGTGTGCTCGTTCCTGTTCGACGGCCTGCTGCCCGGGCTCGACTCCTGGCGCCAGCTGTTCGACCTGATCGTCGTCGACTCGCGCAAGCCGGCGTTCTTCCGCAAGGATCGGCCGTTCGTCCGGCTCGACGCAGAAGGCCGCCCGCAGGAGGAGGTCGCCCAGCCCGACTGGGGCGGCGTCTACAGCGGCGGCTCACTCGACGGCCTGATGAAGCTGCTCGACTGTCCGGGCGAGAACGTCCTCTACGTCGGCGACCATATCTACGGCGACATCGTGTCGTCGAAGCTGGAATCGACCTGGCGAACCGCGCTGATCGTCTCCGAGCTCGAGGACGACCTCCAGAAGAGCAGCGAGATGGCCTACGAGATGGGTCGCCTGAACGAGCTGCGCCATCGACTCGCCGACATCGGCCACCAGATGGACCGGCTGCACGACGTAGTCTCGCTCTACCAGAAGCTGGTCACCGAAGCGCCCGAGCTCTCCGAGAGCGTCCAGCAGGCGATCCACGCGCTGTTCCACGACATGAAGGACCACCACCGCAACGTCCGGCTACGGGTGAGCCGCCTGTCCGAGCGCATCTCGGACCGGTTCAACCCCTACTGGGGCTCGTTCTTCAAGCAGGGCTCGAGCAAGACGCTGTTCGCGAGCCAGGTCGAGGCGTACGCCTGCCTGTTCACCTCCCGGGTGAGCAACTTCGGGTTCTACGGTACGAATCACTACTTCCGGGTGATCGAAGATTCAATGATGCACGAGCGCAAGAGCGAGTAGGCGGGTCTCCAGGGAGCGCGAGCTCCGCGCACTGCGTGAACAGCTCGCGAGCGGCACCGCTAGCGCGGACTAGAGGCCTCCGCCAGCAGCTGCTCGATCCTCTCCTCGAGGCTCTCGAACTGCCCGTCGCCGCGGACGTACCTGCCGCCGGGATGGACGTAGCGGATGGTTCCGTCGCGACCGAGCAGGAACGTGACGCTCGTGTAGTTGCGGTCGGAGCCATCCAACCACCAGCTCCTGAGGGTCTCCCAATCGCGGTCGATCGCCACCGGGAAGTCGAACCCGAGAGTGCGCGCGTAGCGCTCGACCTGCTCGACGTAGAGCGGCGAGGCCGACTTGTGATGATAGAGACCGATGACCACCAGCCCGCTCTCGGAGAACCGCTGGTGGAACTCGTTGAGCGCCGCGGCGCTCGCCCGGCAGAGCGGGCAGTGGGGTCCGGTCCACCAGCGGACCAGGACGACCCGCCCCTCGAGCTCGGCCAGCTCCAGCGGCTCCGAGTTCATCCAGTGCTCGACCTCCCAGACCGAGGGACGCGTGCCGATCGG
>JAJCXP010000139.1 GCA_029263375.1 Acidobacteriota bacterium | reverse complement strand
ACCGGATCGAGCACGATCGGCAGCCCGGGCTCGCGAGCCAGTCGCCTCGCGACCGTCCGGATGACCTCGGTGTTCGCCAACATGCCGATCTTGACCGCGTCCGCGCCGATGTCGGTCAGAACCGCGTCGAGCTGCGCGGCGACCACGCTCGGCGGGATCTCGTGGATGGCACTGACGCCGAGCGTGTTCTGAGCCGTGACCGCGGTGACCACGCTCATGCCGTACGCGCCGTAGGCAGCGAACGTCTTGAGATCCGCTTGGATCCCCGCGCCACCGCCCGAGTCCGAGCCCGCGATCGTCAGGATCCGGCGTCGGTCACTCATCGCCTACGGCCAGCGGGCGGCGCCGCTTCTGCCAGAGCACTCCCAGCACCAGAATCAACGCCACACTGAGCAGTTGTGCGACGGTGAAGTGCCCGAACAGGCGGTCGTCCTTGGCGCGCACGAACTCGACCAGGAAGCGTTCGGCCGCCATCAGCGAGAGGACGACGGTCGCGATCGTGCCGGGCCGCGGCCGGCGGGTGATCAACCACGCGCCCAGTGCCCAGATCGCCAGGCAAGCAACCGTCTCGTAGAGCTGCGTCGGATGGACCCGTAGAAGCTCGTCCGCCGGGACCTCGGGCGCGACCGCCGCTCCGTACTCGCGACGCATGAATCCGGCGGTAGTCGGTCCCGGCAGGCCGTAGCGGAACGCCACCCCCCAGGGCAGATCGGTCGGTAGCCCGTAGTCGTCACCGACCAGAAAGCAGCCGATCCGGCCGATGGCGTAGCCCAGCGCCACGGTCGGGGCGCCGGCGTCCGCGGCTCTCAACATCGGCAGGCCCCGTCGCCGGGCGACCCACAGAACGCTCGCCGCGCCGAGGATCAAACCGCCGTACCAGACCAGGCCGGAGCGCTCGAGCAGCGAACCCGGGTCACCGTAGAGAATTGCGTAGTAGATCTTGGCGCCGCCAATGCCGCCGATGCCGGCGGCCAGCAGCAGGGCGCTCGCGTCTTCCTCGTCGCCGAGCTCGAGTCGCCGCATGCCCCAGCGCAGCTGCATCCAGCCGGTCAGGAAGGCGAGGACCATCAGCCCGCCGAAGGGGCTGATGGAGACGTTTCCTACGCTGAAGAGCTCTTCGATCATCGATCGTTCAGCGACCAGTCGTAGTCCAGATACTTGATCGACGGCTGTCGCTCGACCAGCGTACCGCGTAGCGCGGCCGGCAGGTGCGGCACGATCCAGTCGAGCACCTGGCCGCGCGCGAAGAACGCCACGACGGTGCTGCCGCCGGTGAAGTCTCCCGCGTACCACTTGAAGATCGACGACAGCCAGAGCGTGTTGCTCTCGGCGTCGTAGCGCAGCCCCTTGTCCGGATCGGCGAGGAAGCGCTCGGTCGCGAGCTGTAGTTGCTGGTCGACGCTCGCGGCCACGAATGGCTCGCCGAGCAGATCGGGGCAGCTGGTCGAGGCGCAGACGACAGCAAAGTGGATGCGCGGGTCGCCGAGAGCGCGGCCGCGGCCCTCGATCTCGTCGAGCGTCAGCGGCTCCCCCGCGACCAACCTCGTCTTGCGATCGAAGAAGCCGTCGACGTCCTTGACCGATTCGAGGTCCGGATAGAGCTCGAGCACGAACTCCGCCACCACCGCGTTATAGGCGTTGCTCCAGAAGGCGAGCTCCTCGGCGGCGCTCCACCCGTCCGGATCGGCAGCTTCGATCTCGCCCAGGAAGCGGTCCAGACCTTCCCGATTCGCCTCCAGACCGGCGTAGTCCAGGCCGCCGTCCCGGGCGTAGGCGTCGAGCACGCGCGCCCACTCCGAGAAATCCCGAGTCGACTCCGTGCTGGCCACAGCTCCTGGTCGAACGTCGCCGCACCCGGCGATGAAGGTGCAGGTCGCGATCACAGCGGCTAGGACATGTCTGTTCATGGTGTGCCTCCGGGTCCGTCTGCCCGCGCGCAATATACGACAGCGGGACGCCGATCGGCTTTGTTGCCCCCGACTCGCGTAGAATCCTCAGGTTATGCCTACCGAGGCCACCCGTCGGGGCTTCGCGCTTCTGCAGGAGCTCATGGCCCGCCGGTCCTCGGCCGGGCGTTGGCTCGTGCTGACGCACGACAACCCCGACCCGGACGCTATCTCGGCCGCTGCCGGTCTCACGCAGCTGCTCCGGTCCGTCTTCAAGCGCCAGGTCACGACTGCCTACGGCGGCATTGTCGGTCGCGCGGAGAATCGTGAGATGGTTCGCGTCCTCGGGTTTCGACTCAGCCACGTGAGGCACCTGAACTGGAAGCACTACAAGCACTTCGCGCTGGTGGATACGCAGCCGACCACCGGTAACAATCAGCTGCCCGACTCACTGGTGCCGACGATCGTTTTTGATCACCATCCGATTCGCCGCGCCACCCGCAGCGTGCCGTTCGCCGAGATCCGTACCGACTACGGCGCCACGGCGACGATCGTCGCCGAGTACCTGGAAGAGGCCGGCCTGGTGGTCTCCAAGGCCGCCGCCACGGCGTTGGTCTACGCCATCCGTTCGGAGACCCAGGACTTCGGTCGCGAGTACTCGCCCGCCGACCGGGAGATGTTCGACCGCCTCTACCCGCTATCCGACTCTCGGGCGCTGTCCCGGATTCAGCTGCCGCGCCTGCCGCTCAACTACTTCCGTAATCTGCACGAAGGGCTCGAGAACCTGGAGACCGTCAGCACCCTGGTGGTCAGCCACCTCGGAACCATCGATCAGCCCGACATCGTGCCCGAGATCGCGGATCTCCTGCTTCGGCTCGAGGGCAAGACCTGGTCGCTCTGTACCGGCGTCCACGGCGATCGCATCTATCTTTCCATCCGTACGACCAACCCGCGTGCCGACGCCGGTCGTTTGATGCGGCGCCTACTCGGGCGCCGTGGCAAGGGCGGCGGTCACGGCATGATGGCGGGCGGCTGGATCGAGCTGCCGGAGGGCGACCTCACCCAGGCGCGAGGACTCCAGGACGCGCTGACCGGGCGATTGGCGAAGGCGCTCAAGAAGAACCCGCAACGCCTGGCGCGCATCGAGCTCGCGCCACGGCCCGTGGAACCGTCATGAGCCTGAACTGGCTGCCCTGGCCGCGGCGCCCGAAGCCCTATCGAGAGCGGGACTTTCGGCGGCGGCTGCGCTATCGCGGCGACTACCTGCTCCTCGCCGGACATCTACTGGAGCAGCTGGAGTTCGAATCGTCCTTCGACGTCGGCTGCGCGAACGGTTTCCTGCTCGAGGCGTTCGCCGCCGCCGGCAGACAGGTGGCGGGCATCGAGGCCTCGCCGGAGGTGCTCGCCGTTCTGCCGGCGCAGCTAACCGACCGCGTGACGATCGACGACTTCTCAGCGGCGCGCGGCGAGTGGGACCTGGTCTGCTGCGTCGAAGTCGCCGAGCACATCGAACCGGCTCGTAGCCGCGAGCTGGTGACGACACTGGGTCGACTGGCGCGCCGTTGGATCTACTTCACCGCCGCTCCGCCGGGTCAGGCGGGACACGGCCATATCAACTGCCGGCCGCACGACGAGTGGCTGGGTTGGCTGGCCGACGCCGGATGGAGCCAGGATCAGGAACGTACGGATCAGCTGCGCTCGAAGCTGACCGGACTGATCGAAGCGCCGTGGCTTCGAGGCAACAGCTTCGTGCTCGGCCCGACGACTTGAAGAACGGCCCGCGTTTCGAGCTGCTGACCCGCAGTGGCTGTCACCTCTGCGACCAGATGGAGGCGCAGCTGAAAACGGTCCTGCCGCGGCACGGCCTCGACTACACGCTGGTGGACGTCGACTCCGACGACCAGCTGCGCCGGCGCTATGGCGAGATCGTCCCGGTTCTGCTGCGCGACGGCCGGGCGGTCGCCAAGATTCGAGTCGACGCGGCGCGGCTCGAACGGATCATCCGCCGTCGACGCTAGCCCGCCCTTCGCACCGGCTCGCTTTGCGAGCAGCCAGTCACTCCCACTCGATCGTCGCCGGCGGCTTGCTGGTCACGTCATAGACCACCCGATTGACGCCACTCACCTCGTTGACGATCCGGTTCGCGACCAGACCGAGGAGGTCGTGCGGGAGGTGGCTCCAGTCGGCGGTCATGAAGTCCTGGGTCTCGACCGCGCGCAGGGCCACCACGTTCTCGTAGGTCCGGTAGTCCCCCATCACGCCGACGCTGTTCACCGGCAGCAGAACCGCGAACGCCTGGCTGACCTTGTCGTAGAGGCCGCGCTCGCGCAGCTCGTGAAGGAAGATCGCGTCCGCCTCGCGCAGCAGGTCGGCGCGCTCGCGGGTCACCTCGCCGAGGATCCGCACCGCCAGCCCAGGCCCCGGGAACGGATGCCGGCCGATGAACTCTTCGGGCAGCCCGAGCTCACGGCCGAGCTGACGCACCTCGTCCTTGAACAGCATCCGCAAGGGCTCGACCAGTTCGAAGCCCAACCGCTCCGGTAGACCGCCGACATTGTGGTGGGTCTTGATCACCTCGGCGGGCCCATGCCCGGTGGCCGACTCGATGACGTCGGGATAGAGCGTCCCCTGGGCCAGGAAAGCCATGTCGTCGAGCCGTGCCGCCTCCTCGGCGAAGACGTCGATGAAGACCTTGCCGATGATCTTGCGCTTGCGCTCCGGATCCTCGACCCCGGCGAGCTCGCCGAGGAACCGGTCCTGAGCGTGTGCGATCTTGACCGGCAGACCGAGGCCGTCACGCAGACCGTGCAGGACCTGGTGCGCCTCGCCCTTGCGCAGCAGGCCGTTATCGACGAAGACCGCCGTCATCCGATCGCCCAGAGCCCTCTTGAGCAACACGGCCACTACCGAGGAGTCGACGCCGCCCGAGAGTGCACACAGCGTGTTGCGTCCGCGCGTCTGCTCTCGCACCGACTCGACCGTCTCTTCGAGAAACGAGGCCATCCCCCAGTCGCCGCGCGCCCCGCAGATGCCATAGAGGAAGTTGCGCAGAACCTCACCACCCGAGACCGTGTGTGACACCTCGGGGTGAAACTGGATGCCGAACAGGCGCCGCTCCGTGTGCTGCATCGCCACCACCGGCGCGCTGCCGGTGAAGGCGGTGATCTCGAACCCGGCCGGGGGCCGCTCGACGTGGTCGCCGTGGCTCATCCAGACGGTCTCGCGCTCGGCGAGACCGTCGAACAGCCCGTCGCGCCGATCGAGCCGAATCTCGGCGCGGCCATACTCGCGCGCCGCCGCCGGCACGACGCCGCCGCCCAACGCGTGCGCCATCGCCTGTAGGCCGTAGCAGATACCGAGCACCGGTAAACCGAGGTCGAAGATGCCGGCGTCGATCGGCGGCGCGCCCTCGGCGTAAACGCTTTGCGGTCCGCCGGAGAGGATCACACCGACCGGCGCACGCTCTCGGATCTCCGCCGCCGAGAGATCGCTCGGACGGATCTCGCAGTAGACGCGGTTCTCTCGCACCCGGCGTGCGATCAACTGGGTGTACTGGCTGCCGAAGTCCAGTATGAGAACCGTCTGATGCCGCTCCGCCGGCGACCCGTACACTTCACTCATCCGCTCTTCTCCCGTGACTCGTTCAGAGTTCGGCTTCGGCCTTGCGCTCGCGCATCATCAGCTCGGCGACCGCCAGCTCGGGCTCCTTGCCCTCGTAGATCACCTGTCGCATCTGTTCGGTGATCGGCATCTCGATGCCCTCCTGATGGGCGAGTCGACTGATCGCGAGCGAGTTGCGAACACCCTCCGCCACCATCGACGTCTCGGCCTCGATGGTCTCGAGGCTCTTGCCCGCGGCCAGCTCGAGACCGGTATGGCGGTTCCGCGACAGGCCGCCGGTACAGGTCAGCACCAGGTCACCCAGACCGGCCAGTCCAGAGAAGGTCTGAAGGTCGCCACCGCACACCACGCCGAGCCGGCTGATCTCGTGCAGGCCGCGAGTGATCAGCGCGGCCGTGGTGTTGTGGCCCAATCCGACGCCGGTCACCACGCCGCTGGCGATCGCAACCACGTTCTTGCCGGCTCCCCCCAGCTCGACGCCGACCACGTCGCTCGACGAGTAGAGCCTGAAGTTCCAATCGGAGAACGCCTCGCGCAGCTCGGCGGCCAGCGCCTCGTCCTCCGAGGCGATCACCGCGGCGCTGGGAACAGCCGCGGCCAGCTCGGTGGCGAACGTAGGACCGGAAAGCACGGCATAGCGCAGCCGGCAGCCGGCGTTCTCGGCCTCTTCACTGGTCACGCCGCTCATCCGAGCCAGCGTTTCGGTCTCGATCCCCTTGGTCGCGGAGACGACGATCAGATCCTTCTCAGTCGGCCAGACCTCCAGTAGGTCGCGCATCACCGCTCGATACCCGTGCGAAGGAATCACCATCAGCAGCGCGTCGCTGCCCACCAGCTGCTCGAGAGAGTCGGTCACCCGCAGGCCATCCGGGAAGAGAGCGTCCGGCAGGTAGACCTCGTTCCGGCCCGTCTCTCGCAACTGCTCGGCCAGCGTCGGATTGCGCGCCCACAGGTCGATCTCCAGCCCCGACCTGGCCAGCTGAATCGCCAGAGCCGTGCCCCACGAGCCCGCGCCCAGAACTCCGACGCGCCTCATCGTGCAACTCCGACGCGCTCACCCAGGCGCCGCTCCGTGCCTGAGCGCAACCGCTGGATGTTGCTGCTGTGGCGCGCCACCACCAGAACTGCGATCGCCGCGGCGACGCCTACCTCCCAGAGCGGTCGCTGCCATCCAAGCATCAGCAACGGCACCAACGCGATTCCGACGATCGAGCCCAGCGAGACGTAGCGCTTCCAGAGGATCATCGTCAGAATAGCGGCGGCCGCGGTCATCGTCGGCCAGAGCGCCAGCCCGCCGAACGCCCCGAGCGCCGTCGCCACACCCTTGCCCCCTCGGAATCCGATGTAGATCGGGAACAGATGCCCCAGGACCGCTGCGACGGCGACCGTTCCGAGCACTGTCGGAGTGGCGCCCCATGCTCTGGCCAGCATCACTGGTACGACCCCCTTGCCGATATCGAGAACAAGCACCGCGAGCGCCGGCGCCAGCCCGGCCGCGCGCAGCGCATTGGTCGCACCCGCATTGCCACTGCCGACCCGACGCACATCGACGCCGCGCAGGAGCCGGACGACGACAAAGCTGAACGGGATCGAACCCACCAGGTAGGCCCCGAGCGGCAGCAGCACGTCGCTCACGACGTCTCCCAAAAGCCGCTCACGACGTCTCCCCAAAGCCGCTCACAACATCTCCCCCAACCCGTTCACGACTTTCCCCCAAGAGGGACGCGATGCAAGGTCGTGTAGGTGGGACCGGCCGCGCCCAGGCGGCTCTGGATCAGGCCTACCGTCGGTACCGGGAACTCCTCGCCAAGATCGCCGTTCACCGCCTCGGACCAGATCTTGGCAGCACTCGCCGGCCATGGCGGCTCGCACCTGCCCACCGTCAGGTGGGGGCTGTACGGGCGCCTCTCGGGCTCGAAGCCGATCGCTGACTGAAGTGCTCCGGCTAGCGACGCCTGCAGCCGAACAAGCTCGGCACTGCCTCGAACCCCGACCCAGGCGACTCGCGCCTTGCCGCTTGCCGGAAAACAACCGCTCCCTTCGAGCTGGAGCCTGAAGGGTCTCTGCCGCCCGCACGCCTCGGTCAGGGCGCCACCGAGGGGTCTCAGCCGCGGCTCGGGCACGTCCCCCAGAAAGACCAGCGTCAGGTGAAGACTGGAGCCGCTTACCCAGCGGGCCTTGGGCAGGCCGGACCGCCTCCTCGAGATGAGGTCCTCCACCGCGACCCGGACTCTCTCGGGCAGCTCGATGGCGACGAACAATCTCATCAGCTCACCGGGCTTGCCTCGGCCGTTCTGGGCGCGAGGTACGAAGCGTCCGGCTCTACGGCACCGATCAGCCGGCGGCGCAGCATATCCAAGCCCCACTGCGCGGCCTGCTCGCGAATTCGACCGCGGTCTCCCGGCAAGCGGACTCGCAGATGCCGCGTCGGGCCGTCCGGCATGGCCAGGGCGATGTCGATGGTACCGACCGGTTTCTCCGGGGTGCCCCCACCGGGACCGGCCACGCCGCTCAAAGCGATGCAGTAGTCCCCCGCAAGCAGGGTCCGCGCCCCTTCCGCCATCGCCGTGACGACTTCCCGGCTGACCGCGCCATGCCGCTGAATCTCGCGCCGGTCGACGCCCAGGAGCGACGCCTTCAGCTCGTACGAGTAGGTGACGGTCGAGCCCAGGAAGTACTCGCTGCTGCCCGGCACGCGGGTCAAGCGCTCGGCCACCAGGCCCCCGGTGCACGATTCTGCGGTGACCACGGTCGAGCCGGCGGCCTGCAACAACTGTCCAACCGTCGCCTCGAGGGTCTGCTCGGGACGGCGCGCGTAGACCGCCTCGCCCAGAAGATCCACCAGGCAAGCTTCGCGCTCGCGAAGACCTCGGCTGCCGTCGGAACCCGGCTCGCCACCTGTCAGTCTGACGAGGACCTCGCCGGGCCTCGACAGGATCGACAGACCGACGGTGCCGAAGCGATCCCGGTAGGGCTGGATCAGATGCTCTAGGCTCGACTCCGACACACACGCGACTTTCAGGTGGGCGAGCTCGATCGGCATCGAGCCGCGCTCTTTCAACCACGGCTCGAGCTCTCCGACGATCAGCCCTTCGACCTCGTGCGGCACCCCCGGAAGCAGGAACAAGGTGCCTCGGGAGTGTTCGACGCGCTGTCCCGGAGCGGTCCCACGATGGTTCTGGAGGACAACGCCGCCTTCGATCACATCGCCCTGCTTGTCATTCGAGTCCGGCATCTCGCGTCCGAAGCTGGCGAACTTCGCTCGGATCCCCTCGACGATCTCCTGGTCGCGCACGAGCCGCCGGCCGAGCGCCATCGCCACCGCCTCCCGGGTCACGTCGTCGCAGGTCGGGCCGATGCCGCCGGTGACCACCAACAGATCGCATCGAGCGATCGAATAGGCAAGCTCCGCCGCCAGCTCCTCCGGGTCGTCGCCGACCACGCTCTTGCGGGTCAACGCCACGCCGTAGCGGTGGAGAGTCTCCGTGATCCGGAGTGAATTGGTGTCGAGACGGTCGGTTCCCAGCAGCTCGGACCCGACCGCGAGAATCGCGGCCCGCATAGCCGTGATGATACCGGAATCGAGCGGCGCTCCGTTTCGCGCAAACACGCCCACCGAAACGGGGCCAGCCCGCAATTGACACGGTTCCGTCGCCATCCTACGATTACCCCGTGCTGAGGAGAGGATCCCTCCTAGCGCTGACCTTCCTGGTTTCCACCCTCACAGTCGCCGTAGCCGAGGACCGTGGGGAGTGGACCGTGGTGCAGCCGTCCGAGGCGCCTAGGAGCCTACTGCTCTGGAGCCGTCCAGGAGAGGCTCGCGTCGAGGTCGAAGGCAAGGCGCGCAGCTACGATCTCGCCGACGGCGAGCTGCTGACCGACATCGTCAAGACCCGCGACGGTTGGGTGGCCGCCGGCCGCCGCCGCGATGAGGACGGTAGCTCGCGATTGGTCGTCGTGACCGCCGACAACCTGGGCTTCCGGCGGCTCGACCGGCCAGCCTCGGAGGACCGCGTTCAGGTCCGGCCGCAGCTGCTGGTCCGGGATGGCCGATTCGACGGCATCACCTGGCTGGCCGGCGGCAGTACGGGCGAGCTGAGCGTACGTTCACGGGCCTGGACGGGCGCCGATTGGGGACCGCTGGAGACGGTGAGCGGTCCCGGGCCCGGCAGCCAGACCGGTCTTTCGGTCGCGACCCTGAAGGACGGGGAGTCGCTGCTGGTCTGGAGCGCCTTCGACGGCAATGACGACGAGATCCGCTACAGCCTCAGCAACGGCAACGGCTGGGATGCGCCGCGCCGGCTCGGCCCCGGCAATCGAGTGCCCGATGTCACGCCGACAGTGATCGCGACCCGGGGAGGCGCCCTGGCCGCCTGGAGCCGTTTCGACGGTAGCGGCTACGAACTGATGATCGCCCGCTTCCGGCGCGGCCGGTGGCAGCCGCCCAGATCGCTGGGAGCCGGCCTCTTCCCCAGCTTCCACCGGATGGACGGCCGACTCTACCTACTCCATCGCACGGCCGAGCCACGCGGCTGGGGCGTGCTCGAGATCGACGCCGGCGGTGACGAGCGACGGCGCAGCGGTTTCCTCGCCACCGCGCCGACTCGCCCTTCTATCGCGCTCCGCGACGGCAGCGGGATCGACCTGCACTGGCCCGAGCGCGCGGCGGCGCGCGGCTACTGGAACGTGCCATGACCCGGCGCCTCTGGATTCCGCTGCTGATCCTGTCGCTGGCGCTTCCCGCCGGCGCCGAGGAGCGCTACGTCGCCTTCGGCGACTCGATCACCGAGGGCGTCGGCGACAACAGCAGCCCGCCGGGCTATCCCCCGAAGCTCCAGCAGATCCTGCGCGACGCCGGCCTCGACGCCAAGGTCGAGAACCACGGCCTGGCCGGCGAGAGCTCGTTCGAAGGTCTCGAGCGCCTCGACGAAGTCCTGGCAGGGGGCGGCGACCACCTGCTGCTCATGGAGGGTACCAACGACGTCACGATGATCGCCGAAGGCCTCCTCTCACTCGAGTCGGTGCTGGCCAATCTGGACGCCATGGTCAGCAAGGCGAAGCCTCGCGGCATGAGGGTCTACATGGGCACCGTCATTCCCCGTCTGCCCAAGGCGAAGAGGGACAGTCGCAACGCCGTCACGGAGGCGCTCAACTGGGGGATCTACGACCTGACGGCCGACCGGAACCTGCCGTTCGCGGACGGCTGGGCCCACTTCAACCCCTTCTTCACCCCCGACGTCTACCGCAGGCTCTACGCGGGTGGCAAGGATCCGATCGGCCATCCGAACGTTGAGGGCTATGAGGAGCTGGCTCAGCTCTTCGCGGACCAGATCCTCGAGGTCGACACGGTGGCGCCGGTACCCGGCCGGTTCGCGCCCAATGTCGACCTGCTGTCGAGCGGCTCCACCCTGACCGCCAGCATGTACGAGTCGAGTAACGGCGCCGGCATCGCCTTCAACGAAACCACCTTCGTCATCAACGGCGAAGTGATGGCCTCCGCCAGTAAGGGCTCGAGCACCAAGAGACGCGCCAACCTCAAGGCGACCATCAATCGCAAGCAGCTCGGCTGCCGAGTCGTGTTGAGCGTCAACTCGCGCGACCGGGCCGAGCCGCCGAACGAATATTCGTCGCTGCTCTGGGTCTACTCGGTCGAGGGTCGTGAGCACCTCGCCGCGGATGTCGACGGCAACTGCACCGTGGAGCAGTTCGATCTCGAGCAGTTCGCTACCGGCTTCGGCGCCGAGATCGGCGAGCCACGCTTCAATCTGCTGCTCGACTTCAACGAAGACGGCATCATCGACGGCCGCGACCTGGCGATCCTCGCGTCGCGCTTCGGCGAAACGACCGAATAGCGCTAGCTCGCGCCGATCCGCTCACCGACCGGCGCCGGCGGCTCGTACCGCTCTTCGGCAAGTTCGAAGCACTCGCCCAGGCGCCGCTCCCAGTCAGCGTCCGGACGCCGGAGATAGGCCCGGGCGATCTCGTCTCCCGGCTCCAGGCGATCGCCGAGCCGGGCGGTGTAGTGCAAGCCGACGTCTGGGTCGATCTCATCGGTCGGCAGCGTGCGACCGGCCCCCGCTTCGACCAGCAGGAATCCGAGTCGCCGACACGCGACCCGACGCAGATAGCCGGAGCGCTCCGCTCGAATCACCGCCTCGTGGGGCGCCGGCGCTCTGCCGACGGACGCCAAGGCTCCAGCATCGCCGCCCTGGGCCGCCACCCAGCGCCCGAACGTCTCGAGCGCGGCGCCCGAGTCGACGGCCTCCAGCAGCCGCTCACGAGCCAGCGGTCGCCCCGCGAGCGAGCTCACCTCCACGCACAGCGCCAGGACAACCTCCATCAACGGCGCCGGGCCACGGCCTTCGAGGCATTCGATCGACTCCCGGATCTCGACCGAGTTGCCCACCCAGCGACCGAGCGGCTGGCTCATGTCGGTCAGCAGTGCCGAGGTGGGACAGCCGAGGGCGACGGCCGTGTCGACCAGAGCGCGCGCCAATAAGCGCGAGACCTCAACGTCATCGGCCACCGCGCCGCTGCCGGTCTTGACGTCGAGCACCAGGCCGGCGGCGCCGGTAGCGAGCTTCTTCGACAGGATGCTGGCGGTGATCAGGGGCAGCGAGTCGACGGTCGCGGTGGCGTTGCGCAATCCGTAGAGCCGCCGGTCCGCCGGCGCCACGTCCGAGGTGGCGATGCCGATCGCCATGCCGACCCGCTCCACCAACTCGAGGGTGCGCGGTCGATCGAGCGCCAGATCGAGCCCCGGAATGGTCTCCAGCTTGTCGGCCGTACCACCGGTGTGCGCCAAGCCACGGCCGGTGAGCATCGCAACCGGAAGGCCGGACGCGGCGAGGATCGGGCTGAGGATCAGCGACACCTTGTCGCCGACGCCGCCGGTCGAGTGCTTGTCGCACAGGTGCGGGACCGACTGTTCGAGCTGCCAGCGCTCGCCGGAGCCGAGCATCGCCGCGGTCAGCGCTCGGGTCTCACTCGGATCCAACCCCTGAATGACCGCCGCCATCAGGAAAGCGCCCAACTGGCCGTCGGTCCAGCTGCCGTCGCTGGCGCCCTGGACCAGCGACCGAATCTCGCTGTCGCTCAGCCTTTCGCCGGCCCGCTTCGCGGCCAGGACCTGGTACGGGCCAGCCACCGGCTCAGGCGGCCGCGGACCCTTCGAGCTCCGAGATGCGGTCGCTCGCCACGCGCGAATAGGGCGACTGCGGAAAGTCCTGGACCAGACGCTGATAGATATCGAGCGCCTCGTCCGCTCTACCTAGCTCCTCGAGGGTCAGGCCGAGCTGGTTGAGCAACAGCTCCTCCGGCAGCTTCGAACTGGCCGACGCGAGCTCGGCCCGCAACTCGTCGACCAGATCCTCACCGCGACCGAGTCTACGGTCCAGAGCCATGAGGTTTACCCGGATCTCCTGCGACAGCAGATGGTCCGGTTGCCGATCGACGAACCCGGACCAGTGCTCGCGGGCGCTCTCGAGATCGCCCGCCGCGGCCGCGATCGAGCCCAGGTAGGCCGACGCGATGTCGCCGGCGTCGGTGCCCCCGAACTCGCTCGCCACCGACTCGAACAGCTCACGCGCACGAGCGGTGCGGCCGGCCTCGTCGGCAAAGCTCGGTGCGACGGCAGCGTCCGGTTCGGGCGCTTCGGAATCGATCGGCGCTTCGTACACCCGCTGAGCACGACCCAGGGCGCGGCTGCCCTCCTCCGCTCTGCCCATCGCGTACACGCGGTAGCCCACCAGGGCGAGGATCAGGACGATCAGGCCGACCGCGGCGAGCACGATCGACTTGCCGTGTTTGGTCACGAATCCGACGAAGCCGCCGATGGTCTCGAGCACTTCGTCGCGTTTGATGTCTTTTCTGGTCAGTCGCGAACTCATGTTCCCTCTTTGGGTCTTCTGAAGACGATTCTGGAGCGGGCGTCGGACGTTCCGCTGGGAGGCCCGGCGAATTGGTGCGGCTGGGAGGACTCGAACCCCCGACCTAAAGCTTAGGAAGCTCCCGCTCTATCCACCTGAGCTACAGCCGCTCCGCGGAGCCTGGATTATACGTGCAACTCAGTACTGAAGGAGCGATTCGACCTCGTAGCCCGAGAGCACCTCGCGGCCGTTGAGAAACTTCAGCTCGATGATGAACCCGAAGCCGGCGATTTGACCGCCGACCGACTCGACGATGCTCGCGGTTGCCTTCGCGGTGCCGCCGGTCGCAATCAGGTCATCGACGATCAGGACCTTCTCGCCGGACTTGATGCCATCGTTGTGCATCTCGAGCGAATCGGTACCGTATTCGAGGTCGTAGCTCTCGCTGACCACGTCGGACGGCAGCTTGCCCGGCTTGCGCACCGGCACAAAGCCGGCGTTCAGGTTGTAGGCCAGGATCGGTCCGAACAGGAAGCCGCGCGACTCCATACCAACGACCTTGTCGATCTTCCGATCGATGAAGCGCTCGACGAACCGATCCGCCGTGGTGCGCAGCGCCCACGGATTCCCGAGCAGCGTCGTGATGTCGTAGAAGAGGATTCCCGGCTTCGGATAGTCGGGTATTTCGCGAATGTGTCGCTTCAGGTCATCCATTCGATTTGTCAGCCCTCTCTTCGTGCGTTTCTTCTGCGTGGTCGGACCCGATCCCTCCGAACCCCTTGCCCACGATGTAGAAACCAGTGATCAGCAGAATAACAAAGGCGATCGAGAGCCACCCGAGGTGCTCGTCGATCAGCCGCTTGGCAGGCTCGCCTACCAAGCTGATCAACGCGGCGACGACGAAGAACCTCAACGTCCGCGCGATCACCGAGGCGAGCAGGAATATCTTGAAGTTGATCGCGAAGACCCCGCCCGAGATCGTGAACAGCTTGTAGGGCAGCGGGGTCAGTCCGGCGACGCCGGTCGCCCACGCGTTGTAGCGGTCGTAGAGATCCTCCACCGCCCGGATCTTTCGTTCGTTGAACAGTCGCCGCATCAGGGGCCGGCCGCCGTAGTAGCCGATGCCGTAGCCAGCGACGCCGCCGAGCACCGACCCGACCGAGCACAGGGTCGCGAACCAGTACGCCTTGCCCGGATCGCCGAGGCACAGCGCGATCAAGAGCACGTCGGGCGGAATCGGGAAGAAGCTGCTCTCCGCGAACGCCAGCACGAACAGCGCCCAACCGCCGTAGGGTGTCGTTGCGAACGCCTCGACCCAGCCCAGCATCTGGGTCATCAGGTCGTGAAAGCTGTTGTAGAGCTTGCCCATGGGTCACCGATCGGAGCTGTCGGAGTCTTCGCCGCCCCAGCCGTGCCGACCGGTGAGCGGCACGAAGCTTACCGTCTCGCCCGCCTCTCGGCGAACCCCCTGACGAAGCTTGCGATAGACCACCAGCCGCTGCTGCTCGCGGCCGCCCTCCGGGACCACCATACGGCCCCCTACCGCGAGCTGCTCGAGGAGCGGTGGCGGCGCCGCCGGCGCGCCGGCGGTGACCAGGATCCGGTCGAAGGGCGCGCGGTCGCTCCAGCCGACCGAGCCGTCGAACGATTGGATCTTGACGTTGTCGACCCCCAGCTCGCGGAGCCGCCGGATCGCCAGACTGGCGAGCTCCGAGACCCGTTCGAGACTGTAGACCCACTGCGCAAGGCGCGCCAGGATCGCGGTCTGATAGCCCGAACCGGTACCGATCTCGAGCACCGAGTGCCGTCGTTCGAGCTTCAGCAGCTCGGTCATTCGGGCAACGATCCAGGGCTGCGAGATCGTCTGCTCGTTGCCGATCGGTAGAGCGAAGTCCTGGTAGGCCTGACTACGCAGGTGTTCCTTGACGAACAGCTCACGCGGTAGCTCGCCGAGCGCCTCCAGGACACGCTCGTCGCGGATCCCCCGCTCCCCCAACTTCTGCACCATCGTCCGCCGCTGAAAGCTGAAGTCTTCCGTCAACTCTCGTCCGCCAGGCCGCCGAGGCTGTCAACGAGCCAATCGTAGGAGCCCAGCCCACGGTAGTCGGTGAGGTCGAGGTGCAGCGGCGTGATCGAGACCCGACCTCGGGCAATCGCCGCGATGTCGGTTCCATCTTCGTCCGACCACTCCGGGGTGCCGGCGATCCAGAAGTAGCGCCGGCCGCGCGGATCGCGCTTCTCCACCACCGACTGGCTGTAGGTCCGACGACCGAGCTTGGTGACCACGGCGCCACCGAGCGGCGCCGACGGTATGTTGACATTGAGCAACAGGTCTGCCGGTGCGTCGGCCTGCAGCAGACGCTCTACCAGCGTCCGTGCCACACCAGCAGCGGGCTCGAACGAGAAATGTTCGCTCACCTCCTGCGACAACGCCAGCGATGGGATGCCGAGCAGGGATGCCTCGAAGGTAGCGCTCACCGTCCCCGAGTAGGTGACGTCCTCACCCAGATTACAGCCGAAGTTGATTCCCGAAACCACCAGGTCGGGCGGCTCGTCCTTCATCAGCCAGGCGACCGCAAGGTTGACGCAATCGGTCGGTGTGCCGTCCACCGAGTAGGTCCGCTCCTCGATCTGCCGCATTCGCAGGGGGCGATGGAGCGTCAGCGAGTGCCCCGACGCGCTCTGCTCTCGGTCCGGCGCGACCACCGTGACCTCGCCGAGCTCGCCCAGCGCCGCGGCCAGGAGCTTGATCCCTTCCGAGAAGACGCCGTCGTCGTTGGTGACCAGGATCCGGGTCATCTGGCCAGGGGGGAGTCTCGCGGATTCAGGTGCATGCGGTTTCGCAGTCGGGAGCTGGTGAGAAGGGCAGGCTAGCCCAGGTAGGGCCCGACGATCGGCGCCAGGGCCTCGCGCGTTGCCCGCGGCACGAGCGCTGGGTCGGTGACCAGAGAGTGCCGGAGAATACCGCGGAAGGGACTGGTTCGGCCGACCGGAATCCGGCGGACCGTTTCGCGAACGGCCTCCTTCGCCACCTCGACGTTGGCCTGAATCACCTCCATCACCGCGTCGCTCGAGACCTCGTCCTCCTCCTCGTGCCAGCAGTCGTAGTCGGTGACCATCGCCAGGGTGCCGTAACTCATCTCGGCCTCACGCGCCAACTTGGCCTCCTGCAGGTTGGTCATCCCGACCACGTCGAAGCCGCGCGACCGGTACTCTTCCGACTCCGCCCGGGTCGAGAACTGGGGGCCCTCCATACAGACGTAGGTACCGCCGCGGTGCACGGTCGCCCCGGCCGCTTCGGCGCCCTCGGCCATCCAACCCGAGAGCTCAGCGCAGACCGGATCGCCAAAGCTCACGTGGCCCACCAGGCCGTTTCCGAAGAAGGTGTCGGCGCGGTGCCGGGTGCGGTCGTAGAATTGATCAGGAACCACGATGTCGCGCGGCGGGTAGTCGATCTTGAGCGAGCCCACGGCCGACACCGAGACCACCCACTCGACGCCCAGCACCTTCATGCCGTACAGGTTCGCCCGGTAGTTGAGCTCCGAAGGCAGCAGGCGATGGCCGCGCGCGTGGCGCGGTAGAAAAGCTACTTTGCGTCCCTCGAGCTCGCCGATGATGAAGGCGTCGGAGGGATCGCCGAACGGCGTCTCGATCTGGCGCTCTTCGAGCACCTCGAGCCTCTCCATCGCGTAGAGGCCGCTGCCGCCGATCACACCGATCTCGATCTTATCCATCCCGTTTCCTCCAGTCGCGGTCATCGTCGTGCCGCTCAGCCTTCGATCGCCCGCGCGATCCGGATCGCGGTCTTGAGCGCCCGTCTGGCCTGCTCGCCGCTCACGATCCCCTCTCGATTTCCCTGACACGCGGCGACGAACGCCGCCAACTCTACTCGCAGGGGCTCGGCGCGCTCGATCTCCGGAAGATGGGGCACGAGCTGGCGCTTCGAGTCTCCGGCCAGCAGCCGCACGCCCTGCAGACTCTGCTCGTGGTAGTCCAGAGAATAGTAGCTGTTCTGCAGGAAGACCCGCAGCTTGCGCACCGTCTCGCCCGAGATCCGCGAGGCGGTCACGTTGGCCACGCAGCCGGACTCGAGCGCGAGCCGGACGCTGGCGATGTCGACCCGATCGGTCAGCACGTTGATCCCGGTTGCCCGGATCTCCTCGATCGGGCTCGGATCGAGAGCGTGCAGGATCTGCAGATCGTGGATCATCAGATCGAGCACCACGTCGATATCGAGGCTGCGCGGCTTGAAGACCGACATGCGATGGATCTCGAGGAATCCCGGCGGCACTCCCAGCCCGACCAGCGCCTGCACCGCGGGGTTGAAGAACTCCACGTGTCCGACCGCCAGCACCGAGTTGCCGGCCGCTTCGATCAGCGCATCGGCCTCCTCGAGCGAGGACGCGATCGGTTTCTCCACCAGAACGTGGAGGCCGCGTCTCAGGAGGTCGACACCGAGCTCGGCATGGCGGACCGTCGGTACCGCCAGCACCACGGCGTCGACTCGCTCGCTGAGCTCGGACACGCTCGCGAAAGCGCGTGCCCCGTGCTCCGCGCCGATCGCTGCCGCGACCTCGAAATCGCTGTCGAAGATCCCGACCAGCTCAGCGCCCGGCAGGTCGCTCAGGATCCGAACGTGATGGCGGCCCATCGCGCCGGTACCGACCACGCCTAGCCGCACCGGAGCCGCCGTCGTCAGATCAGTCAGGCGCGCCACCTCGCGCGCCGCCACGTCCCGGCGGTGTCTTCAGCACGCCTCGGGTGGTCGACTCGATGAACTCGATCAGGTAGTCGATGTCGCCGTTGTCGGCATGCTGCTCGCGCAGGCGGGAGATCGCCTCGGCGGTGTTCAATCCGGAGCGCACGACCGTGCGATAGGCTGATTCGAGCGACCGCAACCGCTCGTCGTCGAAGCCCCGACGCTTCAGACCGATCCGATTGATCCCCAGGCACACCGCCTTCGTGCCGACCGTCTTGGCATACGGCAGGGCGTCCATGGTGACAATGGTGTAACCGCCGATGTAGGCGTGACGGCCCACCCTGCAGAACTGATGCACCGCGCAGAAGGCGCTCAGGATCGCGTCGTCTGCAACCTCGACGTGGCCGGCCAGGGTCGAGGCGTTGCCGAAGATCGTCCGATCGCCAACGATGCAGTCGTGCGCAACGTGGGTGTAGGCCATGAACAGGTTGCCGTTGCCGATGCGGGTCCGACCGCCACCGTGCTCGGTACCGCGATGCACGGTGGCGAACTCGCGGATCGTGTTGTCGTCGCCGATCTCGAGAACGCTCCGCTCGCCCTGGAACTTGAGATCCTGCGGCTCGAAGCCCACACACGCCTGAGCGAAGATTCGATTGCGCAGACCGATCCGGGCCGGTCCCTGGATCTGAGCCGCGGCGCCGATCTCGGAGCCGGCACCGATCACGACGTCAGGGCCGATCACAGCGAACGGGCCGACGACGACGCCGGCGTCCAGCTCGGCGCTCGGGTCGACGATCGCGGTCGGGTGTACCGAGCTCTCCATCCCCATGCCGCCAACGCCCGCCTAGCGATCCACCATGCTGGAGCTGCACACGGCCTCGGCGCACACCTTCCCGTCCACCAGGGCCCGGCCCTCGAGTTTGGCGAACGAGGACCTGTGCCTGAGCAGCTCGACCTCGTAGGTCACCTGATCCCCCGGCACCACCGGGCGCCGAAAGCGCGCGCGATCGATACCGGCGAAGTAGATCAACTTCGACTCGCGGTCCTCGAGATCGTGCATCAACAGGATGCCCGCCGCCTGCGCCATGCCCTCGACCAGGAGAACCCCGGGCATCACCGGGTGGCCCGGGAAATGCCCGTTGAACACCGGCTCGTTGACGGTGACGTTCTTAATCGCCACGATGCGCTTGCCCGGCTCGAGCTCGAGCACCCGATCGACCAACAGGATCGGATAGCGATGAGGAAGCACCGACATGATCCAGCGGATGTCGCGCGGTTCGCTCACTGGTCTAGTCCTCCTCGTTCTCGGATCGCAACTTCTTCTCGATTCCCAGCAGACGTCTTCTGATGCTGTCGAGCTGGTTGAGCAGCGCCTGCAACCGGCGCCAGCGCCCGACCTCCATCGCCGGGATACCCGCGACGGTCTCCCCGGCAGGAATCGACTTGAAGACCGCCGATTTCGCGACCACCCGAGCCCCGTCCCCGAGCTCCAGGTGCCCGGCCACCCCTGACTGCCCCGCGACAACCACGCCGTCGCCGAGTGTCGTGCTGCCCGAGATACCGACCTGCGAAACCAGCAAACAGCCCCGACCGATGCGCGCATTGTGCCCCACTTGCACCAGGTTGTCGATCTTGGTGCCGGCACCGATTCTGGTCTCCGACAGCAGCGCTCGGTCGATCGTCGTGTTGGCGCCGATCTCGGTATCGGCCTCGATCACCGTGCGCCCGACGTGCCTGAGCTTCGTATGCCCATGCCGGTCGGAGGCGAAACCGTACCCGTCCGCCCCCAGTACGACTCCTGCGTGGATGATCGACCGCTCCCCGATCTCGGTGCGATCGTAGACCACCACGTGCGGATACAGGACGGCGGCCGCGCCGATCGTGCAGGCGCGCCCCACGACAACGTGCGGGTGGATCACTGCGCGCGCGCCGATCTCGCTACCGGGCCCGACGACCGCAAACGCCCCAATCGTGGCGGTCGGGTCGACCTTCGCCTCGGCATCGACCACCGCCGTCGGATGGACCCCGGCCTCGACCGTCTCCCGCACCGGATGGAACTCGTCGATCAGGCGCGCGAGCCCATGTCTCGGAGACGGCGAGATCAGGAGATCTCGCGGCAGATCGGTGAGCGACTCTCCGACCAGAAACGCCCCGGCTCGGCTGGTCTCCGCGCGCTTCCGATAGCCGGCGATCACGAATGACAGATCGGTCTCACCAGCCTCCGACAGGGTGGCGAGGCCCATGATCATCCGCTCCGGGTCGCCCTGCACCCGGCCGCCGATCAGTTCGGCCAGCTCGGAAAGACGGCGCTGCAAGAGGCCTACTCGCTGGGCTCGGCGTCGGCTGTGGGCGCCGGGTGCTGCTCATTGAAGCGCGTGATCACCGCCTCGGTGATATCCACCGTCTCGTCAGCGAACAGCAGGCCAGCCTCGTACTTGTTGAAGATCAAGGTGAACCCCTCCTCGCGACCGACGATGTCGATCACCGGCATGATCTGCTGGTTGAAGCTGGTCATCGCCTGTGACGAAGCCAGATCGATCTCCCGCTTCGCGTCGTCCTCGAATCGTTGCAGCTCGATCACCTTCTCCTCGAGCTCCTTTTGCAGCTCCTCGATCTTGTCCGGCGACAGCGCCAGCCGTCCCTGCTCGATCCGATCCTGGAGCGATTTGGCGGTCTCCTGCAGACTCCTGCCCGTCACCTGCTTCTTCTCGCGCAGATCCTTGAGGTCCGCGAGCAGGCTCAGACCGTAGTCCGACTCCTGGAAGACGCGGCCGGCGTCGACAACGCCGATCCCGGCGGCGCCCTGCGCACGCGCCACCGCGGGCAGCGCGCACAATGAGACCGCTACCAGCGCCACGCCGCTCAGCGCGCGGACGAGGTGCGACCGCCTGAACAACAGTAAAATCTCGTGACTCATCTGTGACTCTCCTGGCCCTAGAAGCTCGGACCGATGCTGAATTGGAAGGTTTCGAAACGATCGTCAGGGAAAGGATCGAGGTTCTCCGAATAGATGAATCTCAGCGGCGCGCCGAACAGCGGCACGTTCACCTGCAACTCGACGCCGGTCGAGAACCGCATGGTGTCGAAGCTGATCTCCTGTTCGGACACCCAGACACCGCCGGCGTCGAAGAATCCGATCAGACGGAACGGACCGCCCATGAGAATGATCCCCTCGAAGTTGGCGCGCGCGAAACGGTCACCACCGATCGGCACGCCGAACTGGTCGACGATCGTGTTGCCGAACTCGTCACGCGCCCAGAGCGAGCGGAACCGGAAACCACGCACACTGTTCTCGCCGCCCAGATAGAACCGGTCGAAGAAGAACAGATCGTTGCTGCCGATCGGCTCGATGAAACCCGCCTCGACGTTCACCGCCGCGACCGTACGCAGACCGGTCTTGCTGAGCGGCTGGTAGCGGGTGAAATTCACGCGCTGGCGCACGAAATCGGTGGTGCCGCCGAGCGCCCCTCCGGCCAACTCCAAGCTGGCGCTATATCGAGTGCCGACCGTAGGCTGGAGTCGGCTGTCGCGCCGGTCTCGGATCAACTGCACCTGGACGCTCGACACCTCCCGGTTGAACTCCTGCGTGGTCACTTCGCCGGTAGCCAGCTGAATCGGCCGGCGATCCTCCGAGTCGAACCTGCTGAAACTGAAAGACAGGTTGCTGAACAGGCCGAGACGGCGGCCGTAGGTAAGGGTGGCGCCCTCGGTCTTCTGCTCCAGCCGCTGCCCTGGCAATAGCTGGAAGTTCAGATCGCGAACGAAGATCTGGATGCCCGCGGACTGCGGCCGATCCAAGAACCAGGGGATCAGGTACGAGATGTCGAACACGTCCTGACGGCGCCCCGACTGAACCGACACTCCAAGGGTCTCTCCCCGGCCCAGGAAATTCCGCGTTCGGAACGAGAACTGACCAAAGAAGCCGTCGATCTCGCTGAAGCCGGCGCCGAACAGCAGCTCGGTGCGGTCGCCTTCGTCGCCCTGAATGGTCAGGTCGACGGTCTTCTCCTCGGTGTCGAAATCGAACGACACCGGATCGTCCTCATTGACCTCGAAGAACTCCAGCTGACCGATGCGCAGCAGGCTGTTGCGCAGGGCGCCCGAGTTGAGCACCAGCGACTCCTGGATGCCGAGCTCGCGACGGAGCACCTTGTCGCGGGTTCGCCGGTTGCCCCGGAACTCGATGCTGCCGATCCGGAATTGATCCCCCTCGTCGACGTGAATCACGACGTCGGCGACCTGATTCTCGCGCTCGATCAATTCCGGTTCGACCTGCGAGAAGACATGACCGGTGTTCTTGTAGAGTTCGCTGATGGTCTCGACGCCCTCTTCGATAGCCTTCGAGCGCAGCCAACCGCCGCGCGGCTTCTCGAACTGACGCAGCAGAAGCTCGTCGTCGATCTTCTCGTTGCCGACGACAGTGATCTCACCGAGCTTCCAACGCGCGCCCTCTTCGATCGGCAGCGTGAGATACAGGCGTCGATTCTGCTGCTTGAGGGTGGCCGCATTCGGATTCTTGGCCCGGATCTCGACCTTCGGCTCGCCGAGGACGACGTTCTTGTAGCCCGCCCGGCGGTAGATGGTCCGCACCGAGTCGAGGTCCTCCTCGAGAGTCGGCTCCTTGTAGATGTCCTTCTTTCGGAACTTGGTGATGAAGCCGCTCTCCTTGGTCTTCTTCATCGCGAAGCGCAGCCGGCGATCGGAGAAGACCGTGTTGCCCTCGAAATCGATGTCCTCGATTCGGACCTTGTCCCCCTCATCGATGGTGAAGATCACCCGGCGATCGTTCTCGATCGGCTCGATGCGGTAGCTGGCGTCCGCGAGCCGGAAGCCCTTCTCTGCGTAGAGCGTCTCGATCAGGCGCTGCAGACGGCGCAGCTCGCCCAGGTTTACCGGATCGCCCTCACGCACTCGCACCTGATTGCGCGTGATCTCCTCGTTGATATCGGTGCGACTGAGGCGCTTGATCCCCTGATACTCGATCGACCTCAAGGTCGGCCGCTCGGTGATCTCGATCACCAGCGCGACGCCATCGGCCGAGCGCTCCGCCTCCACCTTGATGTCATTGATCAGGTTCCGATCCCACAGCTCGTGGACGCTCTGATTGAGCGCCGCGGCGTCGTAGGAGCCACCGAGTTCGATGCCAAGATAGAAGTTGACCGAGTCTTCGGCGAGCGACTGGAGGCCTCGGTACTCGACCGACCGGATAGGCAGGCCATCGAGATCCTGGCCCAGGACCGGCGGCGAGGCGACAAGCGCGAGCACCAGCCCTAAGCTGGCCAAAAAGGCAGGCCTTCTCATTGTTTGTCTGATGACGATCTCCGGGAATGCAGCGATCTTTCGACCTACCCAGGTCCGACTTGAACGAGCGTGGGCAAGGTGCAAAAACCGAGCCACGACTCTACATCCAAACCGGGGCTTGGACTACGTCTCGGCTACGACGACCTCGCGAGGTCGAGGATCGAATTCGAGTCGATCACCGCTGAGCGTCACCTTGATCAACCCGACCGCCGCTCGAGATTGGGAGATCAGGATTTCCGAGATCGGATCCTGGAGGTGTCGCTGGATCGTCCGACGCAGGGGACGCGCGCCGGTAGAGGGATCGACGCCCGCTTCGGCCAGCAGCCAGCGCTTCGCATCGGCGTCCACCCGGACCTCGAGGCCCCGCTCCATCAGAGTGAGGTTGAACTCGGCCAGCAGGATGTCGACGATACCTTCGAGCTCCTCTGCACCGAGCGGGTTGAAGACGATGACCTCATCCAGTCGATTGATGAACTCCGGGCTGAACGAGCGTCGAAGCTCGGCCAGGATCTCCTCCTCGAGGCGCTTGAAGCTCTGCTCGCGGTCAGCCTCGCCGAAGCCGACCCGGCCGCCTCGCAGCACCAGCTTGCTGCCGATGTTCGAGGTCATCAGCACGATCGAGTTCTTGATGTCGACGGTATTGCCGTAGGCGTCGGTGAGCACGCCGTCCTCGAGGATCTGCAGCAACAGGTTGGCGACGTCCGGGTGCGC
The DNA here is from genome assembly GCA_029263375.1 of Acidobacteriota bacterium. GTDB lineage: Bacteria > Acidobacteriota > Thermoanaerobaculia > Multivoradales > JAHEKO01 > JAHEKO01. The sequence goes on along the minus strand of JAJCXP010000139.1, from coordinate 31,799 downwards.
TTTCTCGATCTCGTCGAAGAGCACCACCGAGTAGGGCTGGCGCCGGAGCCGCTCGGTGAGCTGGCCGCCCTCCTCGTGTCCGACGTAGCCTGGCGGTGAGCCGATCAGCTTCGAGACCGCGTGCTTCTCCATGTACTCGCTCATGTCGAAGCGCACCAGCGACTGCTGGCTCCCGAACAGGAACTCAGCAAGGCGCCGGCCGACCTCGGTCTTCCCGACCCCGGACGGGCCCAAGAACATGAACGAGCCAACCGGCCGGTCGGGGTTGCTGACACCCAGTCGGGACCGCCGGATGGCCCGACTGATCGACTCGATCGCATGATCCTGTCCGACCACCCACCGGCGCAGGATCTCCTCCATGCGCATCAGGCGATCGGCCTCGTCGCTGCGCAGGCTTGCGAGCGGAATGCCGGTCCACGACGAGATCACGTCCTCGATGTCACGCTCAGTGACCTCCAGCACGCGCTCCTCGTCCTTGACGACGCTCATCTTCTCGAGATCTTCGCGCAGGTCGATCTCGCGCTCGCGAAGGTAGACCGCGCGTTCGAAGTCTTTGTCCGAGATGGCACTCTTCATCTCGGTCACCACCTCGCGAATCTCCTTCTCCAAGCGCCGCAGGTTCTGGGTGTCCCGCACCCGCCGCAGCTTGACCTTCGCGCCGGCCTCGTCAATCACGTCGATCGCTTTGTCCGGCTGCTGGCGGTCGGCGATGTAGCGCGTCGACTGGTAGATCGCAGCCCTCAGAGCGCCTTCGGCGTAACGCACCTTGTGGAAGGCCTCGTAGCGATCCTTCACCCCTTCGAGGATCTCCAGGGTCTCCTCGTTGGTCGGTGGCTCGACCTGGATCGACTGGAACCTGCGCAGGAGCGACCGGTCCTTCTCGATGTACTTGCGGTACTCCTTGAGCGTCGTCGCGCCGATGCACGAGATCTCGCCCCGCGACAACGCCGGTTTGAGTATGTTCGCCGCATCGAGGGATCCCTCGGCGGATCCGGCGCCGATCAACGAGTGGATCTCGTCGATGAAGACAATCACCTCGTCGTTGTCCTTGAGCTCCTTGAGGATCCCTTTGAGGCGCTCTTCGAACTGGCCGCGATACTTGGTCCCGGCGACGATCAACGACAGGTCGAGGGCCACCAACTTCTTCTGAGCCAGGAAGATAGGCACCTTCCCGGCAACGATGCGCTGGGCCAGACCTTCGACGATCGCGGTCTTGCCGACGCCCGGCTCGCCGAGCAGGATCGGATTGTTCTTGGTCCGACGCGAGAGGATCTGAATGATCCGGTCGAGCTCGACCTCCCGTCCGATCAGCGGGTCGAAGACGCTCTGCGCAGCCAGCAGCGTCAGATCGCGCCCGTACTCCGACAGGAACGGCAGCTCCTTTTTCTGCTGCGACGCCTCCCGCTCCTTGACGATCGAGCCAACCTCTTCGCGCACGTTGAACAGATCGAAGCCCTGCTGGGTGAGCAGGCGCATCGCCATGCAGCCTTCGACCCGCAGAATGCCGATCAAGAGATGCTCGGAGCCGACCGTCGGGTGGAGCATGCTCTCCGCTTCGTGCGAAGCGTAGGCGAGGATCTTCTTCGACTCCTCCGAGAGCGGCAGTTCTGCGGTCGAGGAGATTCTCTCGACGAAGACCCGCTCGCCCTCGATCTCTCGTCGGAGCTCATCCGGCTTCACCTGGAAGCGGCGCAGCAGCTCGCCGACGGTCTCTTCACCCTCACGCAGGATCCCGAGCAGGATGTGCTCGGACTCGATGACGCGGCTACCGAGCTTGCTCGCCTCGTAGCGCGCGAAGAACAGCGCTCGTCGCGCCTTCTCGTTGTACTTTTCGAACATGTCGATCTATCGTCGCTGAGGCGCTTCCGGTCGGTCGTGGCGACGGTCGCGACTCCGGTTTCTCCACTTTCGATCGCTACTTACGCAGGCTCGTAGGGTTCGAGACGCCCCCTATCGAGCTGCAAAAGTCTACCACAGCGATTGGCCAGGTCTGGGTTGTGTGTCACTACCAGAGCGGTCGTCCCGTGGCGCCGCTGGAGCTCGATCATCAGGTCGAACACCCGCACCGCACTCGCCGGATCCAGGTTGCCGGTCGGCTCGTCGGCCAGCAGCAGCGGTGGATCCAGCAGCAGTGCGCGGCAGAGCGCCACCCGTTGACGTTCGCCGCCGGAGAGCTGACTCGGATAGTGGTCGGCGCGCTGCGCGAGCCCGACCTCCTCGAGCAACTCGACGGCGCGGTCGCGTGCCCTGGCCGCCGACCAGCCCGCGATCCGTCCCGGCATCATGACGTTCTCGAGCGCGTCGAAGTCGGCGAGCAGCTCCTGGAACTGAAAGACGAAGCCGACAGTCCGATTGCGGAAGCGCGCCGCCTCCGCAGGGTCCAGGCCGGCAATCGCGATGCCACCGATTTCGATCGAGCCCGCGTCCGGTGAGTCGAGGGCGCCGAGCAGGTGCAGGAGGGTCGACTTGCCGGAGCCGGACGGCCCGACGACCGCGATCGCCTCGCCCGGCTCGGCCTCGAGATCGACTCCGCGTAGCACCTCGACCGAGCGTGCGCCATCGACGTACGCCTTGTGCAGCCCCACCGCCTTGACCGCTACCGTCACCGCCGCAGAGCCTCCACCGGGTGCAGGGCGGCGGCTCGCCGGGCCGCGTAGCCCGCTCCCAGCACCGCCACCACCACCGTTGCGACCAGCACGACCCCGAGATCCAGACCGCGGACCTGGAACGGCACGTAGTCGAGGAAATAGACGTCGCCCGGGATCCGGATCAGGCGGTTGCGGTCCAACACGATCGCCACGGCAATGCCCACAGCACCGCCGACCGCAACGCCGATGCCGGCTAGCAGGCCGCCGAGCAACGTGAAGATCCTGCGCAATGCGCGCGGGTCGACCCCCATCGCGCCGAGGATTCCGATCTCGCGGCGCTTGCTGGTGATGATCAACGTCAGATCCGAGACCAACGCCAGCGCCGCGACCGCGACGATCAGGAACACGGCGATGAATGTGATCGTCTTCTCGAGCCGCAGGGCGAAGAAGAGCCCACGATTGAGCCGCTGCCAGGTCCAGATCTCGCTGCCGGCCGGCAGCAGCTCGTCGAGTCGCGCCGCCAGCGTGAGCGCAGTCGACAGATCACCGGTCGCCACGTGCAACCTGTAGCGACGCGATCCGAGCAGCGCCGCGGCCTGTTCGAGCGGCAGCGCGACCCGCTCGGTGAGCTCAGTGCGGCCGGAGACGAAGCGTCCCTCGACCGGCATCCGGCGCACCCGAGGCTGAGGACCGAGCGGGGTCAGGGTCGGCCGGCTGGAAGCGACCTCGATCGTCTGGCCGTCGGCGACGTTCCAAGCCTCGGCCAGGCGGTCGCCGAGGTAGAGGCCGGGGCGACGACTCGGCGAGGGGCCAGGGAAGGACACCGGGAGATCGCCGTCGAAGCCGACGATCTCGACCGCGCGCACTCGCCCGTCCGCAAGGATCCAGCCCTGGCCGTGGGTAATCAGTTGCGCGCTCCGGACGTCGCGCTCGGCGGCGACGCGATCGCGCACCGCAAAGGCCTCGTCTCGACTCGCACCCCTGGCCAGCCTGACCTCGATCTCCGGGGTACGACCCAGGATCTCCGCCTTGAGAGCCCCCTGAAACCCGGTGAGCATGGCCAGGGCCAGGATCAGCGCTGCCACACCCAACGCCAGGCCGCCGGCTGCGGTGAGGGTCAGGAAGCTGATGAAGGCATCGCGGCGGGTGCTCCGCAGGTAGCGGCTTGCCACCAGGAAGGGGACCGAGGAGCGGAAGGCGGCGCCGAGCACCGCTCGATTCTAACCGGCGGCGCAGCCACGCGCGGCCGCGCCGCATCCGCCTTCGAGTAACCGTATACTCGCGTCCATGACTGCCAGCGACACGAACCCTCGGGAGTTGATCTCCGAGGAGCGCCTGCAGGCGCGAATCGCCGAGCTTGCGGCCCAGATCGAGCGCGACTATCGCGGCGGCGAGCCGCCACTCTGCATCGGCGTACTCAAGGGCTCGGTGTTCTTTCTTTGCGACCTCCTCAAACGGATCCAGCTGCCGCTGCACGTCGACTTTCTTCAGACGTCGAGCTACGGCTCCGGCACCGAGCCAGGCGAGGTCCGCATTCTCAAGGACGTCGACCTATCGATCCGCGGCCGCGATGTCCTATTGATCGACGACATCGTCGACACCGGCTTCACTCTCAATACGGTGCTCGCCCTGTTTCGCTTTCGCGGCGCCCGCAGCGTCAAGCTGTGCGCGATGCTCGACAAGAAAGAGGCGCGCCAGGCCGAAGTCCAGATCGACTACTGCGGCTTCGAGATCGAAGACCAGTTCGTCGTCGGCTACGGCCTCGATGTCGACGAGCGCTACCGCAACCTGACCTACATCGGCGTATTCGACGGAGACGCAACCGAATGAAGCGAGTGCACACAGCCGACGCCCCGGAAGCCATCGGACCCTACTCGCAAGCCGTCGACCTCGACGGCTGGCTCTTCACCTCGGGCCAGGTGGGCATCGATCCAGCGACCGGCGAACTGGTCGCCGACGACTTCGAGAGCCAGGCGCGTCAGGTGCTGAAGAACCTGGGCCGGGTGCTCGCGGCCTCGGGCTGCGGCTTCGGCGACGTCGTCAGGGCCACGGTGTACGTCACCGACCTCGCGGACTTCGCACAGCTCAACGCGCTCTACGCCGAGGCGATGGCGGACCATCGGCCGGCGCGGTCGACCGTCCAGGTCTCGGCGCTGCCCAAGGGCGGCAAAGTCGAGATCGATCTCATCGCTCGCATTCCCTAGCAGGCCACCCTTCGCCGCGTGGCGTCGGGACGGACCCCTGCCCGCTACCCCGCCGAGGTTCCGCCCGCGAACTCGACAATCAGGCTCTCGACCAGCGGCGAGTTGCCGCTTTCGACGATGCTCTCGACCACCGCGCGGCTCCGGGCGTCGATCCAATCGACGATCTCGAGGTTACCCTCCTCGGCTAGCGCGGCGACGTCGTGGTCCTCACGGTCGATCCAGCGTGCGGCCCGGAGGAACGCCTGGCTCTCCGCCTCCGGCCAGCCGAGGCGGTACGCCAGGTAGGCCGCGAGTCTGAGCTCGCCGGCGCACCTGCGACGCAGCGCGAGCCGCGGATTCCCGGTTGGTAGCGGCCTCGAGACGAACAGCTTCATTCCGCGCTCGCGCGCCGACGCCGCAAACTCCCGCTCTGCCGGGGGCGGCCCGTGGAACAGACGATCGAACGCGCCCTCACCGGCGCTTTCGAGCAGCCGCCTCTTGGCCTGGGCGGAGAGGTCCAACACAAGCGGCTGGACCGCTGCGACTCCGGCGTCTGCCAGCCGATCCAGCCCCTCGGCCACGACCTCGGCTTCGTCGGTAACGGCCGGGATCAGTGGCCAGACCGCTTGCGCACCGTCGGGCAATCCGCCGAGCGGGCTCAGGTCCCGGTCGAGCAGGGTCGGCAGCAGATCCCAGACCTCAGCGATCTCTTCGGCCTCCGCAGCGCCGTCTCCCAGCCGCCGTTGAACCAGGACCGGCGTGCCGGTGAAAGCCCAAGCCCGGGCCAGCTCACGACGATGCGGCTCGAGCTCGGGGTCCACAGGCGGCAGATAGACAACGTCGCTCGCAGCCCGCGGCGGTGCGCTCGGTAGCCGAGCATCGGACCTTCCCTGCTGACCGAGCGCGGCGCGGCCGAAATCGGTCCAGAGGCCGGCCGCCGAGGGCCAATTGCGCGGCCGATAACGGATCCAGACGCGCTCAGGACCCGGCCGGTAGCTCTCTAGCGACGGCATCGGCGGAGCGGCTCAGACCGGCGCCATTGTCGGCGGACCGAGCAGTGCCCTGGCGAAGTCCCGCGGGTGAAAGTCGACCAGATCGCCAGGGCTCTCGCCGACGCCAAGGTGCAGAATCGGCAGCCGCAGGTCGCGCGCGACCGCGACCGCGACGCCGCCCTTCGCGGTGCCGTCGATCTTCGCGAGCACCACGCCATCGACGTCGACGACGCGGGTGAACTCGCGCGCCTGGGTGATCGCGTTCTGTCCGGTGGTCGCGTCCAACACCAGCACTGTGCGCCGCTCCCACCCATCGCCCTCGCGATCGATCACCCGCTTGATCTTCTCCAACTCGGCCATCAGGTGCTCCTTGGTGTGCAACCGGCCGGCGGTGTCGACGATCAGATGATCGATCTTGCGCGCCCGCCCCGCCTGCAGGGCATCGAACACGACCGCCGCCGGATCGCCGCCGGTCTGCTGCCGTATGACGTCGACGCCCAGACGCTCCCCCCACAACGCCAGCTGTTCGATCGCTGCCGCTCTGAAAGTGTCGGCGGCGGCCAGCAGTACCGTCTCTCCGCGGTCGAGGGATCGTCGCGCGAGCTTGGCGGCGGTCGTGGTCTTGCCGGTGCCGTTGACCCCCACCAGGAGAGTGATCAGTGGATCGCCCGAGCGCCGGCGAGGCTGTGGCGCGTCGAGCAGCAGGACGGCCATCTCGTCGACCAGGCGCTCACGCAACTTCAGGACGTCGATCGCCTCGCTCGGCCGTAGACCGTCGCGCATGCGCTCGATCAGCTCGAGCGCGGTCTCGATACCGAGGTCGGCGGCGATCAGACTCTCTTCGAGGTACTCGATGGTCTCTTCGTCGAGGGTCGTCTTGCCGGCGGCGGCCGCGTCGAAGCGGTCGAAGATGCCGCTCTGCGTGCGCTGCAGGCCGCGGCGAAGCTTCTTCCAGAAGCCGGCGTTCTCGGGCGCCGGCAGCTCGCGCGCCGGCGCCGGATCGAATGATTCGTCAGTCGTCATGGCTCTGAATCTCACCCAACACTTCGCGCTCCAGATCGGCCGCCGCTCGCTCCAGGCTCCGTAGCGATCGACCGATGCCCCGCTTGGCTTTCTGAACCAGGCCCAGGCAGTAGCCGCCGGAGAGGGCGCGAGCCACGAGCGTCAGCCCGCGGCGCTCGACCAGCAGCACCTTCGGCTTGCCGAGATCCTGCGCCTGCGTCAGAGATACCACACGCTGGACGTAAATACCCAGATAGGCGCCCAGAATCTTGAGATCCATCTCGCCGTCCGGGCGACCCGCCACGTCCACGGTCTCCCCCTCGTCATCGACGAACAGCACCCCATCGACGTCGTCGGCCTCGGCGAGCAGGTTGGCCAGGATGTACTGGTAGGGCATGCCGTGGTGCGGTCCTTCGCACGGCATTCTGGCCGAAAGCCGCACCGAAGAACAGGCCGGCTACGCGGAGGATCAGGTGGCGACCGTGGCGGTCGGTTCGCGCAGCACGTCGCCGTCGGGCTCGCGCAGGACGTCGCCCTCGGGCTCGGTCAGGGACTCGGTCTCTGGTTCTTCGGTCAGGAGCTCGGTCTGGAGTTCGGTCTGCTCGGCATGGGGCTCGGTCTCGCGCCGGAGCTGAACCTCGCCCGCCTCGAACGCGCGCAGGAACGCGGTCACCACCTTGGCATCGAAGCGCGTACCGGCGAGCTTGCGGATCGTCTCGAGCGCGAACTCGACCTCATAGGCGCGTTGATAGGGTCGGCTGGTGGTGATTGCGTCGAACGTGTCCGCCACACCGACGATGCGCGCCATCAGCGGAATCTGCTCGCCCTTGCGGCCGTCCGGGTAGCCCATCCCGTTCCACGCTTCGTGATGCCACCGGATGGCGGGCATCATTTCGCGCAGCTGTTCGATCCGGCTCAGAATCTCCGCCCCGATCACGGGGTGCAGCTTCATCTGCTCGTACTCCTCGGCCGTTAGCACGCCTCCTTTGCGCAGGATGCTGTCGTCGACGCCGATCTTGCCCACGTCGTGCAGCAGAGCCCCGACCCAGACGTGGTGCTGGGCGTCGGCCGAGAGCCCCAAGAAGCGCGCAATCGTTCGGCTGTGAGCCGCCACCCGCTCCGAGTGACCGCGGGTGTAGGGGTCCTTGGCGTCGACCGCGGCTACGAAGGCGCGCATCGAGCCGATGAAGAGCTCGCGATTTGTCTGCGCCGCCCGCTCCAGCTGCAGGACGTGGCGGTGGAGCTGGTCGCCCATGCGGTTGAAGTCTTCGGCCAGCTCGCCGATCTCGGCTCCCGGCCCGCTGGCCTCGATCCGTTTGCCGAAGTTGCCGGCCGCGATCTCCTTGGTGCTCTCCGCCAGGCGCGAGATCGGCCGGCTGATGCGACGCGCGGCCAAGCCGGCGACCACAAGGGCCAGCACAATGACCACGGCGCTGGCGATCGCGGTGTTCAGGAGCATCTGATCGGACGCTCGGAAGGCCGTGGCGACCGGTTTGTGCAGCACGACTCCCCACGAGGCCTCGTCGACCGGGCTGATCCGAACGACCAGACGGGTATCGATGCCGTCCACGGGCAGCTCGTACTCGGCGGTCAGGTTGAGCGGAAACTCGGAGAAATCGGCAATCGGCTGCGACCTCTCCACCGCGGCAGCGGTTTTCGCATCCGCTCCCTTGTACCAGAGCATGCCCCCGGAGTCGTCAACCAGGAACACGCCGACGTCGCTGAAGGCGCCGCGACCGAAGCCGCTTCGCAAGGGCTCGATCTCGAGCACTCCCTGAACGAAGATGCGGCCCTCGAAGCCGACCGCCGAGACCGGCGTCGTGACCACCGCAAACGGCAACGGCGTGCGATCCGACGATCCCGAGTTGGCGCTCGAGTTGGCGCTCGAGTCGCCGACCAGCCGCCAGACCGACTGCTCTCCGACGACCGCGTCACGGTAGGTCGAAGCGAGCGCCTCGATCACCGATTCGTCGAGCACTTTGGGGAAGGAGTAGGGACCGCTGCCGCTGGAATCCAGGATTCGCAGTCCGCTCCAGCGCGGGCCCTCGTCGAGGTAGCTCTCGAGGTACGACTCGAGCCAGCGACCCTGCTTGGTGCCCTCGCCGAGGTACCCACCCCGGAGCGTCGCCTCGGTCACCAGCCCCTGGCTGTCGGGGTGAGTGGAGAGGGTGATCACCAACCGTCCCAACTGCTCCAGATTGCGCCGGGCCTCGACCAGATAGTCGTTCAGCCCGATCGACAGGAACATCGCCGAGCGCGCGAGGGAGCTCTTCTCCTGGGTCTCGAAGATCTCGCTGTTCTGCCGCACCAGCAGAGCTCCGGAGATCGCCAACGGCACGATCCCCGTCAGGAGTAGGAGGAGGAAGAGGATATTGCGGATCTTCCAGCCGGAGAACACTGCGCCGAGGTGCAACATGACCTGAAGGCAATATAGCCGAACGCCGGCGTCTCTCCTGTTGTGTATTCCGCTCCGACCGCAGCCGGTCCGAAGTCGGTCAGCCGCACTCGGCGCGCAGGAATTCACGCAGCAGGCGCTCGACGTCGGCCATCTCGACGCTCTCATCGATGACGCCTTCCCCGAGCGCCCGCGGGTAGACCCAGGCCAGACCGGTCTCGCGCGCCTTCTTGTCTCGAGCCATGCTCGTCACCAGGTCTTAGACCGAGGCGCGCGGCAAGGGCGGCAGACCGATCTTCCGGATTAGCGCCACCAATCGCTCGGCGACCCGCGCCTCGAGCCCCCTTTCGCGCGCGAGCTCGAGCGCGAACAGCATCCCGTATCCGACCGCCTCGCCATGCCGCAGCCCCGAGTATCCGGACAGCGACTCCAGCGCGTGGCCGAGCGTATGGCCGAAGTTCAGCAGTCGTCGCAGATCCCCCTCCTCGGGATCCGCCTCGACGATCTCGGCCTTGGCAGCGACCGCGGCCGCGACCACCGGTGCCAGCGCATGAGCGTCCCTCGCGAGCAGCTCGGGCAGGACACGCTCGAGGACGCCGAGCAGCTCGGCAGCCCGAATCGCGCCGATCTTCAGGACCTCGAAGAGGCCGGATCGGAGCTCGGCGGGGTCGAGTGTCGAAAGCATCTCGGTGTCGCAGATCACCGCTCGCGGGTGATGAAACAGGCCGATGGTGTTCTTGCCCTCGGGCAGGTTGACCGCCGTCTTGCCGCCGATCGCCGCATCGACCTGAGCTAGCAGCGTCGTCGGGATCTGAACGTAGTCGATACCGCGCAGGAAGCCGCCGGCGACGAACCCGGCCAGGTCACCCACCGTGCCACCACCGAACGCGATCACGACGCTGTCGCGCTTGCCGCCGCCGCGCACCATCCGCCGCCACAGGTCGGCCGCGATCTCGAGGTCCTTCGCGCCTTCGCCCACCGGCACTTCGAGCACCTGTCGTTGCCGACACGATTCGAGCAGCGGTGAGAGTCGCCGCTCGTGGAGTTCGCGCACCTGCGCGCTGGTGACGACGAAGCATGTCCGCCCCGAGAGCGACGTGAGCAGTTCGGCGCCGGGTTCCGCCAGCGCGCCGGCCCCGATGCGGATCTGAGTTCGGCCGCGCGGGTGCCGGAGCTCGAGGTCGACCGGGTTAGCCGTCACCGGCCGGATCCGACGCGTCCGCGTCCTCGATCGCGCGAATCGACAGCTCGGCCAGCTGCTCCGCCTCGACCGGCGCGGGCGCGCCACTCATCAGGCACGACGCCGAGGTGGTCTTGGGAAACGCGATCACCTCGCGCAGCGACTCGGCGCCCGCCATCAGCATAACCAGCCGGTCGAGTCCGAGTGCGATGCCTCCGTGCGGCGGCGCTCCGAAGCGGAGGGCGTCGAGCAGATGGCCGAACCGCGACTCGGCCTCCGCCGGCTCGATTCCGAGCAGCTCGAACACCCGCTCCTGAAGGCCGGGCTCGTGAATACGGATCGAGCCACCGCCGAGCTCGACGCCGTTGAGGATCACGTCATAGGCACGCGCGCGCACCGACCCGAGGTCGACGTCGAGAGCGCCGAGGTCCTCCGGCATCGGCGCCGTGAATGGATGGTTGACCGAGTACCAGCGGCCGTCCTCCTCCACCCACTCAACCAGCGGGAACTCGGTGATCCAGAGGAACTCGTTGCGGTCCTTGTCGATCAGGTCGTACTCCTCGGCGAGCGCGAGGCGGAGGGCGCCCAGGGTCGCCGCGGCGACGGCGGGCTCGGCGGCGACGATCAGCCCGAGGCTCCCGGGCACGAGCTCCAGCCGATCGGCCGCCCAGGCGAGCTCCTCCGGCTTCAGGACGTCCTTGACCTGGAACGAGATCTCGCCGTCGCGATTGCGCAGCGTCAGCACTCCGGCCGCGCCGTGCTGGCGAGCGATCCGCACCCAGCTGTCCACCTGTTTGCGGGTGGCGTCGGCAGCGTCGGGAATCGAGATCGCCCGGATTGCACCGCCCGCGGCAGCGGTCGCCTGGAACGCTCGGAAGCCACTCTCGGCCAGGCCTTCGGTCAGATCCACTATCTCCAGACCGAAACGCAGATCTGGTCGGTCGGTGCCGAAGCGCCGCTCGGCCTCGGCGTAGGTCATCCGCCGGAAAGGCGTTGGCGGTTCGATCTCGACCAGCGGAAAGATCCGCGCGAACAGGCCCTCGATCAACTCGAAAATGTCCTCCTCGGTCGGGAACGACATCTCGACATCGACCTGGGTGAACTCCGGCTGCCGATCGGCGCGCAGATCCTCGTCGCGAAAACAGCGAGCGATCTGAACATAACGCTCGAAACCGGAGACCATCAGGATCTGCTTGAAGATCTGTGGCGACTGCGGCAGGGCGTAGAACGCCCCACGCTGGACCCGGCTTGGCACCAGGTAGTCGCGCGCGCCCTCCGGGGTCGAGCGGGTCAGGATCGGCGTCTCGATGTGCACGAAGTCCTGTTCGTGAAAGTAGCGCCGGATCTCGAGATCGATCTGGTCGCGCAGCAGCAGATTGCGCTGCAGCTCCGGCCGTCGCAGATCCAGGTAGCGATACTTGAGACGCGTCTCCTCGGTCGCGTCGAGGGCGGTCTCGGAGCTGAACGGCAAGCCGCGAGTCGACGAAAGGACCTCGGCACGATCGGCCAGCACCTCGACCTCGCCGGTGGCGAGCTCGGGGTTCGCCGTCGCGCGTGTCAGTACCTCGCCCTCGATCTCGATCACCCACTCATTGCGAACCGCAGTCAGCGCTTCGACTGCCCCCGGATGCTCATCCTCGCGCAGCACGACCTGAGCGCGCCCGCTGCGATCGCGCAGATCGAGGAAGGTCACACCGCCGTGATCGCGCCGACTGTCCACCCAGCCCTTGAGCAGCACCCGCGTGCCGACGTGATCGCTTCTGAGATCCCCAGCGGGGGTTCGCTTCATCGTTGCTCCTTGAGCCGGCGCGCAGCTTGGGCCGCCGACAGGGTTTCTTGTTCGCCCGACTCGAGGTCACGCAAGGTCAACTCGCCGCTGGCGATCTCCTCCTCGCCGACCAGCGCCACGTAGCGGACGCCGCGGCGGTTGGCCTGCTTGAGAGCGGCGCGCATCGACCGGCCGGAAAGCTCGGCGACTACCGCCACGCCCTCGGCGCGCAGCGCCTCGGCCATGGCCAGGCCCTCGACCCGCGCTTCCTCGCCGATCGGAATCAACATGACGGGCGGCTCGCCGGCGACCGCTGCCAGAAAGCTCTCCGGCAGGACGTCGATCAGCCGGTCCTGGCCGATGGCGAAGCCGATCCCTTCGACCGGGGGTCCGCCCAACTCCGCGATCAGGCCGTCGTAGCGGCCGGCGCCGACCACGGCATCGTGTGAGCCGAGTCCCTTGGACACGATCTCGAAGACGGTCTTGGTGTAGTAGTCGAGGCCGCGAACCAGTCGCGGCGCGACCTCGAACGGCACTTCGAACCGCTCCAGAATCGCCAGCACCTGATCGAAGTGCTCGCGGCTCGCCGGGCTGAGATGGTCGGCCAGGGTCGGGGCGGCCTCCAGTAGCTCGCGCTCGGCCGGGTCCTTGGTGTCCAGGATGCGCAGCGGATTGGTCTCGAGCCGCCGTCGGCTGTCTTCGCCGAGCCGCTCCCGGTGCGGCTCGAGGTACGCGACCAGGGCGGCGCGGAACGAGGCACGGCTCTCCTCGTCGCCCACCGTGTTGACCAGCACCGCGAGATCCCGAAACTCGAGCTGGCGCAGGAACTCGACCAGCATGAGGATCACTTCGGCGTCGGAGTGCGGCCCCGGATCGCCCAGCAGCTCGGCGCCGATCTGATGGAACTGACGGTAGCGCCCCTTCTGCGGACGTTCGTAGCGGAAGTGGGGACCGATGTAGAACAGCCGCACCGGCGGCGGCAGCTCCTGCAGGTTGTGCTGGATGAATGCCCGTCCGACAGCCGCGGTGCTCTCCGGCCGCAGGCTCACCCGCCGCCCCTTGCGGTCCTCGAAGCTGTACATCTCCTTGCCGACGATGTCGCTCGACTCACCGACCCCGCGCTCGAACAGACCGGTGTCCTCGAGCAGCGGCGTGCGGACCTCGCCGTAGCCGTAGCTCTCAAAGACGCGACGAGCGCAGGCCTCGACAGCGTTCCAGACCGCCGTTTCCGGCGGTAACAGATCTCGGGTGCCCTTGACGCTTCTGAACCTCGTCGACATCCGGCCGAGTTTACCCGGCGGACGTTCGATAAGCTGCCCGATCTTGAGCGTCGACGTCGTCATCCCCGCCTTCAACGAAGAGAGCTCGCTGCCGCTGGTCCTGGCGGCGATCCCCAGACCGCCGGTGCGCCGGGTGGTGGTCGCCGACAACAACTCGACCGATACCACCGCCGAGGTCGCCCGAGCGGGCGGCGCCATGGTGGTGTTCGAGCCCCGTCCCGGATACGGCGCAGCCTGCCTGCGCGCCCTGAGTCACCTGCGCGAGAACGACCCACCCGAGATCGTCGTGTTTCTCGACGGCGACTACTCGGATCACCCCGAGGAGCTGCCAGCGGTGATCGCGCCGATCGTCGCCGGCGAAGCCGACGTCGTCATCGGCTCGCGCACGCTCGGCCGCCGCGAGGCCGGCGCCCTCCTGCCCCAGGCGCGCATGGGCAATTTCGTCGCCTGCACTCTGATCCGCTTGCTCTACGGCCACCGCTACACCGATCTCGGACCGTTCCGGGCGGCCCGCTGGAACGCCTTCGAGCGGTTGGCGATGGAAGACCAGGACTTCGGTTGGACGGCCGAGCTCCAGGTCAAGGCGCTGCGCCATGGGATGCGGGTGGTCGAGGTGCCGGTCAGCTATCGCAAACGGGTCGGCGTCTCGAAGATCACCGGCACGCTCAAAGGGACGTTCCTGGCCGGCTACAAGATCCTGCTGACCGTGTTCCGCCACAGTTTCGGTACCGTGAGCTCCAAGCGAGGCAAGAGTCGTTGATTCGCGCCCAGCCCGAGGGTCCGACCGAGATCCAGATCGACGTCGAGGTGCGCTACGCCGAGACCGATCAGATGGGCGTGGTCCATCACGCCAATTACCTGGTCTGGTTCGAGCTCGCTCGCACGACCCTGTGTCAGAAGGCGGGCTTCCACTATCGCGACATCGAAGGCATGGGCTTCCAGCTCCAGGTCACCGGCGCGCACCTCGAGTACCGAAAGGGCGCCAGGTACGGCGACGTTGTGCGCGTCGCTTGCAGTCTCGAGCAGCTGGCCAGCCGCGGCCTCACCTTCGCGTATCGGATCTTTCGCGACTCCACCCTCCTGGCGCGTGGATCGACCAACCACGTATGGGTCGACGTCGCCAAGGGTCGAGCCTGCCGGATTCCCGGGCCGCTGGAGCGGCCGTTCCGGGCGCTCCTGACCGGTAGCGTCGACGGCTGACGAAGAAAAAGCCCGACCCGGTGTGATCACCGGGCCGGGCTCGAGCGTGCTCAGGTCTGAAGAGTACCTACTCGATGACGATCAGGTCGCGAGAGCGCGAGTTCCAGCCCGACATCCCATTGAGAGTGATGCTGAGCTCGTAACGCCCCGCCGGCAGACCGTCGGATAGCTGACCACCAAAGTTCGTGCGCTGGAACTGCTCGAAGACCAAACCACGATAGCGGGTTCGACCGACGATCTGTCCGGTCGCGAGATCCCGGACCAGCACCGTGGCACTCGCACTGACCGTGCCCGGCTTGGCGTGCTCCACCGCGAAGTCGACCCACAGCGCATCACCGCCGTGAAGCGGACGATTGTCGTTCACGGTCGCAGTGATCGCGCACTTCGGAATGTACTCGACGTCGAAGACCCGACTCGGTAGCTCACCGGACGCGGCGCAGAACACCTGAGTACCGGTCACGCCATCACCGGCGTTGATCCCGATGACGCCGTCACCGACGAAGTCTGGTGGGCTGTTCTCGATGTACTGCGTGACGATGGCATTGGTGCCCTCGAAGAAGTTGGCCTGAATGTCGACCGAGCCGGTGCCGCCAAACTCCGGAACACCGAGCCAGGCGACGGTCAGGGTCTGATTCGGCGAGGTGCCAGTGACATGCCACCAGACTGAGCCGGCCGCGGTCGGGTCGAGGTCGTCGCCGAGCACCGCGACCCATTGCCCATCGATCGTCGACGGCGCGTCACCACAGTTGATCCACAATGATCTCGGACCGCCGATGTCGAAGTGAACACTGCCGTTCGAGTTGATCTCGAACGAGTCGACGCCACCGACATAGCTGTTGTTGTAGACCGAGAAATCGAACGGCCAGACGACTGCGATGTACTCGTCGTCGCCCGGAAAGATCTGTGTTCCTGCTGTCGCATCGACGAATTCGTACGCAGCACCGGTGTCGTCAACGGTGACGTTGTAGTCGATCCCGCCCGAGGGGATCGACGGCGGTCCGCCACTACCTCCGTTCAGGTCGAGCTTCTGGCCCGCCACCGGCGCCGCGACAACCGCGACAGCCAGGAGCGCCAGAGCAAATGAGACCATAGGTCTTCTCATGACTCCTCCTCCTTCTGCCTTGCGACCCGGCTATTCTCCGGGCCACGTTTTTCTATTGGATCCGGCACAGTATATGTCTCCATAGAAACACGGACAAATAGACCAACTAGAATGTCTGCAGATGAGACGCGTGCTACTCACAACCGCCGGCGAGAGCCACGGGCCCGGCCTGACGGCGGTGCTCACCGGCATGCCCGCGGGCCTCGCCGTCGACCTCGAGTTCATCCATCGCGAGATGAAACGCCGAATGCACGGCTATGGCCGCGGCGCCCGTATGAAGATCGAGACCGACGCCGTCGAGATCCGCGGCGGCGTGCGTGGCGGCGAGACCCTCGGCTCGCCGATCGCCATCTGGATCGAGAATCGCGACTTCCGGAGCTGGAGCGCGGTGATGGATCCGATCGAGACCGATCCCGCGCGGGTCGAAAAGCGCCGCGTGCATGCCCCGCGCCCGGGCCACGCCGACCTGGCCGGCGGCCTCAAATACCTGCGGAGCGATCTCCGTGACGTGCTCGAGCGCGCCTCCGCCCGGGAGAGCGCGGCGCGGGTCGCCTGCGGCTCGATCGCCAAGCTACTGCTAAGCGACCTCGGAATCGAGATCCGCAGCGGGGTGCGGTCGCTCGGGCCGATCGGCGTCGACCGGCCGGTCCCAAACTGGGCCGAGATCGAGAGAGTCGACGAGAGCTCGCCGCTGCGCGCCATCCACCACGATCTCGAGGACGAGATGGTGGCGCTGGTCGATCGCACCAAGGACGAGGGCGACACGCTGGGCGGCGCGGTCACGGTGATCGCACACGGAGTGCCCGCCGGTCTCGGCTCCTACGTGCAATGGAACGAGAAGCTCGACGGACGCCTGGCACGCGCCGTGATGTCCGTACCGGCGGTCAAGGCGGTCGAGATCGGCGCCGCACTCGCCGCCAGCGCCGGTCCGGGCAGCGCCGCGCACGATCCGATCGAGCTGGGCGACGGCGGTGGCTTCTCGCGGCCCACCAACCATGCGGGTGGCCTGGAGGGCGGCGTCACCAACGGCGCCGATGTCGTGATCACGGCCTACAAGAAGCCGATCTCGACGCTGCGCAAGGGCATGCCCTCGGTCGACCTCGACACCATGGAGCCGCACCGGTCGCAGTACGAGCGCAGCGACGTCACCGCCCTGCCGGCGGCCGGCGTGATCGCCGAATCGATGGTCGCCCTGATCCTCGCCGACGCCCTGCTCGAAAAGCTCGGCGGCGACTCGATGGCCGAAGTGCGCGCGCACTTCGAAGCCACGGTGCGACTTCAGCGAGCTTGGCCCGAGCCACGTTCGACCTGACGCGGCTGCGCCTCAGACGAGCACCAGAACGACGCCGACGATCATCAGGCCGACCGCCATGATCTGCGCCCTGCCGATCCGCTCCCTGAACAGCAGGCGGCCGAGACCGAGCGCCCCAGCCGAGCCGAGGCCGCGCTTCAAGCTCTCCACCAGCCCGACCCAGAGGTGAGAGATCGCGACCAGGTAGAGCCCGATCGCGAGCGTACTGCCGGCGATCGACCCGACCGCGGTCCAGCGCGTGCCGGATGGCAGTCGCAACTCGTGGGTCCTGCCGCGCCCGATCAACAGCAGTAGCACGCCGACGCCGACGCCGGCGTTGAGCGCCAGGCCGTGGAATGCAGGGCTCGCGTGCCCCATCGCCAGCTTGTCGAGCGGCGTCGCCACCGACCAGAGCAGCGCCACGATCGCCATCAACAGCGAGCCCGACTCTCGGCATAGCGACCGCCAGGCGCGGAGCGGCGACAACCCGTCGCCGATCCCCAGATTGATCGCGAATGCGCCCACCACCACCAGGGCGATTCCGACCGCCTGGCTCGGGCTTGGCACCTCACCGAGCATCGGCACACCCAGGAGCGTCGTGAACACCGGGGTGAGCGACAGCATCGGGATCGTGACGCTCAGCGGCGAAACCCGCACCGCCTCGAGGAAGAGCACGTTGGACACGATGTTCAGCACCACGGAGACGCCGCCCGGAAGCCAGTAGCCCGCGCCGACCTCGTAGTTACCGAGCCAACCCCACCAGAGGGCGAACAGAGGTGCGCTGCCGAGCGAGAACACGCACAGCAGCGGCATCGGCCGGACGCGCTCCACCAGAATCTTGCGTGACACGTCTACCGCCGAGTAGGCCAGGGCGCTGACCACCGCCGCCAGCAGGTAGAGGGGAGCTGCCATCGAGACCCGCATTGTAAGACCGTTCACAGCCAGTCGCCACCGTCGTTGCTACACTGCCGCCGGCATGCATCTGACCCCGCAATCGATAGCAGAAGTTCTTGAAAGACAAGGACTTATCAACCGCGTTCAAGTCCAGGAGATTGTTCGCGAGGCAGCCTCGATGCCGGCACGTCAGCGGGATCCTCGGGCCTACGAGCAGAAAGCGGTGGCCTACGACGTCGTCGAGCGCCTGCGGCTGCCAAACAACGGCACTCCGAACAGCGTGCTCGGCGAGTTCGAGATCGCGGAGGCGCTGGCCAAGGACTCCGGCCTGCCCTTCGTCCGTATCGACACCCTGGCGCTCGACGCCGACCTGATCGAGGCCAAGATCTCGCGGCCGTTCGCACGCAAACACCGGATGCTGCCGCTCCAGGTGGACAACGGCAAGCTCAAGGTCGCCTGCTCGAACCCCTACGACATCGAAGGAATCGACTCCTTCCGCCGCATCGTCGAGCGCGACGTCAGCCTGGTGGTCGCCTCCGAGCCCGACATCCTGAAGGCGATCAACGAGGTCTACGGCCTCCGCCACTCGGTCAAGCGCGCCGAGCGCGACCTCTCCTCGGGCATCGACCTCGGCAATCTCGAGCAGCTCGTTCACCTGAAGAGCGAGACCGAGATCGAGTCGAGCGATCAGCACATCGTCAATGCGGTCGAGTTCATGCTCCAACACGCCTACGACACCCGCGCCAGCGACATTCACATCGAGCCGAAGCGGGAGCTCTGCCTGATCCGATTCCGGATCGACGGCGTACTGCACGACATCCAGACCATCCCCAAGGTGGTTCACAAGGCGGTGGTCAGCCGCCTGAAGACCATGTCGCGCCTGGACATCGCCGAGAAACGCCGCCCCCAGGACGGCCGCCTCAAGACGCGGCGCGGCTCGACCGACATCGAACTGCGGGTCTCGACCCTGCCGACCGCCTTCGGGGAGAAGGTCGTCCTACGCATCTTCGGCCCCGAGGTGCTGCTCAAGGACCTCGGCCAGCTCGGCTTCAATGCCGACGAGCTCGGGGTCTTCAGCGAGTTCATCACCCGGCCGCACGGCATCATCCTGGTGACCGGCCCGACCGGCTCGGGCAAGACGACCACGCTCTACTCGGCGCTCAAGACCATCGCCAGCCGCGAGATCAATGTCACCACCATCGAAGACCCGATCGAGATGGTCTACGAAGAGTTCAACCAGACCGCCGTCCACCCCAAGGCGGGTGTGACCTTCGGAGCCGCGCTGCGGCACATCCTGCGGCAGGATCCCGACGTCATCATGGTCGGTGAGATCCGCGACCAGGAAACCGCCCAGTACGCCGCCCAGGCGGCGCTCACCGGTCACCTGGTCTTCTCCACCCTGCACACCAACGATGCCGCCTCGTCGATCACCCGCCTGGCCGACCTCGGCCTCGAGCGCTACCTGATCGCCTCGATCCTGATCGGCTCGGTCGCCCAGCGATTGGCGAGAAAGGTCTGCAGCCACTGCACCGTCGATCACTTCCTGACGGAGGACGAGATCAAGGCCCTGCGGCTGACCATTCCCGAGGGCAAGCGCGCTCGCAGCAAGATCGGCGAGGGCTGCTTCGAGTGCCGCGGCACCGGCTACCTCGAGCGCACCGGCATCTTCGAGCTCCTGCCGATGAACGAGACCATCCAGCACCTGACGATCGAGGGCGCGGACGCGCCGAAGATCAAGCGCGAAGCGGTCGCCGGCGGCATGAACACGCTGCGCCAGTCGGCGCTCAGGAAGCTGGCCGAGGGCGTGACCACCTTTGAAGAGGTGGTTCGGGTGACCGCGATCTAGGCTAGAGCCGGCCGGCGTACCAGACCACGACCACCAGCCACGGCAGCACCAGGAAGAGCGGCACCGTCAACAACAGGACCGTCATCGCCTCGCTCTGCGGCGGCCGGAGCCAGTTGGCGAGCCCGATCATGGCGATCAGGGCGCCGACCACGAACATGCCCTGCCCCCCGAACCGGTTGATCCGGTACCAGTTCTCATCGGACTCCATGCTCTTCTGGATGCGTAGGCCGTACCAACCGTTCCTCGGCACCTTCTCCATCCAGAGCGGGATAGAGACCACGGCGAGGAGCACGCCGACGGACAGGTGGATCCAAGCCGCCATCATCCCCGAAAGTACCCCTGCATCGCCTTGAACACCCGCTGCAGATCCTTCCCCGGCTCGACGATCCGACCGAACAGGGTCTGATAGCTCTTGGACAAGCCCTCCAGATCGCGCGCGCGCAGGAGCTTGATCAGCTCCTCGATCATCTTGCGCGAGGTCGGGCCGTAGCTCGGGCGGGAGAACTCGCGCTCGAGAATGACCAGCGAGTAGAACAGCGGGTCGGCGAGCTCGGCGCTGACCGGGCGTCGCGCCTCGCCCGGAGCCTCGATCGTTTCGCTCGCGGTCGGGGCCGCCGCGGGAGCCGCTCCCTCGGAGAGTAGATTCTCCGGCTCCGCGTCACCCGCCAGCTCGGCGGCCCCGCGCTTGCGGTCGGCGAACACCGGCAGCGAGCGCAGCTCGCTGGCGAAACGCGAGAACAGATAGAACAGCTCCTTCTCGGAGGAGAAGTTGCCGACCAGGCGGGCGTCGCTGCCGATTTCGAGACGCTCGGTCTCCTGCAGGACGATGTTCGCCTTGGCAGCGTCCTCCAGATGGATTGCCTGAGCAGTCACCTTCCAGGCGGTGAGACTGCCTTCGACATAGCAGGTCTGCGCGCAGCGGATGCTGACCGCCTCGACGTCCGCCTGCGCGTCAATTCGGATCGAGCCGTTGAGCGACTCCAGCGTCGCGTAGTGGCCCGAGTTCTGGATCACCAGGTTGCCCGGAGTTCGAATCGAGAGCTGCCCGTGAACGTCGACCTGGATGTCGGTGCCCTGGGGGATGATCATCGTCGGGCTGTCCGAGCCCTGGCCACTGACCCTCGCGGCCATCTTTTCTCCGAGTCCCATGATCTCTCCTGTCTGGCTCCGTCTAGCGGCCGATGATCTTCGGCAGCGGCTCGAAGTCGCGGTGCTCCGGCGCGCGACGGGCGCGCACCAGGAGCTGCTCCGCGTCGCGCCACCGATGGTCGAGGATATAGATCCGCGGATCGACCGGCTCGAAGTCGCCGTCGTCGTTGCGCGCTCGCACCTCGTAGTGCAGGTGTGGGCTGGTGCTCCAGCCGGTGTTGCCGACCGTCGCCAGCAGGTCGCCCTGCTTGACGCTCTGTCCGTTGCGCACGATCACCTCATCGCAATGGCCGAACAGCGTGATGAACCGGTCGCCGTTGCGAATCGCGACCAGGTTGCCGTAGCGCCACCAGCCGACGCTCTGGCGCAACGGCATGCGCCCGGCGAAAACGACCTTCCCGTCCGCGGGGGCGTAGATCGGCGTCCCGACCTGTGCCGCGAGATCGATCCCGGGGTGAAAGTCGCTCTGCTTGGTGAACGGGCTGCGCCGGGTACCGAACGGGCTGGTCAGGACGAAGCTCTCGGGACGCAGCGGCGAGGTCGAAGGCGTCGTCTCCACCTGGTCACCGTGCGCGGCCTCGAAGCTCTGCACCTCGCGCACGAAGGTATCCAGCACCCGGAGCTGCTCGCTGACGCGCGCCTGGATCTTCAGGCCGCGCTGGATCTGGCGTGAGTAGATCGACTCGGGCACCGCGGCGGGCTCGAACGGAAAACCACCCTGCCCGATCGACTCCTCGCTGTTCAACCCGTAGGCGACGAAGATACGGCTCATCCGGAGATCGAGCTCGTCGGTGCGCTCGCGCAACTCGCCGAGCTCGTTCACCAGACTCTGTAGCCGCTCGCCGTGCTCCTGGCGGTCATCGATGTAGATCCGGTAGGTGCTGCGGCTCAACAGGTCGCCGAGGACGCGCGGCGCCGAGACCATGTTGACCAGGACGAAGACCGACAGGAGGCCGAGCGCCACCAGCGAGAGCTGGACCTGACGCCGGCTCAGAAAAAAGTACCAGACACCGCGCCGGATCTGGCTCGGGTGGATCTGGATTTCCAGATAGGGTGCGGGTTTCTTCCGCTTGGTTTCCGGGGCCGACATGGCCGAATTCAGGCTAGCACGCGCCGGTCGGTTGGCCTGTGGCGATCGGCACAAGATCGTCCATCCGGCTCTCCGACGTGTGCCTTCCCAACAGCGCGAGCAGCTCCGCGTGCACACCCGGCGCGCCCGCGACCACATTTCCGCTTTCCAGATAGCCGTCTCCCCCATCCAGGTCGGTCACTCGACCTCCCGCCTCCTCGATCAGCAGGGCTCCCGCGGCGATGTCCCACGGTGCCAGCCGGAATTCGAAAAAGCCGTCGAACGTGCCGCACGCCGTGAACGCCAGGTCGAGAGCCGCGGCGCCGCAGCGCCTCAGCCCACGTGCCCGCAGAAACACGTCGCGGAACACCTCCAGATAGACGTCGAGCGCCGGTCGCGCGCGGAAGGGATAGCCGGTCGCGACGAACGCCCCGCCGACGTCGGCACGCTCCGAGACGTGCATCGGTCGGCCGTTCAGGAAGGCGCCGCCACCGCGCACCGCGGAATACAGGTTGTCGCGCAGCGGATCCAGAACCACGCCGATTTCGGTGCGGCCGGCGCGCAGGCATGCGATCGAGACCGCGAACACCGGTAGTCCCTGGAGAAAGTTCGTGGTGCCGTCGAGCGGATCGATGACCCATTGATACTCGCTTCCGGACGGCGAGCTGCGGCCGGATTCCTCGGCCAGGAAGTCGTGGTCCGGAAAGTCCCGGCGCACGAGCTCCATGATCGCAGCTTCGCTGGCCCGGTCGGCGTCGGAGACGTAGTCGAACTCGGCCTTGAGCTCGGCCACCAGCGTCGGGTCCCGGTAGCGCTTCTGGAGCTCCCGGCTACCGGCGCGGGCTGCCGCTTCGGCCACCGCCAGGAGCTTCCCGGAGTCGCTCACGAGAGCTCAACCCGCCGGCCGGCCAGGAAGGTCGCTACGGGGCGGCCGCGCAGTCGCCAACCGAGGAACGGCGTGTTCCGGCTGCGGCTCTGAAAGCGCTTCGGGCTGACCATGCGCCGGGGTTCGGTGTCGAACAGCGTCACGTCGGCCACGTCGCCCGGCGCCAGCCGCCCGCCCTCGATCCCGAGCGCGCGCGCCGGACCGGTCGACAGCAGCTCCACCAGCCGGTAGAGGCTCACCAGGTCGGCACGGACCAGCCGGTCGAGCCCGAGCGCGAGCGTGGTCTCGAGTCCGACGATGCCGAACGGCGCCGCGCTGAACTCGACATCTTTCTCGTCGGCGTGATGCGGCGCGTGATCGCTGGCGATCGCGTCCACGGTGCCGTCCTGGAGGCCCGCGATCAGCGCCAGGCGGTCGGACTCACTGCGCAGCGGCGGCTTCATCTTGGTCTGGGTCGAAAAGTCGCTGTCGGCGACCTCGCGGTCCGTCAACAACAGATGATGCGGCGTGACCTCACAGGTCAGTCCCAGGTCGCGGCTCTTGCCTTCGCGCACCAGCTCCAGGCTGCGGGCGGTCGAGAGATGGGCCACGTGGTATCTGCCACCGGTCTGTTCGAGCAGCAGAATGTCGCGCGCCACCATCAGGTCCTCGGCCGCTCCTGGGAGCCCCGGCAGCCCGAGCCGCGCCGACCATTCCCCCTCGTGCATCACGCCGTCCGCGCCCAGGCCGAGATCCTCGGCATGCTGGATCACGGGCACCCCGAAGTGCTGGGCGTAGAGCAGCGCGCTGCGCATCAGCTCGGGGCTCATCACCGGCCAGCCGTCGTCCGAGATCGCCACCACGCCTGCGCGAACCATCTCGCCGACCTCGGCCAACCGCTCACCCTTCTGCCCCTTGCTGATCGCGCCGATCGGATAGACCCGCGCATAACCGTGACGGTTCGCCTCTTTGAGGATGGCTTCGGTGACCGGGCGACTGTCGTTGGGCGGCTGGGTGTTGGGCATGCAGGCGACCGCGGTGAACCCGCCCGCCGCCGCGGCCCGGGTGCCGCTCTCGATGGTCTCCTTGTACTCCTGTCCCGGCTCGCGCAGGTGGACGTGCATGTCGATCAGCCCGGGCGCTACGATCAGCCCTTCGGCCTCGACCGTCTCGCCGCCGCGACCCGCCTTGAGTCCTTTGCCGATCCGTTCGACCCGGCCGTCCTCGATCAGAATGTCGAGCCGATCGTCGACTCCCTGTCCGGGATCGACCAGACGCCCGCCTTGAATCAGCAATCGCTCCACTACTCGGCCTCCCGGTGCACGCCTGACAGAAGATAGAGGACAGCCATGCGCACAGCCACGCCGTTTGCGACCTGCTCGAGGATCACCGAGTAGCGGCCGTCAGCCACGTCGCTCGCGATCTCGATGCCGCGATTCATCGGCCCCGGGTGCATCAGGATCACGTCGCGCTTGGCCGCCTTGAGTCGCGCCTGAGTCAACCCGAAGAGCTCGAAGTACTCACGCGCCGATGGGAACGCCGCCTGACTCTGGCGCTCGAGCTGAACCCGCAGCATCATGACCACATCGGCGCCCTCGAGCGCCTCCCGGAGCGAATAGACCGCGCGCGCCCCAAGCGCCTCGACCCCCACCGGCATCATCGTGCGCGGTCCGGCCACCGTCACTTCGGCGCCGAGCTTGTGGAGCAGCAGAACGTTCGAACGGACCACGCGGCTGTGCTCGATGTCGCCGACGATCGAGACCTTGAGCCCTTCGAAGCCGCCCTTGTGCTGACGGATGGTGAAGGCGTCGAGCAGAGCCTGGGTCGGATGCTCATGGGCGCCGTCGCCGGCGTTGATCACGCCCGCCGCGACCCGCTTGGCCAGCATGTGCGGCACCCCCGGGTGTCCGTGCCGGATCACGATCAGGTCGGGCGACATGGCCTGCAGGTTGAGCGCGGTATCGACCAGGCTCTCCCCCTTGACCAATCCGGAGGTGGCCGACGAGAAGTTCAGCGAATCGGCCGAGAGTCGCTTCTCCGCGATCTCGAAGCTCGAGCGGGTGCGCGTCGACGGCTCGAAGAACAGGTTGACGACCGTCCGACCGCGCAGCGTCGGCACCTTCTTGATCGGCCGGAGCGAAACCTCGCGAAACGATTCCGCGGTGTCGAGCAGCAGTTGGATCTCGGCGGCCGACAGATCCGCGATACCCAGCAGATCCTTCCTCGTCCAGCTGAGCTCGGTCATCCTCCGCTCTTCTCCAGCAGGAGGACCTTGCTCTCGCCGTCGGTCTCGGTGAAGTGAACGTCGACGACCTCGTTCGCCTGCGTCTGGAGCGTCTTGCCGACAATGTCGGCGTGAATCGGCAGCTCGCGATGTCCGCGATCGATCAGCACCGCCAACCGAATGACGCGTGGCCGGCCGAAATCGATCACCGCGTCCATCGCGGCGCGGATCGTGCGCCCGGTGTAGAGCACGTCGTCGCACAGCACCAGGCAGCGATCGGAGAGCGTGGTCGGGAAATGGGTCTCCTTGACCACGGGTTGGGGAGCGATGGTCGAGAGGTCGTCGCGGTAGAGCGTTATGTCGAGCACCCCCACCGGCACTTCGACCTCCTCGATCTTCAGGATCTCGGCCGCCAGCGCCTCAGCGAGAGGCACACCGCGAGTCCGGATTCCGACCAGCATGAGATCCTTCCCACTGCCCTCGCGCTCGAGGATCTCGACCGCCATGCGACGGATGATCCGCGAGATCTGCTTGCTTTCGAGAATGGTTCGCTTGAGGTGCACTTCCGGCGACAAGGCGCGACCCCCCCCTTGGGGCCGCGAAATCGTATGCTGGACCCTGGTTCGTGTCAAACTAGAGGGGCACCACATCTGGCGGTCCCGAGGAGAGTTACCCCAACGCCTTGTGGCCGCCGCCAACTGTTTGCTACTCTCTCGCCGTCCGTAACCGAGCGCCCCACTCATGCTCAAGCTAGAACGCCTCGAACTGTCCGGCTTCAAGTCGTTCGTCGACCCCCGTGGGCTCGACTTCGCGGGCCGGATGACCTCCAACGTCGGTCCCAACGGCTGCGGCAAGAGCAACCTCGCCGACGCGGTGGTCTGGGTGCTCGGTGAGCGCAGCGCCAAGACTTTGCGTGGCGACACCATGGAGGACGTCATCTTCGCCGGCTCGGCGAACCGCAAGAAGCTGGGAATGGCCGAGGTCCAGCTCACCTTCTCCGCCGACGACGAGTTCGAGGGCGCCGACAACCACCGCCTGACCATCGGTCGACGGCTCTACCGTGACGGCCAGAGTCAGTACCTGATCAACGGCAAGCGCTCGCGGCTCAAAGACGTCCGCGACACGCTGATGGACACCGGGCTCGGGATTCGCGCCTATTCCGTGATCGAGCAGGGCAAGATAGGTCTGATCCTCTCCGGCAAGCCGCAGGAGCGCCGCCGGCTGATCGAAGAGGCGGCCGGCGTCACCCGCTACAAGGAGCGGCGGCGTATCGCCGAGATGAAGCTCGAGGAGGCGCGCGACAACCTTTCGCGCCTCGACGACATCATCTCCGAGGTCGAGCGCGGGCTGCGCTCACTGAAGCGCCAGGCGAGCGCGGCCAAGCGGCTGCAGGAAAGGAAGGCCGAGTATCTGGAGCTGCTTCGTCAGGCGCTGATGGGTCGCTGGATCGACCTCGCCGCCCGTCGAGAGTCGGCGCGCGCCGCGATCGAACGCGAGGTCGCCAAGGAGAGCAAGCTCAACGCCGCCCTGCACTCCGAGGAGGCCGACCTCGCCACCGGTCGTGAAGAGCTCGAGCGCCTGGCGCAGCAGCTCGCCGAGCTGCACCGATCCGACTCCGAGTTGGCCGCCAAGATCGAGGGCAAGCAGGAGTTCCTGAAAGGCGCGCGACATCGCATCGACGAGCTCGGCGAGCGCATCGGCGGCGGCAGCGCCCAGAGCGAGGCAAAGCAGAAACTGATCGTGGAGCTCGGTGAGCGCTTGATCGGGCTCGGCAGCCGGCTGGCGGAGCTCACCGAGGAGCGCGACGGCGCCGCCACGGTCGTCGACGAGAACGACCAACAGATCAACGCGGTGCAACACTCGGTCGCCGAAGCGGAGGAGATCCTCGAGTCCTATCGCGGGCGGCTCCTGACCTCGGTCGGCGAGGTGAGCGGCACCCGGAACCGGCTCCATCAGGAGCAGCTCGAGCACGAGAAAGGACAGCTCCGACAACGCCACCTCCGCGACGAGCTGACCAAGAAGAGCGCCGACCTCGAAACGGCCGGCAGGGAGGCGCACAGCGTCGCCGAGAAGGTCGAAGAGCTGCGCCAGCGCGAGACCGAGCTCGCCGAGGGCATCGAGAAGGTCGAGAGCCAGCGCGACGAGACCATGGCCCGTGAGGCCGAGGTCACCGAGCGCAACGAGCGCCTGGAGTCGCAGGTCGAGGAGCTCGAGCGCCGCGCCGAGCTGCTCGAGGAGCTGGCCCGCGCCCAGGCCGCGCGGCGCCGCGAAGTCGAACAGGCGCTCGGTGAGAGCGGCATCGAGTCGCTCACCTTTCTCGCCGAAAGTCTGAAGGTTCCGGCGGGATGGGAGCAGAGCCTCGATCTGTATCTCGGGGAGCTCGCCGACGCCGTGATCCTGCCCCCGGGCGAGAGCGGCCTCGGAGTCGCCCAGACCCTCGCCGCCAGCCGCGGGACCTTCCGGCTGCTGGGCGCCTCCTCGACCGGCGTCGAGCGAGCGGACGAGATCTCCGACCCTGCTGTGCGCAGCTCGTTGGGCACGGCGGTCGGCCTGCCCTCGGAGCTGGCGGGAGCGCTGCCGCCGGCGTACCTGGTGGACAGCGCAGCGGACGCCGAGCGCCTCGCGGTCCGGCATCCGGGAACCGCGTTCATCTCGAAGGACCGCATCTGGGCGCAGTCGGGTCTGGTTCACGTCCAGGGACGGGAGGCTAGCCCCGGTGCGCTTGCCCGCGAGCAGGAGCTCACGCGGCTGCGCGAGCAGGTTCCGCCACTCGAGCAGGAGCTCTCCGAGACCCGAGCGTTGCAGGTTGAGATCGTCGAGGGGCTCACCGCCCTGCGCGAGCAGCTCGAAGGCGAGAGCGTCCGACTCGCCGAGGTTCGCCAGGAGCTTGGGATCGCGATCGCCCGCCAGGAAGACGCCCAGGCCCGTCTGCACCGGCTCGAGGTCGAGCACGAGACTCTGGTCAACGAGCAGACTGAGGTCGAGAGCGAGCTGGGCCTGATATCGGGCCGGGCCGAGCGCCTGGCCGCCGAGCTGACAGCTACCGAGCAGGCCCACGTCGCCCTCGAAAAGGCTTTTGACGAGGCGCAGCGCAGCGTCGACCTGGCGCGCGCCGAGCGCGAGACAGCTCGCACCTCGGGCGCCGATCGCCGCGGCCGGCTCGAGGTCATCGAGGCCAGACTCGACGCTCAGCGCGCTGAGTCGACCCGCATCGAGACCGAGATCGCCGACGGCACGAAGCAGATCGCGCTCTGGCAGGACGAGTCCGAGCGGCTGCTCAACCGGAAGAAGGAGCTCGGCGCAGCGATGGACAGCGCCGAGACCGAGCTTCAGGAGGCCCTCGAGCAGCGCCAGAAGCTACTGGACGAGATCCTCGACGAGCAGCAGGCGGTCGACGACAAGCGCGCCGCCCTCAAGCTCATGGAGCAGCGCATCGAGGCGTCGCGCGAGGCCCGTGACCAGGCCCGAGCGGGACTCTCCGAGCTGCGCGTCGACCAGGCTACCGTGGTGCAGGAGGTCGAGCACCTGGCAGCGTCCTTCCGCAGCGAGTTCGAAGAGGAGCTCCCGGAGAACCCCGAAGCCCCGGAGCGCCCGCTCACCGAGCTCGAAACCGATCTCGAGCGCTGCCGGGCGAAGCTCGAGAGCATCGGTCCGGTCAACCTGCTGGCGGCTCAGGAGTTCGACGAACAGTCCGAGCGTCACGAGTTCCTGACCACCCAGCGCGCCGACGTCGCCGACTCGGTCGCCAGCCTGCAACGCACCATTCGCGAGATCAATCTGACCTCGAGCGAGCGCTTCATGGCCGCCTTCGTAGAGGTCAACGAGCACTTCGGCAAGACCTTCACCGAGCTCTTCCGCGGCGGCGTCGCTGAGATGCGACTCATGGACGAGGATGATCCGCTCGAAAGCGGCATCGAGATCGTCGCCCGCCCGCCGGGTAAGCGGCTACAGAACATCATGCTGATGTCGGGCGGCGAGAAGGCACTGACCGCCATCGCGCTCCTGTTCGCGCTGTTTCATACCAAGCCCTCGCCGTTCTGCATCCTCGACGAAGTCGACGCGCCGCTCGACGACGTCAACACGATGCGCTTCGTCGAGCTGCTGAAGACACGCTCGGCGCACACGCAGTTCATCGTGGTGACTCACAACAAGATCACCATGGAAGCCGCCTCGACCCTCTACGGCGTCACCATGCAGGAGCGTGGCGTTTCCAACCTGGTATCGGTCGAGCTCGACGACCTCGCCCAGGAAGAGCAAGCGGCGACCGCGTAACGGCACGCCTGCCCGCCTGAGTCGGTAGGCGCGGCAAGGCGCGAGGCCCTCCCGTTCCAACCGCCGGAGTTCCGACGGCAGTGCGGACCTTAGCGCTAGGATGCGCTACTGAATACAACAGGCCAGATGGCCGTAGTACCTTCCATGGCAACAGGAGTTGCCGCCAGAAGAAGGAGAAGACGATGAGAACCAGGTTCACCCTGGCCCTGACGGGCTTCCTGCTGCTCGCACAGATCGCCGCCACCCAGATCGCCGACTTCGACGGTCACTGGGAGGGCGAGATCCGCACACCGGCGGGCGCGCTCGAGATCGCCGTCGACCTCTCGACCGACAACGACGGCGCCCTGAGCGGCGACATCTCGATTCCGGTTCAGGGACTGCGCGACCTCGCCCTCGAGGACGTCACGAGCGACGGCGTTTCGGTCCACTTCCGCATTCCGGACATTCCCGGTGACCCGACCTTCGACGGCGCTCTGACCGAGGACGGTTCCGGGATCACCGGGCAGTTCACCCAGGGCGGCGCCGACCTCGAGTTCAGCCTGATTCGCGGCGCCGACCAGGCGACCCGGGCCAAGACGACCCTCGAAGGCTTCGGCCAGTTCGTCAACAAGGCGATCGCGGACTTCAACGTACCGGGCGTCGGCCTGGCAATCGTCTCCGGCGGCGAGTTGGTGCTCGCGTCGGGGTTCGGAAAGCGCGACCGCGAGAACGACAAGCCGATGACCGCCGACAGCCTGTTCCCGATCGGCTCGACCACCAAGGCGATGACCGCCACCGTCCTCGGCACACTGGTCGACGAGGGGACGCTCGAGTGGGACGTGCCAGTCAGAACCTACCTGCCGAGCTTTGCGCTCTCCGATGAGATCATCAGCTCGCGAATCACACCGCGCGACCTGGTCACCCACCGCTCCGGTCTGCCCCGGCACGACTTCCTCTGGTACAACAACCAACGCTCCACCCGCGCCGAGATCGTCGAGCGTCTGCGGCATCTCGAGCTCTCCGCCGACCTGCGCGCCGAATTCCAGTACAACAACCTGCTCTTCATGACCGCCGGCTTCCTGGCCGGGCAGCTCACGGGCGGCACCTGGGAGGCGGCGGTGCGCGCGCGGCTTTTCGAACCTCTGGGCATGACGCGCACCAACTTCTCGGTGCTCGAATCGCAGCAGGACCCGGATCACGCCCTCCCCTACCGCGAAGACGACGATCGCAATCTGAACGTGATCCCATTCCGCAACATCGACCTGATCGGACCCGCCGGCTCGGTCAACTCGAGCGTCACCGAGATGAGCCGCTGGCTGCTGCTCAATCTGCGCTCCGGCAAGCTCGGCGATCGCCAGCTGATCCAGCCGACCACTCTGGCCGACATCCACTCGCCCCACATGACCACCGGCGAGACACCCGAGCGCCCCGACGTCTCGCAGGCCACCTACGGGCTCGGCTGGGGCATCGACACCTACCGCGGCCACCGACGGGTCGCTCACGGCGGCGGCATCGACGGATTCATCACCTCGGTGATGCTCTTTCCCGACGACGACCTCGGCCTGGTCGCCTTCACCAACGTCGGTTCCGGTCTGCCGGCGCTCGTCAACCAGCACGCCGCCGACCTGATTCTCGGCCTCGAGCCGATCGACTGGACAGGCGAGGCTCTGGCCGAGCTTCAGGCCGGGCGGGCGGTCCAGGAGGAGGCCGAGGCAAAGAAGGGCGCGACCCGGGTCGAGGGCACTTCACCGTCTCATTCGCTCGGTGACTACGCCGGTGACTACCAACACCCGGGCTACGGCACTCTCCGTGTCGAGCTCGACGGCGAAACGCTCAACCTGGTCTACAACGACATCCGCGCGCCTCTCGAGCACTGGCACTACGACGTCTGGAACGGCGCCGAGACCGACGGCGACCCGAGCTTCAAGGACTCGAAATTCCTGTTCGGCAGCGATCTGGACGGCAACGTCGCGACCGTGGAGTCGACTCTCGAAGTGCGCACCGGTCCGATCGTCTTCGAGCGCCGGCCCGATCGCCGGCTGTCCGATCCGGAGTACCTCGCGAGGTTTGTCGGCGAGTACGAGCTGCCCGGCCAGAAGGTTCGAATCGAGCTCGCCGGCAGCAGGCTCACCGCTGTCGTACCCGGCCAGCCCGTCTACACCCTCGAGCCCGACCTGAGCGGCCGGTTCGTCCTCGCCGAAGCTCGAATCATCAGCCTCGGGTTCGAGAGCGACGAGACCGGCAGAGTGACCAAAGTGATCTTCTACCAGCCGGATGGGGTCTACGAGGCGTTGCGGGTCGAGTAGCGGCGCCCTGGGCTACGCCCGGCTAGACGACGGGCTGCCGCCCGAGCGCTCGCTGGATCTGATGAGCCAGCTGGCTGGCCGAGAACGGCTTCTGAAGGAAGTTGATGCGCTCGTCCGTGAGTCCGTGGCGCACCATCACATCGGCGGTGTAGCCCGACATGAAGAGCACCTTGAGATCCGGCGCCCGGCGCCGCAGCTCGTCCGCCATCTCGCG
>JAJCXP010000138.1 GCA_029263375.1 Acidobacteriota bacterium | reverse complement strand
GTACGAGTACCGGTGACGACGATCACATCCGAGAACTCCTGTTCGTCTTCTGCGGCCTCACCCTCGGCCGAGTCCGCGTCGTCGTCCTGCGCAACCGCCTGTTGCGAGAAACCGACCGATAGCAGAGCCACCAGCAGAAGGATGAAGACCAAAAAACCAGTGTTTCGCTTCACGTTCGGGCCTCCTTGATAGTTCCCACCACTACGAGGCAGGGTCCGGATAGCGGACTGCGCCCGGCTCCGCCGCCGGGTGCTCCATTCGAACCTTTGCTCGCTTGGCTATAACTTACCAAGTAGTTGAGCAGCGGGTCAACGCGCTGCGAGGCGCGCGGACCGGGGCGTCCGGGTGTCGAGACTCATTCAGAAGCGCCAACTGAGACCGACACTGCCGACCATCAGCTTGTCGTCAGCTTCGGGCAGCAGAAACACGCTGGGTGCCGTGCGCACGCTCGGCGAGGTCGGCAGGTACTGGAAGGCGACGTTGAAGGCGACGCCTTTCGCTCTCAGCGGCAGGTCCACCCCCAGATTGAAACCGACGACCGCTTCGTCCTCGACCACGAGCTCGATCGGCACGTTGCTGTCCGCGTTCCGGCCGGGCAGCGCCAGCACCCGACGGCCGGTCAGATACGACACCACCGGCCCCCCATAGACATCCACTCGCCCGTCGGGGAAGGGATGGAAGTTGAGTGCAACGCCGCCCGCCCACCGCGGCGTCTCCTCGCCGAACTCGCGATCCCAGACGATGTTGCCGAGCTCGAGATCCACCCGGTCGCCCAGTAGCAGCGCAAACCCGAGATTGACGTGCACCGGACTGTTGCGGCCGCCGCGTGCACGCAGCTCCGTGCGATGCTTCTTCACCGCCAGGATCACGCTTTCACTGCACTCCTCCCGGCCGGAACGGTAGTACCAGACGTCGCTCGGCCGCGCTCGCAGCGTCTCTTCTGAGATGCAGTCGCGCTGCAGAGTCAGCGCACCGGCCGGGTCGGTCGCCCCCTCCTCGGAGTCGGTGTCGCCCTGCAGCGAAATGATCACGCTCTCGACGCCGCGCTCTGGGCGACCGTGATCTCTGACCGAGACGTCGACTTCCGCAACTGCGGCCGCCGCGGAGATCGCCGCCAGGCAGGGAATGAGTGGCCACCAGGGGCCGAACGTCTTGGGTTGAGCTTTCTTCATGGACATCTCGGGTCTCCTTGTTTCAGAGTTGAGTGTGCTCAGCGCCACCCGCGCGCCCGCACCGCCATGACCGCCAGCAGCAGCCAGGCCGAAAGGACCCCGGCGAGGCAGGGCTTGCGGTAGCGCATGACCAGCGTCCGGCCGGATCGCGGCTCGAGACGCAACGAGGTACCCGTGCTCGAGTCCTTGTGCAGGAAGAGCTCGACGTCCGGCCGATCGGCGGTGTATTTCCCGACCAGCCGGAAGCGATCTCCCGGGTTGAACGTCTCGATCCAGTAGGTAGCCGACTCGCCATGCACCTCCGGTGGCTCATCGCCATCGAACGCCGGCGGTGTCAGCACCGTGTCGGCATCCGTGAAGCGGCCCTCGCCCGACAGGCGCAGCAGGAAACCGACGTTCGCGAACGCCACGCGGTCGGAGAGGTTCTCGATGAAGTAGGACACCGTCCAGCGCTCACCGTCGCCGTCTCCCGCTCCCTGCCAGTACTCGACCAGCGGCAGCGAGCCCAGCCGGATGAGGTAGATCGACAGGAATAGAAAGAGCACGGAGACCGCCGACGTCAGCAGGATCGGCCGGCGGATTCTCGGCCGCCAGCGAAGTCGCGGCCGCGCTCGCCGGGGCTTGCCGAGCTGTCGCTCGACATGCGTGAGCAGTGTCTCGAAGTCCTTCGACCCGCTGTCATCCCAGTCCGGCAGACTGAGCGTGTGCAGACTGCGGAACCCGACCGGGAGACCGACGGGCTCGATCGTGACCGGAATCAGCTTGTCCGACTCCGCCGCGATTCCCGCTTCACCCTGGACGAAGCCCGACTCGACCGAATGGCGCGACCAGAGAACCAGGACGCAGCCAGCGCTCTCGATCTCTTGCTCGATCGAGCGCCCGAAATGCTCACCCGCCACCAGCTCCCGATCCCACCAAACGTCCCAACCCTGGGCCTCGAGCGCCTCGACCACCCGCCGAGCGGCGCGCTGATCCTCGCGGGCGTAGCTGACGAATATGTCGGCCATCGCCGGATAAGACGACCGCGGGAGCCCGCACTCCTCAGCTGGGCACGCCGCAACCGAGCCTCGATCCGCGAAGCTCTATGCTCGACGAGCCTCTTTCGACCGGGTTATCTGCTGTCGATCCAGCCGACGTAGCTCTTGGGGCTCAACGCTCCGGTCTGGCTCAGCTTGACTCGACGGCCGGTGCTCGCCGACTCCCGAGCACTGCACTGTCGGAAGCGCTGGATGAAGCCGCGCAGCGAAGCACTCAACTCGTCGGGAGCGAGCCGGTAGTAGACGCACTGGCCGGCTCGTCGCCGACGCACCAGATTGGCGCCCTTGAGAATGGACAGATGTCGTGAGATCGATGGCTGCGCCAGATCGAACTCCGCGGTGAGCTCGCTCACCGTGTACTCGCGCACGTCGAGCAACCTCAAGATCTTCGTCCGCGTCTCGTGCGACAGTGCCTTGAAGACCCTCAGCCCATCGTCTTCCGACGTCAGGCCACCCGCGCCCGGCCCGCGAACCCTCGCGTCAGCGCTCAGTTTGGTCATCTACTCTCCCTATGCTCTCTGCCGATGGCGAGCGAGCCACTGCATGGGTCCCCCACGAGAGGAACTGCCGAGACGCGCTCGGCTCACCGGTACCCAATATTTCTTCCGGGCTTCCGAGATGGACGCCCGGGGCTTCGCTCTGGCACTCGCACCGGTTCTTCGGGCGTGGAGCTCAAACGGACAGGTGAGAGAGGTAGATCTTACCCCACTCGTCAAGTCCGAACCGTCGCCCATCGTGCGTCCGTTGGATCACCCTACGAGACACCCCACCCGGAGAGACTCGCTCCGAGCGCTACATCTTGGACAGGAAATCGAAGGCCGCCTCGCAGTCCAGAGCCGGGTAGCCGCGCCCGTTGATCGGGTCGATCGCCGTCGTCGGCGAGCTCTTGAGCGCGGACTCGAGCTGTGCGGCGGTCGCATTCGGGAACCTTTTCTGTAGAAGCACGCCGCAGCCGGCGGCGATCGGCGCCGAGAACGAAGTCCCCCCGACGGTCGCACTGCCGCCGCCCAGAGACGAAGTGGTGATCGCCAGGCCCGGCGCCACGAGGTCGGTCTTAGCGCTCCGGGTGGTGAAACAGACGAGTTGGTTCGGCGCCGAGGTCGAATCCTGGCAGACGCCGTAGTCGAAGCCGCCGAGGTTGGCGTCGTAGGCCGCGCCGACCGAGATCACGTCCTTGACGCACGCCGGCGACGCCATCTTTCCCGGGGATCCATCGTTGCCGGTGGCCGCGAAGGCGACCGTGCCGTTGTCACGCAGGGCGGCGAACACCGCTGCGTAGGCCCGGTTTACGGCGCCCTTCTTGTCGCAGTTGCCGCCCCAGGTCTTGACGGTCCCGAAGCTCATGTTGATGACGTCGACCTCGGGCATCTCGGTCAGCAGGTAGTCCAGCGAGGCCAGAGCGTCCGAACTGGTGGGACCCTCCTGGTCGCCCATCTTGATCATCGTCAGCTTGGCCTTCATCGCCGCGCCGCGGGGGGCGACCTTGCCACGCGATACCAGGCTCCCCGAGACCAGCGTTCCGTGGCCGACATCGTCCTCGGCGCTCCCGTTGCCCGATTGACGATTCGTGCCGTCCGGACAGCAGGCCGGATTGCAGAAGCATTCCTGCGCCTTGAGCGGTTTCTTCAGGTCCTTGTGATCGGTGTCGATGCCGGAATCGAGCACCGCTACCCGGATCCCCTTGCCGTTCTTGCCCGCTCTGCGGACACTGGAGATGCCGGCGAGCGGCAACGCTTCGGCGAGACTCCACACCATCGGCTCGTCGAGCCCGACGTGACTGACCTCCGGCTGAGCCAGGAGCGCCAGCAGACCCTCGGCGTCGGTCACGACCGCCATCGAGTTGAAGCCTCGGTACTGGCGAACCAGCTCGACGCGAGCCTCGGACAGCCGCCCGATAACGCGCTCGCCGGTCGCTTGCAAGGCCGAGCGCGCCGTGAAGGACCCGAAGCTCTCGAGCCGCTCGCCCGCCTCGCCATGGACCTCGAACATCACGATCACGCCGACCCGCCGGCGCTCGGCGAACGCTTCGATGAGCTCCGAGTCGACTCTCCCGGTCGCCTCGAGCTCGAGGCGGGCGAGCTCCGGTAGCCGCTCGGCGGCCGGGAGCGCAGCAGGGATCAGAAACGCGGCGACAACGAGAGCGTAGGCGGCGATCCAGAGGGGGCACTCGCGGTCGGCTCGGCTGGTCGAAGACATCTCGGCTCCTCCTGAGTTTCCCCGAGCCTACACCTCGGCGACTCGCTGTAACGATTCGCCCGCGTCGGACGCCCCGGAAGGCGTGCAGTTGAACATCAGTGACTCTCTACGCGGCGAGCGCATCCTCATCACGGGCGCCACCGGCTTTCTCGGCAAGGTACTGGTCGAGAAGCTGCTCTGGTCGGTCCCTGAGGTCGGCATGCTACGCCTCCTCATCCGCTCCAACAGCGAGCGCACGGCTGCCGAGCGGCTACGCGAGGAGGTGCTCGGCGCGCCGATCATGGCCCGCCTACGGGCTCTCCATGGCGACAGCTGGAAAACCTGGGCCGAGGCCAGGATCGAGGCGATCGACGGCGATCTCGAACGGGATCACTTCGGGCTCGACGCCGGCGCCTATGCCCGGCTCGCCGACGGCATCGATCGAATCGTCGGCTGTGCCGCAACAGTCAGGTTCGACGAGCGGCTCGACCGGGCGCTCGAGCTCAACACCCGCGGCGCGCTGCGCACGCTCGAACTGGCCCGCGATGCGGGCGAGGTACCGCTGGTGCACGTCTCGACCTGCTTCGTCAGCGGTCGACGGACCGGATCGATCCCCGAGCGCCTTGACGGGTCCCTCGATCCCGATCCAGACGCGACACTCGAACAGCTCGAACAAGCCTGCCGCCGCCTGCGCGCACAGAGCCCGGCCGAGACGGTTTCCGACGAGCGCTTCGTCGCCGCCGGCAGGGAGCTGGCCAGGCAACACGGATTTCACGACGTCTACACACTCACCAAGGCGTTGGCCGAGCGCCTGCTCGATCGGTACCGAGACGCCCTTCCGCTGGCGATCGTGCGCCCTGCGATCATCGAGAGCGCCCTTCAGGAGCCGGTCCCGGGCTGGATCGAGACCGTCCGGGTAACCGATCCGCTCCTGGTCGCCTACGGCGGCGGCCGCACGCGTGAGCTGCCCGGCGCCGCGGACTCACCGATCGAGTTGATCCCGGTCGACCACGTGGCCAATGTCACGATCGCAGCTCTCGCCGAGCTCGGGCCGGGTGATGATCCGCGCGTCTACCAGGTCGGCTCGCGCCGCAATCCGATCTCTCTCGGCGAGCTCCTGGCCCACGCTCGTGAGGGCTTCCTCGAG
>JAJCXP010000137.1 GCA_029263375.1 Acidobacteriota bacterium | reverse complement strand
CCGGGCGTCGACCGACTGCCGC
Source organism: Acidobacteriota bacterium (assembly GCA_029263375.1). Taxonomy (GTDB): domain Bacteria; phylum Acidobacteriota; class Thermoanaerobaculia; order Multivoradales; family JAHEKO01; genus JAHEKO01. Next base: position 38,612 of record JAJCXP010000137.1, on the reverse strand, counting down.
CGGTGGTCCGCCCCACCCCAGCATCGAATCAATCTGACTATCAGGAGGCCGGTTCACGGCCGACTCTCAAAGGAAAAACATGAATGACGAAAGGAAGATCGCGCTGCTGTGCGATCTGGAGAACGTAGCGCTCGGAGTCCGAGACTCGGACATCAAGAAGTTCGACATCAATCTGATCCTCGCGCGAATCCTCGAGAAGGGCAAAGTCATCGTCAAGAAGGCGTACGCCGACTGGGAGCGCTACAGCGAGTTCAAACGCGCCTGCCACGAAGCGGGGATCGAGTTGATCGACATCCCCCAGAAGCGCTACTCGGGCAAGAACAGCGCCGACATCAAGATGGCGGTCGACGCCATGGAGATCTGCTACGCGAAGGATCACCTGGACACGTTCGTACTGCTCTCGGGCGACAGCGACTTCACGCCGCTGGTCACCAAGCTCAAGGAGAACAACAAGCAGGTGATCGGCATCGGCGTCAAGAACTCGTCGGCCAAGCTGCTGATCGACAACTGCGACGAGTTCATCTTCTACGAGGACGTCTGGCGTGACACCCAGAAGCAGAAACCCGTGGTCAAGGCGGGAATGAACAAGCAGAAGAGCGAGGTCATGAACTACATGATCGACGCGATCAAGGCGCTGGTCCGAGAGAACAAGGACGTTCTCTGGGGCTCGATGATCAAGCAGACCATGCAGCGCAAACGGCCCTCGTTCAATGAAAGCTACTATGGATTCTCTACCTTTTCGGAGCTTCTCGAGGAGGCCGAGAAGCAGAAGATCGTCAAGATCAAGAAGGATCAGCGCTCGGGAACGTACATCGTCACCAGCTTCGAGGGGTAGGTCGCTAGTAACAAACGCAACACTGCCGGGGCGATTGGACCGGTATGATAGTTTTTCGAGGATCGTAAAGGGCGATGTCACTGGCACGGATGGAGGTCTACGAAGAGGAGTTCCGGCACCTCGAGGGATCACTACGCCGTTTGCGCCTGGATGCCAACGCCAAGGCGGTCTTTCTGATCGACCGAAACGGCCAGCACATCGCAGCTGCGGGCGACACCGATCAGTTCGACAGCACCTCGCTCGCGTCGCTGACTGCCGGCAACGTGGCGGCGACCGACGGGCTGGCCAAACTGATCGGCGAAAGCGAGTTCTCGGTCCTCTTTCACGAGGGCCAGAGAGACCATATCCACATCTCCATCGTGGCCCGACGAGCCATTCTGCTGGTGATCTTCGATGAGCGCTCCTCCCTTGGACTGGTGCGGCTCCGCGTCAAGCGGGCGAGCACCGAGATGGAGGGTGTGTTCGAACAGATGGACCAGAAGTCGGAAGTCGGCGCTCAGGGCGAGCCCGAGCCCAGTCCCTTCTCGGAGATTACCGACGAAGATATCGACGCGCTGTTCAGCGAATAGCGACGTTGGGCAGCGGCGCCTCGAGACTGCGCCGCGAACGCGGCCGGTCGGCACGGCATGACATTCATCAATTACGCGGCACGCGAGATCAACTGCAAGATCGTCTACTACGGCCCCGGGCTCGGTGGTAAGACGACCAACCTGCAGTACATCTACAGCAAGACGGCCCCCGAGCGGAAGGGCAAGATGATCTCCCTGGCGACCGAGGCCGATCGGACGCTGTTCTTCGATTTCCTGCCGCTCGACCTGGGAACGATCCGCGGCTTCAACACCCGGTTTCACCTCTACACGGTGCCGGGCCAGGTGTTCTACGACGCGAGTCGAAAGCTGATCCTCAAAGGGGTCGACGGCGTCATCTTCGTCGCCGACAGCCAACCGGAGAGGATGGAAGCCAACGTCGAGTCGATCCGCAATCTGGAAGAGAACCTCCGTGACCACGGATTCGACCTCGTCACCATGCCGCTGGCGCTACAGTTCAACAAGCGCGACATCAATGGGGCGGTGCCCAACGACGAGATGTACCGGATGCTTAACTACAAGCGCGAGCCCACCTTCGAAGCGGTAGCGATGAATGGCCTGGGAGTGTTCGATACCCTCAAGTCGGTCGCCAAGCAAATTCTGGTGGAGCTGCGAAAAAGATAGCGAGGACTGTTCGAGTATGGCCAAACGTTGGAAGACAAGCGAAGTTTCCTACCTGAAGCGCTACGCCAAGATCCGCACGACGGCGGAGCTTGCCGATAGGTTCAACGTCGATGCGGACGGGGTCACCGACAAGCTGACCGAGCTGGGACTGGCGTCCAAGGACAGTGTCGCCGAGATCCGCATCGAGCACGACCCACTGATGAAGGTCTACACCCAGGGGACGCGGGCGCTCTACGGGCAGAAGTGGCGCGACGCCAAGAAGGCCTTCAACGAGGTGCTGGCCAAGACCGACCATCCGGAGCTGCGGATGGGCGCCCAGAAGTACCTCGAGGTGTGCGAGAGCAACCTGAACAAGCCTCCGGCGGCGGACGATCCGTTCCTGCTCGCGGTTTTCGAGCGCAATCGCGGCAACTTCGACGAAGCGCTCGATCTCTGTAGCCGGGGCAACCGGGCGAGCAAGGACGATCGATTCGCCTACCTGGCGTCGGCGATCCACGCCGTACAGGGAGATCTCGAGAAGGCGGCGGGGATGCTCGAGAGTGCGATCTCCCTGGATCCGAAGAATCGGGTCCACGCCTGCTACGACTCGGATTTCGACGCCATGCGCGCCGAGGCCGACTATGCCGGCATGTTCGAATCCACCGAGTAGGGGCGGTCATGCCTAGCCCGGGATCCCCTTCCGGCCGCATCGTCGCGCTGGGTGGCGGCTCGGGCCTTGCCGTGCTGCTGCGCGGCCTCAAGCACCATGTCGGGCGGGAGGTCATCGACCTCAAGGCGGTCGTCACCATGGCCGACGACGGTGGCTCGTCGGGACGGCTGCGACGCGAGCTCGGCGTTCTGCCACCCGGCGACGTCCGCAACTGCATCGTGGCTCTGGCCGACGACGAGGACCAGCTGGCTCGGCTCTTTCAGTACCGGTTCGCCAACGGCGGTGGCCTATCGGGCCACTCGTTCGGCAACCTTTTCCTGACCGCTCTGACCGGCATCACCGGCGACTTCTACCAGGCGATCCTGACCGCCGAGTCGATCCTTTCGGTGCGCGGCAAGATCTATCCGGCGACCCTCAACGACGTGCGGCTGCAGGCGCGCGGCGTCTCGGGCGCGATCTACAGCGGTGAGTCCGCGGTCGGCCTGTCGGGCGAGATGCTCGAGACAGTGAGTCTGGAGCCGGCGAACGTGGCGGCCTTCCCACCGGCGGTCGAAGCGTTGCGGCGGGCCGATCTGATCCTGCTCGGCCCCGGCTCGCTCTACACCTCGATTCTTCCCAACCTCCTGATCGCCGGCATCCGCCGGGCGCTCGAAGAGAGTCAGGCGCCGGTGGTGCTGGTGACCAACCTGATGACCCAGCCCGGCGAGACGGACGGGATGGACGCGGTCGCTCATCTCGACGCGATCGAGCGCCACGTCGGCAGCCGGCTGGTGGATCGGATGCTGGTCAACACGGCGCCGCTGCCATCGGCGGTGGTCACGAACTACGGCGACGCCGGCGCGATCCCGGTGCGGGTCGATCAGGCCGAGATCACGCGGCGCGGCGTCGAGCTGGTGGGCGCGGACCTGCTCGCCCCCGGGGAGCTGATCCGGCATGATCCGGCGTGCCTCGCCGCGGCGTTGGTGCCGCTGATCGGAGAGCGCCGGCGGCGGGAAATCGCCACCGAGCTCGCCGAGGAGCGAGACGGATGAGAGGTCGCTCGTGACGAGAGTGGCGGCGATCTTGGCGGCCGGCAAGGGGACGCGCATGCGCTCCGAGGAGCCCAAGGTGCTGCACCCGGTGGGCGGCCGGCCGATGCTCTGGTGGGTGCTCGAGGCGGCCCGGGCGGCAAAGTGCGATCGCATTCTGGTGGTGGTCGGGCATGGCGCCGATCGGGTGCGCGCGGCGCTCGACGCACCCGACGTAACCTGGGTCGAGCAGCGCGAGCAGCTCGGAACGGGCCACGCGTTGGCCCAGGTCGAGCACGAGCTCGAGGGCGAGGGCCAGATCCTGGTGCTCTCCGGCGACGTGCCGCTCGTCCGAGCGTCGACGCTCGCCGAGTTGGGCGAAGCGGCTGGCGCGGACTGGGGCTCGATGGCGATCGCCGATCTTCCCGAGCCCGGCACTCTGGGCCGCGTGTTCGCGCGCGCCGACGGCTCGCTCGACAGGATCGTCGAAGCCTCGGATGCCACCGCCGACCAGCTCGAGACGCATACGGTGAACGCCGGGATCTACTGCCTGCCGTTTCCGGAGGTGTTCGAGTTTCTGTCGCGGCTTTCGACCGAGAACGCGCAGGGCGAGCTCTACCTGACCGACGCCCTGGGCGCGGCGGCAGCCGCGGGTCGGTCGCTGGCGCTGGTCGAGCTGGCCGATCCGGGTGAGGCGATCGGGATCAACGATCGCGCCGACCAGGCGCGCGTCCATCGCCGGCTGCTCGACCGCAAGATCGGCGACCTCCAGCGGGCGGGTGTCTCGGTGGTCGATCCGGCGCGCACCCAGGTCGAGCCGAGCGTCGAGATCGGCGCCGACACCACGCTTCACCCGGACGTCGATCTCAACGGCGCCACTCGCATCGGCAGCAACTGCACCCTGCGCCAGGGCGCCTGGATTCGAGATTCCGTGCTCGCCGACGGCGTGACGATCGAGCCCTACAGTGTCCTCGACGGTTGCCAGGTCGGTCCCGGCTGCACTGTCGGCCCGTTCGCGCGGCTGCGACCGGGAACCGTGCTTGGCGAGGGCTCCAAAGTCGGCAACTTCGTCGAGGTCAAGAAGTCGACCCTGGGCCCCGGCGTCAAGGCGGGTCATCTGACCTATCTCGGCGACGCCACGGTGGGCGAGGGCGCCAACATCGGCGCCGGCACGATCACCTGCAACTACGATGGCGTCGACAAGCATCGGACCGAGATCGGCGCCCGCGCCTTCATCGGCAGCGATACGATGTTGGTCGCGCCGGTCAAGGTCGGTGAGGGCGCGGTGACCGGCGCTGGGTCGACGGTGACTCAGGACGTGCCCTCCGGAGCGTTGGCCGTCGAGCGGTCGCGTCAGCGGAACGTCGAGGGCTGGGCGTCTCGGCGCAAGCGGAAGAAAGACCCGAAGGGAGGGTAGCGAGATGTGTGGGATTGTCGGGTACCTTGGATCCAAACAGGTCGTGCCGTTGCTGCTCGACGGCCTGAAGCGTCTCGAGTACCGAGGCTACGACTCGGCCGGCGTCGTCGTACGCCAGAACGGCGACCTGCGGACGGTGCGGGCCGAGGGCAAGCTGGAGAAGCTGGTCCAGAAGCTGGAGGGCAAGATCCCGCCGGGCACCTATGGGCTCGGGCACACGCGTTGGGCGACCCATGGCGAGCCGTCCGAGCGCAACGCCCACCCGATGATCGACAGCAAGGGCCGGGTCGCCATCATTCACAACGGCATCATCGAGAACTTCCTGCCGCTCAAGCGGCGGCTCCAGGACGAGGGGTGGTCGTTCTCCTCGGAGACCGACACCGAGGTGGCTGCCAACCTGATCAGCTCCTACCTCGAGGAGGATCTCCGGGCGGCGGTGACCCGAGCGGCCGGCGAGCTCGAAGGCATGTACGCGCTGGCGGTGGTCTCGACCGTCGGCGACCCCGAGATCGTGGTTACTCGCCAAGGTCCGCCGCTGGTGGTCGGTTTCGGTGACGGTGAGCAGTTTCTGGCGTCGGATCCCGCCGCGCTGATCGCGCACACGAAGGACGTCGTGTTTCTCGAGAACCGTGACGTCGCGCGGCTGACGGCCGAGGGGATCGAGATCTGGGACGAGACCGGAGAGCGGGTCGAGCGGCCGGTCACGCGTCTCAACTGGGATCCGATCCAGGTCGAGAAGGGCGGCTACAAGCACTTCATGCTCAAGGAGATCCACGAGCAGCCGCTGGCCGTTCAGGAGACTTTCGCCGGGCGGGTCGATTTCGAGAACCAGCGGGTCCTGCTCGACGATCTGAATCTGGACCCCGATCAGGCGCGAGCGGTCTCGAAGATCGACATCCTCGCGTGCGGCACCTCGTGGCATGCGGGCCTGGTCGGCAAGTTCTTGATTCAGGGGTTGGCCGGCATCCCGGTCGAAGTGGACTACGGCTCGGAGTTCCGCTATCGCGACCCGATCGTGACCCCTACCGACATCGCACTGGGCATCTCGCAGTCCGGCGAGACTGCCGACACCCTGTCGGCGCTCGAAGCGGCCGGGGAACGCGGCGCGCGCCTGTTCTCGATCTGTAACGTGCCCGGCAGCCAGATCGTCCGCATGACCGACGGCGTGATCTACACCCATGCCGGGCCCGAGATCGGAGTCGCCTCGACCAAGGCGTTCACGACTCAGCTGGTCGCGCTCTACTTGCTGGCGCTCTACCTTCGCCAGACGCGCAAGGGCGGGATCGAGCCCGAGCTGCTACAGGCACTGGCGCACCTGCCCGCCGCGGTCGACGAAGTGCTCCAGCTCGAGCCGCAGCTCGAGCGACTGGCCCGCGACTACTCCCGGGCGAACGACTTCCTCTACCTGGGGCGCGGCCTCAACTATCCGATCGCCCTCGAAGGCGCGCTCAAGCTGAAAGAGATCTCCTACATCCACGCCGAGGGTTACCCGGCGGGCGAGATGAAGCACGGCCCGATCGCTCTGATCGACGAGGACCTACCGATCGTCGCCATCGCCACCGGCGAGCGGGTCTACGAGAAGGTGCGCAGCAACATGCAGGAAGCGAAGGCGCGCGACGGTATCGTGATCGCGCTCACCGATCGCGAGCCGGCGGAGTTCGAAGGCATCGCTCGCGAGGTGATCCAGGTACCGCGGGTGTCGGAAGAGCTGCAGCCGATCATCAACGTGATCCCGCTGCAGATGCTCGCATACCACGTGGGGGTCAAGCGCGGCGCCGACGTGGATCAGCCGCGCAATCTGGCCAAGAGCGTCACTGTGGAGTGAGCGGGCGGTTGAATCCCCGCGCGGTAGGCGGCGCTGATCTCGGGAGAAAAAAAGGCCGACGGGGTCTCGTGGGGTATGAGTTCGTGAAGTGACCCCGCCGGCGGCGCTCCTGGAGAACGCGCGATGGCGTTCTCTCTATATCGGGTAGGAGTGGCGGTCCTGGAGCGAGCCGTCCGTGCGGTAGATGACCAGCTCGCAGGGCGCCGAGTCGTGGGCGAGCTGACGGGCCGCGTCGAGACCCTCCTGCTTGGTCTCGAACGTGGCGGTCGGCGAGCTCGCGCCCTCGAGCTCGAGAATCCAGCTGTCGCCATCCTGGCGAAGGCTGAAGATCGACTCCTCCTTGCTGTTGCCCTTGCGACGGAAGGCGCGTACACCCACGGCGCCTGCGACGACCGCTGCCGCCACGCCGACCGCGGCAGCGACGTTCTTCTTGTTCAGGTCTGGCAACCGTTCCGCCATGGAACGGGCGAGTTCGGCACCCTTCTGCTGAATCTTCTTTTCCACGATCTGCCTCCTCTAGGATTCTGTCGGTCGGTGGATCTTTATGCTCGCCTCAAAAGGTGCATCACCATCGAGATGACGAAGACCACCAGGAAGACGACGAACAGGATCTTGGCGATGCCGGCCGAGGCGCCGGCGATGCCCCCGAAACCGAGGAAGGCGGCGATGATAGCGACGACAAGAAAAGTGAGGGCCCATCTCAACATTGAACGTTCCTCCTATGGTGAGTTTCGTTGAACTTCGCTTCGGGAGTGGTAGGTGCAAGGGCGGGGCCACGATTTGTCGGGTAGCGTGGGGCGGGTCCTATCTCTTTCTCTAAGAGGGTTTTAGAGGAGCACTCTGGGGTCGAGCGAAGTATGCGAATGACCGGCGCCTGTGCAGATTTCTCCCGGTCGGCTGCAAAGCATTCCGCTCTCCGCGCGGCACATGGCGGATGACCGTCGGCGCGATCGGGGCGCGGTGCACAGCCGCGAATCGCGCCGGCCTCCGATCTGCAATTCCTACACACCACCTGAGGGAATTACACCTGGCCACCGTCTGCCCGACTCGGCACGCGGGAGGTTCCAATCGATAGACATTGATTCGACTGGCGATCTCCGGCCCGGAGTGAAGCACCGTCCGGCTGGCACGCATCTGGCTATATCGAAGGGGCGGATGAAGATTACCGCGACCGAGTCGCGAGGAAAGACTGAGTGCGCGGGTCGGCGGTTCGACGCCCTTGTGGAGAATCCTCCGCCAGGACCGTTGAGCGCACGGTATATCCTGAGTTCTCCGTCGACCTCGTAGGCTTATGAAGACTCCTACCCGCTCTCAGAACTCCCCCGACGCGTTGACCCTCGAGCTCGCGGCCGCTGCCCGTTTGCGGACGATCAACTTTCTGCGCGACAGTCTCGAGCACGAGCTTCGGTCGCCGCTCAATGCGGTGGTGCTCAACGTCGAGCTGCTCAAGGAGTTGGCGCGCAAAGAAGGCGGCGCCACGGCGGTGATCCAGCTCGAGCGTCTGGACAGCATCAGCGGCGCGATCACTCGTCTGCAGCAGGGGCTCGGCGACCTTATGAACCTGACCGAGAGGGTGGAAGAGCCGCGAACCCGGTTCGAGCTCGGCGGCGCCGCCGCCGACCTGGCGACCCTGGTCGGCGGGAAGATCCGGCAGCGGGGTCTCAACCTGGAGGTCGACCTTCCAGAGGGCCTGCCGATCCGAGGTCGACGCGAGACTCTCACCCACGCCCTTTTGCAGTTGATGATCCGCGCAATGCAAGCGTCGCCGCCCAAGGGCAGGATCGTCTTGAGCGCCAGGCGGCTGGACGAGGGCCTCGCCATCGACGTTCGAGACTTCGGACCCGGGATCGAGCCGGAGCTGCGGGAGCGCCTCTTCGAGCTACACCAGGATCCGGCCGGCAACGGTCTGCACGTTGCGCGGAAGCTCATCGAAGCGGACGGGGGCGAACTGTCGCTGGTCTCCTCCGGGTCGGAGGGGACCGTGCTTCGCGCCCTTTTCCCAGAGGCCCGAGCATGATCGCACCGCGCGCACTGATCGTCGAGGACGACCCCAGTTCGCTCAATGCACTGGCTCAGCTGGTCGAGATCGAAGGCTTCGAGACATCGACTGCCGCCACTCTCGCTACCGCGCGGCGGCGCCTCGGATCCGAGCAGATAGACGTCGTCCTCTGCGACCTCATTCTGCCGGACGGCCGTGGCACCGAGCTGCTCGAGGAGCTCTCCGAGCGGCCCGGCACGATCGACGTCATCCTCGTCACCGGCAACGCCAGCGTCGACACGGCGGTCGAGGCGCTGCGGCTCGGCGCCTACGACTACCTGACGAAGCCCATCGACGTGTCGCGCCTCAAGGCTCTCCTCTCGGGGCTTAATCGATCGCGCGACCTGCGCGATGAGATCTCCAGCTTGCGCGGCAAGCTCCGCAGCGTCGGGCGCTTCGACTCCATGGTCGGCACCTCGCCGGCGATGCAGCGGGTCTACGACCTGATCGAGAAGGTAGCGCCGACCAACGCCTCGGTTTTCCTGATCGGTGAGAGCGGCACCGGCAAGGAGTTGGCGGCCTCGGCGGTCCACCGAATGAGTCGCCGCCGTCGCAGCAAGTTCATCGCGCTCAACTGCGGTGCGGTCACGCCGACCCTGCTCGAAAGCGAGCTGTTCGGCCACGAGAAGGGCTCGTTCACGAGCGCGACCCGTCGCCACCAGGGCTACTTCGAGCGTGCCGACGGCGGCACCCTGTTTCTCGACGAGATCACCGAGATGCCGATCGAGCTCCAGGTGAAGCTCCTGCGAGTGCTCGAGACCTCGACCGTGATGAGGGTGGGCGGCGAGGAGCAGGTGCCGGTGGATGTGCGCATCATCGCCGCCACGAATCGCGATCCGCACAGCGCGGTCGAGGATGGCAAGCTGCGGATGGATCTGCTCTACCGGCTGAAAGTGTTTCCGATCGAGATGCCGCCGTTGCGCGAGCGCGAGGGCGACGTGGAGCTGTTGGTTGAAGAGTTCCTGAGCAAGCTCGCGGACGGCTCGGCTCGCGGCCGGATCGACGAGCAGGCAAAAAAGCGGCTGTGCACGTACCACTGGCCGGGCAACGTCCGCGAGCTCAAGAACGTCGTCGAGCGCGCGTTCATCCTGGCCGATGGCGAGATCGACTCCGACTGCCTGCCGGGGGAGATTACCGGCGAGGAGAAGCCGGAGGGACCGATCCTGCGGGTTCGTGTCGGCACGCCGGTCGCGGATGTGGAGCGTCGTCTCATTCTCGCGACGCTCGAGCAGTTCGACGGCAACAAGAACGAAACCGCCAAGGCGCTCGGGCTGAGTGTGAAGACGATCTACAACCGCTTGAACGCTTATGACGAGGAGCAGGAGACGGTCGAAGCCTGATCGGTGCGCGATCGGTTGCCAATCCTTGACGACAGAATACGAGTGAGGATCCCGAGATGACCGATTCGTCCGATACCGACCCTGTCTCCGTTTCCGTCCAGGAGGCTGACGTTCCCCTGGAGCGAGACGTCTTCATGCGCACTCTCCTCGGCCACCTGGCGGACACGCTCCAGGACGTCGTAGGTCTCGAAGACGCTTCCGGTTTCGTGAGCGTGGTCGGCCAGAAGGTCGGCGACGAGCTCAATCAGAGCTACAGACGAGCGCTGGCGGTCGATCAGCTGTCGCGGCGGCGAGTCTCCGAGGTCCTGATCGACCTCAAGCGACGGATTCAGGGCGATTTCTACGTGATCGAGGAGGACGACGACAAGATCGTCCTCGGCAATCGGGCCTGCCCGTTCGGCGACCGTGTGCTGGGGAATCCGCCCCTCTGCATGATGACCTCGAACGTCTTCGGCGTGATCGCGGCCGAGAACCTGGGCTACGCCCAGGTCGACCTCGAAGAGACCATCGCCGAGGGTCACGCCGGTTGCCGGGTGGTGATCTATCTGCGGCCTGGTTTGAAAAGAACCGATGACACAGCCCGCGAGTACTACAAGAGCTGATCTTCCTGCCGGCCTGCTGGAGATGTTCCGCGCGCTCGCACGGACCTCGTCGACGGCGGAGCTGTTGGTTGCCGCGGATGGCGAGATCTACGCCGCGAATTCGAGCGCGGCGCGGCTGCTCGGCTGTCGCACCGACCACCTCGCAGGCGAGAACTTGCGGAGCTGGGTCGCGTCCTCCGAGGAAAAGCTGGAGGCGGTGCTCCGAGCGACGATGCGGACGCCATCCGCGTCGCCAAGCGCGCTCGAGCTCCGGAGCGCTGACGGGGAGACGATCGAGTGTCAGCTCGTGGGCGGGCGGGTTAAGTTCGATGCCTTGCCGCGCGAGCGGGCCGTCCTGTTGCTGCGGGCCAAGCCGAAGAAGTCTTCGGGGAGCCCTTTTTCCCTTCTGACGCAGCAGGTCTTCGAGCTACGTGGTGAGGTCGCGAAACGGCGGCACGCCGAGCTTCTGCTCGAGCATCAGAAGGGCCTGCTCGAGCGGATCGTCGGCAATCATCCGCTGCCGGATCTGCTCAACGCCATCGCCCGTTTCATCGAAGACCATTCCAGGCACTCCCTGTGCTCGATCCTGCTGCTGTCGGAGGATGGCAAGCGTCTGATCTTCGGCGCTGCCCCCAGTCTGCCGGCCTCCTACAGCGCAGCTATCGATGGGATCGCCATCGGGCCCAAGGTCGGCTCTTGCGGCACAGCCGCCTACCTGGGCGAGAGCGTCAGTGTGTCCGACATCGCCACCGACCCACTCTGGGACGACTACAAGGACCTGGCCGCCGAGCACGGGCTGGCCGCCTGCTGGTCGGAGCCCGTCAAGGGACCGGATGGCGACGTTCTGGCGACACTCGCGATGTACTACCGCGAGTCTGACCAGCCGACCGTCGACGACGCCTACCTGACGTCGATCGGTGTCGACCTGACCGCGATTGCGATCCTGAGCGAGAAGTCGCGCGCGACGCTGCGCTATCGTGCCGAACAGCTGACGAAGGCGGACCGGCGGAAAGACCGATTCCTGGCAATGCTGTCGCACGAGCTGCGCAACCCGCTCGCACCGATTGTCAATACCCTGGCGATCCTGGAGGCCAAGAATCTCGACCCCGATCTGCGCCAGCACGTCGAGCGCCTCGATCGGCAGACGACCCATCTCAGCCGGCTGGTCGACGATCTGCTGGACATCTCGCGCATCACCCACGGTGCCATGGAGCTGAAGGTCGAGCGGGTGGATCTGCGCGGATGCCTGACTCAAGCGACCGACAGCGTGCGCGAGCTGATCCGGGATCGGCAGCAGGAGCTGAACCTGCCGGACCTTGCCGGGCCGCTGTGGGTCGACGGCGACGCCGATCGGTTGCGCCAGGTCTTCGCGAACCTGCTGACCAACGCCGCCAAGTACACGCCAGCGGGCGGTGCGATCGAGGTCGAGGTCGGACAGTCGCGCGGCGCCGTGGCCGTGACCATTCGCGATAACGGCCAGGGACTGACCCCGGAGGTACGCCGCCATCTGTTCGAGCCCTTCAGCCAGGGTGCCCGCAGTGCTCTCGATGCCCGCGAGGGGCTCGGGCTGGGCCTGACGCTGGTCAAGCAGCTGGTTGAGTCCCATGGCGGTTCGGTCGAAGTGCGGAGCGCGGGCATCGACACGGGCAGCGAGTTCACGGTGCGGCTGCCGGCGTCCTCGAACGAGGCGGGCGTCGAGGCGACCGAGGCGGTGCACTCGGAGATGAAGGTCGCGCCGCTCGACGTGCTGGTGGTCGAAGACAACAAGGACAGCGCCGAGGCCCTGGCGATGTTGCTCGAGCTCTGGGGGCACAAGCCGAGGGTGTGCTTCGACGGCGACAGCGCTGTCGATCAGGCGCTCGAACACCTGCCGGACGTACTGCTCGTGGACCTGGACCTGCCCGGCCAGGACGGCTACAGCGTCCTCACGACTCTGCGGCAGCAGGGGTTCTCGACCGAGAATCGATTAGCGGTCGCCATGACCGGTTTCGGACGCCTGGGAGACATGCAAAAGACCAGCGCGGCCGGCTTCCACCACCACGTCACCAAGCCCGCCGACCCGACGCTCCTCAGGGAGATGCTGGGCGAGTTCTCGGCCAAGCGGAACGCCTGAGCTCGGGCCAGGTCAGGCTACGTTTCCCGGATCGGGCAGGGTCGCTTCTACTCGTCGCCAGGCATCGCGGACTGCGTCTCGCGCCAGCTGCCAGGGGAGACGCCGATCGAGCTCGAGCTCGTGCCATTCGGTCTCCACGAGCGCCTCGGCCTCCGGCCAGCTGCTGCCGGCGTGTCGTCGCTTGGCCTCCCAACCGAATCGGAAGGCCGCCCGGTAGTCGTTGGAGTCGCCGGCTTGGCCCTCGGAGCGCTCCGGGGAGCGTCCTCGCCAATAGGCTTCCTCCTCGAGATCGTCGAACCAGGTGGTCAGACGGTCCCAGGCGTCCCGCGCGGCGAGCTTTGCCAGCCGCCATGGAATCTGGTGCCCCTGCCTCTCTCGCCAACGGCGCTCGAGGTCGCCCTCGATGTCGGCCCAACTGCGAAGCGCAAACCGGTGGCGAGCGTGCCAGCCGAGGTGGAACGCGGGACCGAAGGCCGACCAGAGATGGCCGGGTCTGACGTACGGTCGCGAGTAGAAGTGCTCGCGCCAGTAGGCCTCTTCGGCGGTCGGGTCGAACGTCTTCTGATAGTGGGTCGGTTCGGCGTCGAGGGAACCGATGGCGCCGGCCATCGGTTCGTCGCCACGCTCTCGTTTGTTCGACGTAATGGGTCCTTTCCGAACACGGGTGTAGATCTATGCAGTCGTGGGTCAGGGTTCGGTTTTCACTGCGGCGAGGAAAAAGCTCCAGACCGGAGGTTGATCTCCCGGTCTGGAAGCGGCGAACAGACACCAATGGGGGTTGGCGAGGTCGCCTAACTGTCGTTGCCCAGTCGCCGTCGGGGGGCTCCCGGTCTAGCCAACCTCGAGGCGGTTCATGACGTTCTGGACGCCCTCGGTGGCGCGTGCGAGCTTGGCGGCTTCCGCGGAGGCCAACTCAGTCTTCACACGCCCGCTCAGGGTGACCACACCCTCTTTGGTGTCGACGTTGATGTTGAAGGGATTGAGGTCGGGGTCGGCGGCGATCTTCGACTTGATCTTGGTCGTGATCCAGCCATCGCTCAGCCGTTCGCCGAGACCCCGCTCGCCGATGGTGATGTCGTTGATGACGCTTTTCACGCCGCTCGTGCCGAGGGCCAGGCGCTCCGCCTCTTTGCGGTCGAAATCCTCTTCCACCGCGCCGCTCAAGGTGACGATCCCCTCATTCGTGTCGACGTCGATCTCGAACGGATTGACTTCGGGATCGGCCGCGAGCTTGGTGGACACCTTCGCGGTGATCGCAGAGTCGGAGAGCTGGGTGCCGGCGGATTGGGTGCTGGCGCATCCGACGGCAACGAGCGCTACCGCGATCAGGCAGATGAAGATTGGAGCTGTCTTGTAGTTGGTCATAGTTTGGAACCTCCTCAGGGTGCTGGGATTTGTAGAGTTCGAAGTGTTCACAAGGTCTGGAAGCTGCAGTTTGCGTACCAGAGCGAAAAGGTAGGATTCATCACGCTCTTCGTGCTTTTGAAGCGCGCTCTCGGTGCGTCCTACGTGCAGCCCTTTCAAACGACGATGTAGCGCCTACCCCGGGGTGGCCGAGGAGCGCTCGACGAGCGTCGCGTGGGCGATGAACCGACGAGGGGCGGGGCCGACAAAGGTGAACGGATAGCAGGTGATGAGCGTCAGCGTCGGGACATCGGTCGGGTTCAGGATCGACAGGTCGCGGGGCTCGACGATCGAGAGCGCCGTGATCCGGTAGGTCGTCCGCCCGGCAGGCGTGTCGACGTGAACGAGGTCGCCCTCGGTCGCCGAGCGCAGTCCGGAGAAGAGCGTGTCGCGGTGGGCCGCGATCGCCGCGTTCCCGCGTTCTCCCGGCAGCGCCGTGCCGGGAAGATGCCCGGAGGCGACGTCGAGGACCTCGTCACCGACACCCTCTCGAATCGAGGCGGAGACATCACGGGCGGGGATCGTCAGACGTCCTAGCAGTTCGCCAGGTATCGGCGGCGGGCGTTGTGGCTGCCCGAGCGCTCCGAGCGCCCCGGTCGCGGGTGTCGTCGTGAGATCGAGTGACGCGAGCTCACCCAGGTCGCGGTGCTGCGCCCGCTCCAGGCGTAGCGTCTGCCAGAGAGCGTGGCCCAGTAGGGCGCTGCCGGCGATCATCAATGCGAAAGCCGCCGCCGGCAGCAGCCGGCGACGGTAGTTCGCGGTTGACTCGTGCGGCAGCATCAGCTGCGGCGGAAACCACCCCAGACCAGTGCGCCGAGGCCCATCAGGAACAGGCCCGTCAGGGCGCTGGTCGGCGCCGAGCTGGCCGTCTGCGGCAGGTCGTCGGAGAAGCCGGTCTGGCTGCGGTTGGTCGAGCGGTCCGACTCGAGCGCGGCCTCGGTCTCGGCGAGGGCTTCTTCGGCCTCGCGCTCGATCTCGTCGCCGGTCTCTTCGAGCTCGGCTTCCGTCTCGTTCACCAGCTCCTCGGTCTCAGTCTCGACCTCGGTGAAAGTCTGCTCGACCTGGCCCTCGATCTCGCCCTCCTCGGGCAGCAGATCGTAGCTCTCGACGTAGGTCACGCGGCCGGTCAGGCCGTCGGTGTCGAGCGACGGGTCGTACCAGACCTGCACGCGCTTACCGGACGCGATGTGCGCCATGACGCCGTCCTGATCGTCGGGGATCGCAAAGGTCAGGGCGCCCTTCTCGGGCGAACGCAGCTCGAAGGTCTCGTCGTTGACGAAGGTCACGTAGCCGACGACCTGGACGTGGTCCTCGCCGATTCGATCCCAGACCGTCTGGTCCTTCGGCATGTTGCCGTCCGCGCCGAGTAGCACCGTTGTACCGAGCACCATGAGCATTGAGAGTGTGAGTGTGAGTGTTTTCATCTGTTGGCCCCTCCTGAGGTTGGCTCCGCGCTTCGGCGGAGGTTTCGTTGGTGTACCTATCGAGGCTTGATCTGTCGTCAGTCGCTTCGACGTCACGTGTAAGGCTCAGGCTGCAACGCGAATGCCAGAGGGCGGAGCGCAAGCGCCTCGGGATCGCATCGAGCCAGAGGCGACGGGCCGTTCGCGGTGATCCTGCGGATCGACCCGAGGCCGAGGGCGGACAGGTGACGATGGCCTCGCCTGTAACGCTTGCGCAGCAGCGGAAAAAGTTGCTCGCCTGCCGGAGCTCCGAACCAACAGGAAAGGGCTCGACTCGTGGCACTGCGCTTGCTCTCCCGTGTGTGGGAGGCGAACAACTCAGCCAATGCGCAGCCGGAACGAAATCGAACGGACCACCCTAGATCGAACCGCCATACTCGAGCGATGGAGCGGCTACGCTGTCGTCGCCCTCCTGCTGGCGGTCAGCGGCGGAACGGTCGCGCTCACATGGAGTGTTCGGACGGCAGCGGCGGACATCGGGGTTCCCGAGGATCTGACCCCGGCACCGAGCCGACTCTTCTCCAGACCGCTCGAGATCCAACCCAACCAGCGGCTCGGCGCGGATGCGCTGGTCGGGTACTTGCGCGCTATCGGCTACCGCGCCGCAGCGCCTGCTACGTCGACTCCACGTGCTACGTCGACTCCGGCCTTGGAGCGCGGCTTCTACTCGACGCACGGAGACTCGGTCTTCTTGATGACGCGCGAGCCGCTGCACCCGCGAGGTCCGGAAGCGGGCCGGGGGCTCGAGATCCGATTCGAAGACGATCGGGTGCGGACGGTTCTCGAGAACGGTGAGCCGATCTCTCCGCTGACGCTGGAGCCGGTCGAGATCTATCGCTACTACGACAACCGGCTGATCGAGCGCCGCGGAGGCGCTTGCTCCGGTGATCCGTCGTCTCTGCCGCCGCTCCTCGCACGAGCGATCATGGCCGCCGAGGACGAGCAGTTCCACTTCCACCACGGAGTCTCGTTCGGAGGCATCGCCCGCGCCGCGATCGCGAACCTTGCTGCTGGCGAGATCCGTCAGGGAGGCAGCACCATCACCCAACAGTTGGCGCGCAACCGATTCCTCAGCCATGAGCGCTCCTGGCGTCGGAAGGCCAGCGAAGCACTGATCGCGATCGCCCTGGAGCGCCGTTACGACAAGGACGAGCTCCTCTGCGCATACGCCGGCCTGGTCTACTTCGGCGTCCGCGACGGCGTCAGCCTGGTGGGTGTCGGAGCGGCCGCCGCCGACTACTTCGGAAAGACCGTTGCCGATCTCTCCCTGGCTGAGGCGGCGACTCTCGCGGGAATGATCGCGGCGCCCTCGCGCTACACGCCGACCGCCGATCGCGAGCGCGTCCGCAATCGTCGCAACGGGGTGCTGGGCAGGATGCGCGCGCTCGAATGGATCACCGAAGAGGAGCTCGAGCGGGCGGTCGCCGAGTCGGTCACGGTCAGTCCGAGTCGCGCGGAAGCGGGTGTCGACGCCCGCTACTACGCCGACGCGGTCAAGTACGAGCTGATGAGCGAGTTCGACATCCCTGACCTCGATCAGGCCGGGCTGGTCATCGACGGCACTCTCGACTGGCTCGATCAGCTGAGCGCCGAGCAGTCCGTGACCCGGGGTGCTTTCGAGCTCGAAGAAGAGTACGGCGATCGGCTCGGAGGCGACTTCCAGGCGTCGCTCCTGTCGATCGATCCGATCAGTGGCGGTGTGCTCGCCTACGTCGGTGGCCACGACTACGGCCGATCGGAGTTCGATCGGGTGCGTCAAGCCCGACGACAGGTCGGCAGCCTGTTCAAGCCGATTGTCTTCGCCGCCGCATTCGCCTCGCGAATCGCTCACCTGGACACGCCGATCGCTGACCGGCCGATCGCGATCCGTTTTGGCGAGGAACTCTGGACCCCCGTTAACAGTGAAGGTAGCTATCGCAATAACGTGACCGCGCGCAAGGCGCTAGAGATGAGTATCAACTCCGCGACCCTACGCCTCGCCGCCCACACTGGGCTGGCCGAGATCCGCCGCCAAGCGGGCAGGCTAGGCCTCGCTGTCGGTCGTGACCCGGCCGTTGTTCTGGGCGCCGGCGAGGCATCGCCGTGGGAGATGGCCTCGGTGTACGCGAGCTTCGCGCGCGGCGGCGTGCGCAAACCGCACACGACGATCGCCGTCGTGAGCGACGTCGCCGGCGAGCGCCTGGAGGGGCCGGAGCTCTGGGCGCGCCGAGTCCTCGATCGAGAGACCAGTCATATGGTCAATACCGCGCTCCAGGGCGTCATCACCCGCGGTACCGGGACGCGCGCCCGGCATCTGGGGCTGCGGGATCCGTTGGCTGGTAAGACCGGCACCTCCAACGATCGTCGCGACAGTTGGTTCGTCGGCTACTCGCCCGACCGCCTGACCATCGTCTGGACCGGTCGGGACGGATTCGGCGAGACTCCGCTGACCGGCACCAGCGGGCCACTGCCGATCTGGACTCATTTCACGCTCGCCGTGCGGCCCGACGGTGGTTTCGCCCATTTTCCGGAGACCGATCTCGATCCCGAGGTGCTGAACTACTCCAACGAAGAGGTGTGGCCGGTCTGCCCGGGAGCCATCCTTCACCCTTCGTATCTCTGTGCGGACGCCGAGGACGAAAGCGCAGTGGCGATCGCGCCGAGACACGCCTCTCGCCAGCCGAGCGGGCCTGGCGGGTACCAGACCACCGCGGTTCGTTGGGCGACCAGCGGTCCCAACGGAATGGCGAGCCCGACCGCGACGATCGAATCGGTCGAGCTATCGCCGGAGGCCGGTTACGAACTGCGCGATCTGGTGGAGCTCGGCAGCGGTGGCAACGTGGTGGCGAGCAGCACGCAGTGGGTTCAGATAGCGGGCGGGTAAGCCGCGCGAGCAGTCGGAGCCGCTTCTGACGGTGACGCGAAGGGAACCGGCGGGGGCCTCGATGGAGGCACGAGCAGGCGAAGTGACCCCTGCCGGCTGATCTCTGGAGGACGCGCGCGAAGCGGCGTCCCGGCTCACTACACTCGTTTCAAGAGGTGCGCCACCATCGAGATGACGAAGACCACCAGGAAGACGAAGAACAGGACCTTGGCGATGCCGGCTGAGGCGCCTGCGATGCCACCGAAACCCAGGACGGCGGCGATGAGTGCGATGACCAGGAATGTGACAGCCCATCTCAACATGACTACTCCTTCTGGAATGCGTCTCCTTGGTTCCAAGGAGACGGTGGTTGCCGAGAGCGCTGCGCGCCCTCCGATCCAAAGTGTTGTTGGACGGTTCGCGCCCCTGAGGAGATCGGTTGCGCGAATCTCAGGGGGATCCACTCGAAACCGTCTTAACGTTCGCCCAAGCCCGCCACCTTGTGTTAAACACCCCAGGCAGTCAGAGAGCCTCGACTCGTGCCCAATTCCGACCTAGATCTCGAGAACCAGCTCAACGAGCAGCAGCTCGCCGGGGTGACCCATGGCGAGGGGCCGCAGTTGATTCTCGCGGGAGCCGGGTCGGGAAAGACCCGGGTGATCACCCATCGGGTGGCCTATCTGGTCAAGGAGGTTGGGATCGATCCTCGGTCGATCGTCGCGGTGACCTTCACCAACAAGGCCGCCAGCGAGATGCGCGAGCGGGTGGAGAAGCTGCTCGCGATCTATCCGCTGCCGACCTTCGTCGGTACCTTCCACCGCTTCGCTCTCGGTCTGCTGCGCAAGTGGGGCTCTCGGATCTCGGTGGCACCGGGATTCTCGATCTTCGATCGCGACGACCAGATCGCGCTGGTCAAGAAGGCGCTGAAGAAAGAGGGCATGGCCGAGAGCTCGTTCCCGCCGCGCAAGATGCTGGCGGCGATCGGATCGGCCAAGAACCGACTGCTCGGTCCGCAGGCGTTCGAGGCCGAGGCGGACGGGTTCTTCGCCGAGCGGGTGGCTCGGATCTACCGTCACTATCAGGGCATGCTGGTCGACTCCGGTGCCATGGACTTCGACGACATGCTGCGTTTGTCGGTCGATCTGCTGGTCAAGGAGCCAGAGATCCGGGACCGCCTGCGGTCACACATCCACTACCTGCTGGTCGACGAGTTCCAGGACACCAACCTGGCTCAGATGCGAATGGTCACCCAGCTGGCCGGCGGCGACGGCAACCTCACGGCGGTCGGCGACGAGGACCAGGGGATCTATCGCTGGCGCGGCGCCGACCTGTCGAACGTGCTCGAGTTCGAGAAGGCGTTCCCAGGCGCGGTGATCCGCAAGCTGGAGCGCAACTACCGCTCGACCCAGAACATCCTGACCGCCGCCGGCGACCTGGTGGCGCACAACCAGAACCGGCGTGGCAAGCGCCTCTGGACCGACGCCGGGGACGGCGCCGAGATCGAGCTCTACAAGGCGCGCGATGAGCAGGACGAGGCGAGCTACATCGCCAACACGCTCCAGGGGATGTCCGCGGACGGCCGCGGCTGGAGCGAGATGGGGGTGCTGGTGCGTACCAACGCCCAGACCCGGGCGTTCGAGGAGCAGTTCCTGAAGCGCCAGATTCCCTACGAGCTGGTCGGAGGCGTCCACTTCTATTCGCGTGCCGAGATCAAGGATCTGGTCGCCTATCTGCGCGTCCTGCGCAACCCGCGCGACGACCTGTCGTTCCTGCGCATCCTGAACAACCCGCCGCGTGGCATCGGCAAGGCCACTCAGCAGATACTTCAACAGCGCGCGGCCGAGAACAGTCAGAGCCTCTGGGACGCGCTCGCCGGCGGTGACTTCAGCAGCTTCCCGGCGCGCGGTGGCAAGGCGCTGGTCGGTTTCCGTGAGCTGATCAAGCGGTTGCAGGCCGAGGCCGAGGAGCGGCCGCTGCCGTCGTTGCTCGATCTGCTGCTCGAAGAGACCGGCTACGCCAAGATGTACGACAAGGAGGATCCTGAGGCGTACGCCAAGCTCGAGAACATCCAGGAGTTCCTGACCGCCGCCCAGGAGTTCACGGAAGAGCGGCTGCAGGCGGGCGAGACCGATCTCCTGACCGCGTTTCTGGACCATGCCTCGCTGGTCGCCGACATCGACCTGTGGCGCGAGTCGGGCGGGGTCTCGCTGATGACCCTGCACAGCGCCAAGGGTCTCGAGTTTCCGATCGTGATGATCAGCGGGCTGGAAGAGGGCGTCCTGCCGCACTTCAACGCCGGCGGCCAGACCGAAGACCTGGAGGAGGAGCGCCGCCTGCTCTACGTCGGCATGACGCGGGCGCGCGAGCAGCTCTTCCTGAGCCACTGTCGCCGCCGCCGGGTGGCGGGCTACTATCAGGATCAGACCGAATCGCAGTTCCTGGCCGAGCTCCCGGAAGCGATCGTCAACGTGACCCGCAGCCCGGAGCTGTTCTACGACGAGCGCTCGAGCGGCGTGTCGTCGTTTTTCGGCCGGTCGGGCGGCGGTGGTCGTGGACGGGGACGCGGCAGGGGCGAGAGCGCGCCGACCGGGAGCCGTGGGCCGGAGGCCTCGGAGGCCTACCCGGGGCTCAAGAAGGGCCGCCGCGTGCGTCACGCGACTCTCGGTGAGGGGGTCGTCCTGGAGCTCGACGGCGACGGCCCTGACGGCAAGTTGACGGTCTATTTCGACCGCGTCGGCAAGCGCAAGCTGGTGGCGAAGTTCGCGAACCTGGAAACTCTCTAACTGTGATCTTCCAGGACGTTGTCCACAACCTCACCCACAGGTAGCCCGACCTGAGACAGCCAGGCGGCCCCGCGACCGGGCACTTCGATGCGACCGGCGCTTCTTGTCGAACCTGGTGAACAAGTCCTGAGAGATCGCCGCTAGCCCGCCGCCTGGAGGGCCTTTGTGCGAGGAGCGGGGGCGGGCGGGTCGAGTTAGGTCCAGCTACTCGAGGTACTCCGACGGCTCGATCAGACCGATCTCGGGTGAGGCCTCTACGGCGTGGCGGATGATCGGCAGGTGGCCGGCACCGATCAGGAGCAGCAGCCGGTCCCCGGGCTCCATCACCCGGAACACGTTGCCGACGATCCGCAAGTTCCGGTTGTACCACCAGCCGGTCAGATGGTCGGCGGCCGGGTACTCGTCGCTGTCGCCCAGAGCCAGACGGCGCAGGACGTAGTGGCCGTGGCCACGCATCACGCGCTCCTCCGAGTTCAGATACAGCAGATGCTCGATCAGCGTCTGTCTCGCCTTGAGCTGGTCGCCGTAGCGGTAGAGTTCGGTGTAGCGCTCGTCCCAGGCGCTCTCCAGTAGCGCCTGCTGCCCGTGGTCTCCCGCGTACGTCTCGAGATCCGGTAGGCCCTGGTAGGCACGGCCGGACGCGTCGACCGCGTGGACCCGCTCGTGTCCCAGGCGCTTCGCCAGCCGGAAGCCGACCTGGTACACCTCGTTGGCCCCGAGTTCGTAGGTGCCGGCGAGGTAGGACCCGTAGCGCTCATCGAACACCGTCTGGCGATCCCGGTCCACTTCGATGAGGACCTTGGTGGGCTTGAAACGAGCCAGCCGATCGAGCAGCGCTTCGAGCTCGACCTGGCGCTTCGGCGACATGATGTCGACGTCCACCTCCGGCTTGTAGCTGTCGAGCCCCGCGTCCTTGAAGTGGAACGTGCCGAGAATCAGGAGCTTGGCGGTGGCGTGCTCCGGGGTGAACCAGCGCCGGGGGTCGATTGCGCCCGGCGGCTCGGCGATCGAGCCGCCCGCGCTCAGAAGGCCGAGCCAGGCGGCCAGCAGTGTCGTTCTCACGTCACAATCTCCTTCCTGACGGTCTCCGCTCGATCCCACCCACGTCCGGGTGTCGGGCGGTGTCTCTTCTGAGATGCCGGCCGGCCGAATAAGGATGCGACAAGGATGAGACGAAGGATGAGATAGGGATGCGATGCGCGCGTTAGAATCGCGCCATGCGCTGGCGAGGACGGAAGGGGAGTGTCAACGTCGAGGATCGCCGTGGGCAGAGGGGCGGCGGCCTACCGATCGGCAGGCGGGGCGCTGGTCTCGGCTGCGGCGGGCTGATTCTGGTCATCCTGGTCTCGATGCTGTTCGGAGCCGATCCGCAACAGCTGATCTCGGTTCTCGAACAGAGCGGCGGGGCGCCGAGCGCCGCGCCGCCGTCGGCCCAGCTGCCGGGCGGGTACGCCGGCGGCGGCTCGGCCTCGGACGAGCTCGGCCAGTTCGCCTCGGTCGTCCTTGCGGACACCGAGACCACCTGGAACTCGCTGCTGAGCGGCTATCGTGAGCCGAGCCTGGTGTTGTTCACCGGCGCTGTACGTTCGGCGTGCGGTACCAACAGCTCGGCGGTCGGGCCGTTCTACTGCCCGGCCGATTCCAAGGTCTATCTCGATCTGGATTTCTTCGACGTCATGTCGCGGCGTCTCGGCGCCCCCGGCGACTTCGCGCAGGCCTATGTGATCGCCCACGAGGTCGGGCACCACGTGCAGAACCTGCTCGGTATCAGCGAGCAGGTGCAGCGCGCCCGGCGCTCGATGTCGGAGCGCGAAGGCAACGCCCTGTCGGTGCGGCTCGAGCTCCAGGCCGACTGCTACGCCGGGGTGTGGGGTCACCACGCCCACCGCCAGCGCCAGCTACTCGAGCCCGGCGACGTCGAGGAGGGGCTGGCCGCGGCGGCGGCGATCGGCGATGACCAGATGCAGCGGCAGGCGACCGGGACGATTCAACCCGAGTCGTGGACGCACGGCTCCTCGGAGCAGCGGGTCGACTGGCTCCGACGTGGCCTCGAGAGCGGCGATCCGGAAGCCTGCAACACGTTCAGCTAGGAGGGTGCGCGGCAGCTGCGGCGCTTGCTGCCGCTTGGACTCGCTGCCTCGATCCACGGCGCCAGCGGAGCGGCTGGAGGTCATCGGTGTGAAGGCGTGTGTCGACGGACTAGACTAGGCTGCACACTCGGAATCGACAGGGAGCTTCTGAATGCGAGTCGGCAGAGTTCTTCTCACCGTGATTGCCCTTTCGTCGGTCGATGCGCCGTCTCACGGCGCGGGCGCCGCGCCGCCCGAGCACCCGGCAGGCGCCTGGACTGAGCACGAGATCCTGGCGAGTCGACCGCTACCCATGCAGGAGATCACGGGCTTCCCAGAGCTGGGTTCTGAACGACCGCGGACCGCGATCTCCTTCGGCCGAGGCGGCTCCCGGGCGTCGGCTCCCCGGCACCCGAGACCGGCGAACCGTGCCCGCTACCTTGCCGACCCCGCTCGGCTGCGCGCCGCCTGGCGGCAGCCGCGCCGAAGCCGAGACTCAGCCCCCTGGCTGAACCGGGGACCCGCGGGATTCGACTTCTCGAGCTCACGCCTGATCCCCGAGGACGCGGGCACCCACTATCCCTATTCGACGGTCGGCGCGCTGTTTTTCAACCGGCCCGGAGTCGGCGGGTTTCGTTGCTCGGCCTCGGTGGTCTCGAAGCGGCTGATTGCCACCGCTGGCCACTGCGCCTACAACGGCGAAGCCGGAGCCTCGACCGATTTCCTGTTTGTACCGGCCTTTCACGATGGGTTGGCTCCGTTCGGGACCTGGTCGGGAGTCGTGGCGTTCGTAGCCAAGGATTGGCTGGCCGACCCGCAGGTGCCGAACCCCGGCGACTTCGCGATCATCGTCCTCGCCGATTCGGACGGTCTCAAGGTCGGCGATGTGACCGGTTGGCTGGGCTACAAGACCGGCACGCTCGAGAACAACCTCGTCAAGATGCTCGCCTACCCGGCCAATCTCGACAACGGCCTGAAGATGCACCAGGTAGATTCCGGAGACTGGTTCTTTCGAGAAGACTCGGGGACTGTTATCTACGGATCGGACATGAGTGGCGGCTCGAGCGGCGGGCCCTGGGTGCAGAACTTCGGCGTCAAGGCCGAAGGCCAGAGCTTCGGTCTGAACAAGGCCGAAAATCGAATCGTCGGCATCGCATCGTCGGTTTTCAGCGATGAGACCCTATTGCAGAGCAGCTCTGTGCTCGGATCGTCGTTCAAGAAAATCTTCAAACAGGCTTGTGCTCAGGCGTCAGGGAACTGTGCCAAGAAGGGCAAGCCCAACAACTGAGGCTGTGTCGGCAGAACCTCACGCCGCCGCCAAGTACCGCGAGCGCGCCGAGGCGATCGAGAGGGCGGAGGCGGGTGGGGCGGGTGGTTAGGCCGGCGGCGGCACGAAGTCTTCGCGCAGGATCGCGTACAGATAGTTGTCGACCCGCTTGCCGTCGAGCACGAAGTAGCCCTGGAGCCGGCCCTCTTGCCGGAAGCCGAGCTTGGTGAGCACCTTCTGGGAGCCGATGTTCTCGACCGAGCAGCGCGCCTCGAGGCGCTCGATGCCGGTGCGGAAGAAGAGATCGGCGAGCAGGAGGTTCAGGCCCTCGACCATCAGGCCGCGGCGCTGATACTGGGTCGTCAGAGCGTAGCCGAGCTCGGCCAGGCCGTGCTCCCAGTTGGTGACCACGAGCGTGATCCAGCCGGCGGGCTCGGTGTCGGCGAGCACGATCCACTGGAACTTGTCACCGCGACCGCGGTAGAGGTCGTCGACGCGGTTGAGCGCCAGCTCAGCGCGGAGCTGGCCGAGCGAGACGTCCGACAGCGGCTGATGGCGACGGACGCTCGGCTCGGCGCGCCAACGTTGCAGGAGCGGCGCGTCGGCGGGATAGGTGGGCCGCAGTGCGGACCGGATGCGTCGGAATTCGGGGAATTGAGCTCGCAGTTCAGCCATGGCTCGGACTCGGCAGGGGCTTCGCTCGGGGGCGGCCCGAGGAGAACGCGAGTACAAACATATAGCAATAGCCGGTCAGGAACAGGTAGAGAAACGGCATCGACGGCCACATCCGGAGCCAGAAGGCGGCGATGAAGCAGGCCACGAAATAGAGCGCGAACAGCCCCTCGATCCACGAGCCGGGGTCGTTGCGCACCAGGTAGCGCTTGTCGGCCCAGCCGCCCGCCGCGCCTTCGATGCTGTACTTGGGCGTCCGCTCGAAGGCGCCGACCTCGCGCTGGAACCCGGCCAGCACGGCGCGGGAGTTGTTGACCGCGAGGCCGATGCCGAGTCCCATCACCGCCGGCAGCCGGCGCAGCCAGCCGCGGTCGGGGGCGGCGCGCAGGTACTGACTGGCGGAGTAGTAGATCAGCACCGAGCCGGTGGCGCCGAGGAAGAGCGGCAGGTCGATCCAGAGGATCAGTGTCGCGTCGGTGCCGATGCGCAGCAGCATGGCCGGGAAGATCAGCAGCGACAGGCCGATCATCAGCAGGTAGGCCATGTTGTTGGTCAGATGGATCACGCCCTCGATCTTGGCGGCGAGAGGGATCGGCGCGCGCAGGACGCGGGGCAGCAGCTTCCGTGCAGTCTGAATCGAGCCCTTGGACCAGCGGTACTGCTGGCGCTTGAAAGCGTTGACTTCGATCGGGAGCTCGGCGGGCACCTTGACGTCCGGCAGGAACAGGAACCTCCAGCCCGCCAGCTGGGCGCGGTAGGAGAGATCGAGATCTTCGGTCAGCGTGTCGTGCTGCCAGCCGCCGGCGTCGAGGATCGCCCGGCGCCGCCAGACGCCGGCGGTGCCGTTGAAGTTGAAGAAACGGCCGCTCCGGTTGCGTGCCGAGTGCTCGATCAGGAAGTGGGCGTCGAGGAAGATCGCCTGCACTCGGGTCAGCAGGCTGTAGTCCCGGTTCAGGTGCTCCCAGCACGCCTGCACCATGCCGATCTCGGAATCGGAGAAGTACGGCACCGTTCGCTTCAGGAAGTCCGGGTCCGGAACGAAGTCTGCGTCGAACACCGCCAGCAGCGACCCGGTGGCGCTCTCGAGACCGGCCGCCAGCGCGCCGGCCTTGTAACCGGTTCGATCTACCCGGTGCAGATGGACGATGTCGACGCCGCGGGCACGCACCGCGGCCACGTGCCGAGCGACGATCTCACGGGTCTCGTCGGTGGAGTCGTCGAGCACCTGGATCTGCAGGCGGTCGACCGGATAGTCCAGCGCGCTCACCGCATCGATCAACCGCTCGGCCACGTAAAGTTCGTTGTAGAGCGGCAGCTGGACCGTGACGCGGGGCCAGTCGGCGGGGTCGGGAGGTCGCACAGGGGCCAGATGGCGTGTGCGATAGTAGATCACCAGCAACACCAGCCGGTGTGCTCCGAACAGAGCCAGTACCCCGAGAATCAGGTAGTAGCTTGTCAGTAGTGTCTGAGAGAGAAGCTCGTTCATCTCGTTCGAGGAGTCGCGTGATCTTTCAGTCTATTCGCCCGGCGCTGAGCGCCGCCGGCCCGCTGCTCCTGGTCCACGTTGCGCTGCTCGTGACATGGGACCTGGCAGCCCGTCCCTGGCTGACGGTCGCGCTGCTGTCAGCCGGTTCGGTCGCTCTCTGGTGGGCTGTGGGGCGTCTTCGGGTCCAGCCGGGCTCGCAGGTGGTCGGGGTCCTCCTAGTCGCGTTGCTTCTGCGTCTCCTGCTCCTGCCCGTGCCACCGACGCTGTCGGACGACGTATTGCGCTACGTGTGGGACGGGCGAGTGGTAGCTGCCGGTTCGAACCCCTATCTGCTGGCTCCGGAAGATCCGGCCCTCGCGTCTCTGCAAGGTCCTGTCTGGCGCTCCCTGTCCCATCGTGACGTCCCAACCGTCTACCCACCACTCGCGCTCGGGCTCTTTAGTATAGCCGCTCGACTCGCGGCCTCGGTGCACGTCCTCAAGCTTCTCCTCTCGGCGTTCGATCTGCTCACCTGCCTCCTTCTGATACGGCTGTGCGCCGCATTCGGACTACCTGTGGCCCGTGCGGCCTGGTACGCGTGGAATCCACTGGTGGTGCTCGAGACCGCCGGGATGGGTCACGTCGACGCGCTCGGCGTGGCACTGGTCGCGGCGACGCTGTTCGCGCTGTCGCGGAGCCGGCCGCGGGCTCTGTCGGCTGCGGCCGCGGCCGCGGGTGCGGTGCTGGCGAAGCTGGTGCCGATCGTCGTGCTGCCGATCTGGGCGCGCGCCAGCCGACGGCCGTGGGTCTTCGCAGGCGTGGTCGCTGTGCTGATCGTCGCCGGGCTCGGACCGATCGCGCTGTCGGCCCGGGGCGTGCCGCCCGGGATCACCCGCTTCGCGATCAGCTGGGAATTCAACGGACCGCTCTATGAGCCGCTCTGGCGGCTCTCGGAGCGGCTCGATGTCACCGCCCGGGTCGAGCGACGACTCGACGCCGTCAAGATCGCCACCGAGCGGCACGAGCTCTGGAACCGGTTCTACCCGTTCAACTACCCGCAGCTCCACGCCAAGCTGGTGTTGGCCGCCGCTCTCGGACTCACCCTGATCGCCTGCTGGCGGATCCGCGATCCGATCGACGGCACCGGCGCGGTGTTCGGGGCGATCCTGATCTTCTCAGCCACTGTCTACCCCTGGTACCTGTTGTGGGTGCTGCCGACGGCGGCACTCAGGCAGCGACGCGCCTGGCTGCTGCTGTCGGGCCTGATGCCGCTCTCCTACCTGCCCCAGTTCGCGGGCGTCGATCTGATGCCCTGGATCTTCGCCGCGATCTGGGTACCCTTCTTCGCCACCCTGGCCCTGGATCGGCGATGGTCTACCGCCTGACGATCTCCTATCGCGGCACCGAGTACGCGGGCTGGCAGCGGCAGCCGAATGCTCTGTCGGTGCAGGAGGTGGTGGAGCGAGCGCTGGGCGTGCAGCTCGGCTCGACGGTGGCGATCGTCGGCGCGGGGCGAACCGACGCTGGTGTCCACGCTCGCGGCCAGGTGGCCCACTTCGAGCTCGACCGGCGCGTCGAATCGAGTGAGCTGATCCACGGCGTCAATCGTCACCTGCCCGACGACGTCAGAATTCTCGATGCGGGCCCGGCGGCGGCGGGCTTTCACGCGCGCAAGAGCGCCCTGCACAAGGAGTACAACTACCGGCTGAGCCGGGCGCCGGTTCTGTCGCCGCTCGACAGCTGGTTCACGGTGCGGGTCGAGCCGGAGCTCGATCTCGAGGCGGTGCGCCGGGCGACCGGGCAGTTGGTTGGCCGCCACGACTTCACCGCCTTCGCCCTCGCCGGCGGCGCCCATCGGCAGCCGGTGCGGACGGTGCTGGTGGCGGAGTGGCAGGCAAACGGGCCCGAGCTTCGCCTGCGGATCGTCGGCGATGGCTTTCTGCGCGGCATGGTGCGCTCGATCGCTGGGACCTTGATCGAGGTCGGTCGCGGCAAGATGCAGGTGGAATCGATAGCGCGTCTGCTCGAGGGGCGGCCGCGCTCGGAGGCCGGGCCGACGGCGCCGGCGCACGGCCTGACGCTCGAGCGGGTCGACTACGGGTAGTGGGTCCGTTTGCCCGTCTGGCGCCGCGGGGCCCCGGCGGACGCGCGGCTTCCCGCGGGTGCTCGGGCTGCACGGCTGCAGCCTCTGCGCGCCCGCGGGAGCCCTCCGCGCTGCCTCCCCGCAGCACCAGACGGGCAAACGGACCCACGACCCGACTACGGGCCGTCGAGACAAGTCGGATAGGATTGCGTGAACATGATCGACCTGACGAAGCTGGCTTCCCCGGGAAGCCCGGAAGAGCTGTGGGTGCGGCGGCTCGACCTCGAGCGGCTGCCGCGCCACGTGGCGATCATCATGGACGGCAACGGCCGATGGGCGATCTCGCGCGGCCGACCGAGGGTCGAGGGACACCGCGCCGGCGTCGCCGCGGTGCGCGACACTATCGAGGCCGCGGCGCAGCTCGAGCTCGACGCCCTGACGCTGTACGCGTTCTCAGTGGAGAACTGGAAGCGTCCACGCTACGAAGTGTGGACGCTCATGAATCTGCTCAAGGAGTACCTCCGCAAGGAGCTCGAGAATCTGATCGAGAACGACATCCGGCTGAATATCCTCGGCCGCTGGCGCGAGCTCGATCCCTCGGTGGTCAAGATCCTCGACAACGCGCTCGAGGCGACCGCGGAGTGCGGCGGGATGTGCCTGAACATCGCCCTCAACTATTCGGGCCGCTGTGAGGTGGTCGACGCCTGTCGCCGGATCGTCACCGAGTGGGCGCAGGGCAAGGGGACCGACATCGACGAAGAGACGATCGGTCGCTACCTCTACACCTCCGGGCAGCCCGATCCCGATCTGCTGATCCGCACCTCCGGCGAGATGCGGGTGAGCAACTTCCTGCTCTGGCAGATCGCCTACACCGAGATGTGGGTGACCGAGACGCTATGGCCGGACTTTCGCCGAGCCGAGCTGTTCCGGGCGCTGGTGGAGTTCCAGTCCAGGGATCGCCGATTCGGCAGCGTGCGGGTCGACCCCGAGACGGGCGCGATCCGGGAACAAGAGTCGGGGTGAGGGCCGGAAGCCGATTCGGCCTCGCTTCGCCCGCGCGCCAGGTCGGCGCCTGAGGCGAACTGTCATGAGCGGACCCGCGACCAGGATTCTGACCGCCCTCGTCACGGTGCCGCTGGCGCTGGCGGCGGTCTTCCTGCTGCCGCCGCACTGGTTCTTCGTCCTGCTTCTGGTGGTGGTCGAGATCCAGGTGTTCGAGTTCGTGCGGGTGTGCCGTGGCTGGGCGCCGCACGCACCGCTCGAGGCGTTGCTGGCGCTGGTGCCGCCGACCACCCTGCTGATCAGCCCTGGCGCGCTGTGGCCGTCGCCGACCCAGGTGCCGTGGGAGTACCTCATGGTCGTGCTGATGCTGCTCTCGGTCGGCGTGGGCACGCTCGTACTGCTCGGTAGGACTCCGGTCGAGGAGTCGCTCTGCGCGCTCGGCACCATCGGCTTCGGCATGACGTACTTCGCGCTGCCGGTCGCGGCGCTGGCGTGGCTCCATCGGCTGGACCCCTGGGTTCTGCTCCTGTTGCTGGCGATCGTCTGGGTCGGCGACAGCGCCGCCTATTTCGTCGGTCGCACCTGGGGTCGGACCAAGCTGGCGCCGGTGGTGAGCCCCAACAAGAGCTGGGAGGGCGCCGCGGCCTCGACCGCCGCCGCGCTTCTGGTCGGTGTGCTCTGGAGTCTCTGGCGGCTCGATCAGGTGAGTTGGCAGCTGCTCGCCGTGTGCGCGGTGACCTCGGTCGGCAGCCAGATAGGCGATCTCGTCGAGTCGATGCTCAAGCGTGGCGCCGGGGTCAAGGACTCGGGCAACTTGCTGCCCGGACACGGCGGCATGCTCGACCGGATGGACGCGATCATGTTCGGGGCGCCGGTCATGCTGGTTTCGCTCTGGGCGGTCGGTTACGACCTGGTCGTGCCATGAGCGGCGGCGCTGACCGGCAGCGGTTGGCGATTCTGGGGTCCACCGGATCGATCGGCAGGAGCGCGCTCGAGGTCGTGCGCCACCACGCCGATCGGCTGGTGGTGACCGCGCTCGCGGCCTACGGTCACGATCTGGAGCTGCTCGAAGCGCAGGCCCGCGAGTTCCGGCCGCGGTTGGTCGCGGTAGTCGACGGGGCGGCGGCGGACGAGCTGCGGGCGCGACTCGGCGGTGTTACCGAGGTCGTCGCGGGCGAAGGGGCGCTCGAGCGGGCGGCGACGCACGCCGAGGTCGACCGGGTGGTGGCGGCGATCGTCGGTGCGGCCGGTCTGCGCCCGGTGCACGCTGCTCTGGCGGCCGGCAAGGACTTGGCGCTAGCCAACAAGGAATCGTTCGTGGTCGCGGGCGCGCTGTTGCGTGCGGTCGCCCGTCGCAGTGGCGCCGCCATCGTGCCGATCGACAGCGAGCACGCCGCGCTCCATCAGGCGCTGCGTTGCGGCGAGAGCCGCGAGGTGAGGCGGCTGGTGCTCACCGCCTCCGGCGGACCCTTCCTGGATCGCGATCCGTCGAGCTGGGGCGAGATCGAGCCGGCGGAAGCCGTCGATCACCCGAAGTGGGAGATGGGCCCCAAGATCAGCGTCGATTCGGCGACCCTGATGAACAAGGGGCTGGAGCTGATCGAGGCGTGCCGGCTGTTCGATCTGCCGGGTGAGCGCATCGAGATCGTGATCCATCCGCAGTCGATCGTCCACTCGATGGTCGAGTACTGCGACGGCTCCTGGATCGCGCAGCTCGCGGTCAACGACATGGTGTTGCCGATCCAGTACGCCCTGGCCTATCCGGAGCGCTGGAGCAACCGGTTCCCGAGGCTAGAGCCCGCCGAGCTGGGAACCCTCGAGTTCCGGCCGGTGCCGGCGCATCTGAGGCGGGCGGTCGAGTTGGCGCGCGGCGCCCTGGCGGCCGGCGGCAGCGCCTGCGCCGTGCTCAACGCCGCCAACGAAGCGGCCGTCAACGCCTTCCTGGATGGTCGCATCGGGTTCCCGCGGATCCTGGACGTGGTCGGCGAGGTGGTCGCGGCGCACCGGCCCGAGGAGATCGACAGCCTCGAACAGGCTCTCGAGTGGGACAGCTGGGCACACGGGTGCGCCGAACAGGCGCTGTCGGCCCCTTGAACGGCGAAAACCTGGCCGCACCCCTTGCGTAGTGGAATAGGCGCGCACCGGATCGGGTTTTGCAAGCGGCAGGGGCTGGCGCGCTCCGAGCGCACGTTCGGATCGCCACCCGCCCACATCACCCGCCAGGAGATCCTCGCCAGGAAAGGTAGAATCGGCCCCCCATGCTCAACCTGCTCAGCAATACCGCAGCCTTCGTCTTCGCACTCGGCGTCATCATCTTCGTCCATGAAGCCGGCCATCTGATCGCGGCGAAGTACTTCGACGTCCGCACCCTCACCTTCTCGCTCGGCTTCGGCAAGCGCCTGTGGGGCTTCCAGCGCGGCGAGACCGACTACAGGGTCTCCCTGGTGCCGCTGGGGGGGTATGTCCAGCTCGGCGGCGAGGACCCGAGCGAGGTCAGCGATGATCCGCGTGAGTTTCTGAACAAGCCGCGTTGGCAGCGGGTCATCGTCTACCTGGCCGGTCCGGCGATGAACGTGATCCTGGCGGTCGGCCTGGTGGCCGTGGTCTTCATGGTGGGCATCGAGGTCGTGGGCTCGCCCGACACCCCGCCGGTGGTCGGCACGGTGGTCGAGAGCTCCCCGGCGGCGGTCGCGGGGTTGGAGCCGGGCGACCGGATAACCTCGATCTCCGGTCGCGAGGTGAGCAAGTGGGAAGAGGTCCGATTCGAGTTCCTGACCTCCCCGGAGCAGGAGATCGCGGTCGGCTACGAGCGCGCAGGGGCCGCCTACTCGACCAGCGTGACGCCGATCAAGGTGCCCAAGTACGGCGTCGGTGACGCCGGTGTCTTCCCGAAGATGCTGCCCCGCATTCTGGGGCTGGTGCCGGACGCGCCGGCGGAGGCCGCCGGTTTCGAGCCCGGTGACGAGGTACGGAAGGTCGACGGCCGGGTGGTCGCCGGCACCGACGACTTCGTCAGCTACGTCTCGGAGCGTCCCGGCCAGTCGCTCGAAGTGGAGATCAAGCGCGGCGATGCGATCCTGACGCTCGCGGTGGTGCCGCAGGACCAGGACGGCGTCGGTCGGATCGGCGTCAACATCGGCGCGGTGGCCTACGAGCGCTACGGACCGATCGAAGCGCTCGGCCGCAGCGTCGCGTTCAACTACCAGATCACCGTTCGCACGTTCCAGGTGCTGGGCAAGATCTTCTCCGGCAAGCTGGCGGCCAAGAGTGCGCTGTCGGGACCGATCGAGATCGCCGCCATGAGCGGCGCGGCGGTGCGCAGCGGCTTCCGAAACCTGCTCTACCTGATGGGCATCATCAGCATCAGCATCGCTATCCTGAATCTGCTGCCGATTCCGGTGCTCGACGGCGGCCAGATCTTCATCCTGATGGTCGAAAGCCTGCGGCGGCGAGATCTGTCGCTGCGCTTCAAGGAGCGCGTGAACCAGGTCGGCTTTCTGATGATCGTGATGTTGATGATCGTGGTGCTATATTTCGACCTCGTCAAGAACGTGCCCGAAGGGCTCCTGCCCGGCTCCTGAGCCGGACCGAGCGGGGCGCTCCTCGGTTCAAACTCTCGAGGGAGATCAGATGGCTCCGACTGTTGCGATCGGTGACGAAGCGCCCAACTTCGACCTGACGTCTACCGAAGACGTCGTGATCATGCTGCGCGACGAGGTGCCTCGGTGTGCGGTGCTGCTCTACCTCTTCAGCGACCCCGCGGATCCGGCCGTGCGCGCCGATCTCGAGGCGTTGGCCGGCGCCGCCGAGCGGTTGGTCGAGCTGCCACTGAGCGTACTCGGCATCTCGCCCGCCAAGCTCCCCGAGCTCAAGGCGGTTCAGCATGAGCTCGGCCTGCCGTTCCCCCTGCTGGTCGACGATCGCGGTTTCTCGGCCGACTACGGCGTCGTGGCGCCGAGCGAGGAGCAGGCGCCGGCGCCGGCCCTGATCGCGGTGAATCGTCAGCAGCGGATCCTCTGGATGGCCAATCCGGCGGGCTCGGTCGCCGACGCCCTCGCCGGCCTGGAGCGCGACCTCAAGCGCCTGCCTTCGACGACCTCGAACTATCCGCGCCAGGTGATCAACCGGTTGATCGACCGGTGGGTCAACTAGCCTGACCTTCTCACCGGCTCGCGTAGCGAGCGGGCATACACTTGCGCAGCCGGCGATCCACCCCCTCGCGCGTGATCTCCCGGTGGTGGTGTCCCTCCTAGGCGCGCACTCCTCCGTCGCCGGCGGCCTTCACCTCGCCTTCGAGCGCGGGGAACGGCACGCCTGTGGCGCGATCCAGATCTTCGTCAAGAACCCGAACCGCTGGCGCCACCCGGTGCTCTCCGCGGCCCAGGTCGATGCGTTTCGCGCCGCGCGCTCGGCCAGTTCGATCGAGGCGGTGGTCGCTCACGCCTCCTACCTGGTCAACCTGGCGGCGCGCGACCGGTCGACTCTCGAGCGCTCGAGGCGGGCGCTCGTCGACGAGCTGGTGCGCTGCAACCGACTGGGCGTCGATGCGCTGATCTTCCATCCGGGCGCCCATATGGGGCGTGGCGAGCAGCCTGGGCTGGTCCGGATCGCGGATTCGATGAACCGTGTGCTGGCGTCCTACGTCGAGCGTGAGCAGCGGCACGGCCGGCGCCCGACCACCCGCCTGCTGATGGAGAACACCGCCGGGCAGGGGACTGTGCTCGGTTACCGGTTCAATCAGCTGGCCGCGATCCGAGAGCGTCTCGAGCAGCCGGCGCGGGCGGGCCTGTGCCTCGACACCTGCCACGCCTTCGCGGCTGGCTACGCGCTCGACCGCCCGCGGGCCCTGGGAACGATGTTGTCGCGCATCGAGGAGCTGCTCGGTGCCGGCGAGCCCTCGTGCATTCATCTGAACGACTCGCAGAAGCCGCTCGGCTCGCGGCTCGATCGCCATGCCAATATCGGCCGTGGGGAGATCGGGGAGCCGCCTTTTCACCGCCTGGTGCGTCACCGCCGGCTGCGGCGGACGCCGATGATTCTCGAGACCCCGCTCGGCGCCGATGGTCGGGGGCACGAGCGCGACCTGAGGCTGCTGCGCGGCGGCTCCCGGACCGTCTGAGACCGTCTGATCCTCTGATAGAATGCCCGATCGATGTTGCCGCGGCCTCTCCGTCTGCTCGGCTATTTGGCCTACGCTGGCGCCGTGCTCCTGATCTTCATTGCCACCGGCTATCTCTCGTTCAACAGGTTCGTGCGCAGCGGCGCTACGACGGTGCCGTCAGTGGTGGGGTTGACCGAGGCCGGGGCGAAGGCCGCCCTGGCCGACGTGGGGCTCGAACTGAGGGTCTCCGAGCGCAACCGGCGCTACGACGAAACGATGCCCGCGGGCCGCGTGCTGCAGCAGGATCCGACCCCTGGCAGCGTGGTCAAGCAGGGTGGCGCGGTCGAGTCGATCGTTTCGCGTGGCCAGCAGCTGGTCGAGGTGCCGGACCTGACCGGACAGGCGCTGCAGGCGGCCCAGGTGACGCTGCACGCGGCTGGCCTCGTCCTGGGCCGCACCTCGGGCGTCTTCAGCGCCACCGGCGTGCCCGGAACGGTGGTCGATCAGCGCCCTGGCGCCGGCGACCAGGTCGGCCGCGCCGAGGCGGTGGAGCTCTTTCTCTGCCTCGAAGGTCGCGCGGAGACCTTTCTGATGCCTGATCTTGTCTACCGGAACTTCGACGACGTGCGCATCTTCTTCGAGCGCCGTGGCTTCCGCTTCGGCAGCGTCAAGTTCGAGTCGTACGAGGGCATCTCTCCCGGTGTCGTGCTGCGTCAGTATCCGCAACCCGGTCACCCGCTGAAGCGCCAGGACGTCATCTCGCTGGTCGTCGCTACGCCCGACCGGATTCAAGGCTGAGGAGGCCCGAATGCTGCTCGCACCCTCGATTCTCGCGGCCGATCTGGCCGACTTCAAGAGCGCCCTCAGAGTGTGCGAGAGCGCGGGCGCCGATCTGGTGCATGTCGACGTGATGGACGGCCACTTCGTGCCCAACTTGACCTTTGGGATCCCGGTGATCCGTGATCTGAAGCGCGCTACCGAGCTGCCGTTGGATGTGCATTTGATGGTCGAGCGGCCGGAGGCGCTGCTCGATCAGTACCTCGAGGCCGGTGCGTCCTGGCTGACCGTGCACTGGGAGGCGTCGACCCATCTGGATCGAATGGCGGCCCGGATTCGTCATTTTGGCGCCAAGGCGGGAGTGGCGCTCAACCCGGCGACGCCGATCGAGGTGTTGAGCGATGTGCTGCCGAGTCTCGATTACGTGGTGCTGATGTCGGTCAACCCCGGTTTTGCGGGCCAGCCGTTCCTGCCGTATGTGGTCGAGAAGGCGCGGCGCCTCAAGAGGACGATCGAGGACCGATCCTTGCATGTTCGAATCTCAATGGACGGAGGCGTGGACGCGAACAACATCGAGCAGGTCGTGGCCGCGGGTGTCGATATCTGCGTGGCCGGATCGGCGGTGTTCGGGGCGGAGAGTCCCGAGGCCGCGGCGCGCGAGCTGCGCGAGCGCGCGGAAGGACGATAAGAATGAGACTAGGCAAGATGATCCTGCCGGCCCTGGCCGTGCTCGCCATCGGCGGCTGCGGCGGCGATGGCTACCAGAACCCGATCCTCAAGCTCTCGGCCGAAGAGTCGCTCACCCAGGGCAAGGCGCTTCTCGAGCAGGAGAAGTACATGCGGGCGCGTGAATACCTGGTACACGCCTTCGAGGTGGCGCCCAATTCCGCCATCGGTAGAGAGGCGTTGCTCCTGGTCGCGGACGCGCACTTCCTGGACGGAGGGCTGGAGAACTTCGTCAAGGCCGAAGCGAAGTACCGTGATTTCCAGAATCGATTCCCGACCAGCGACCGTTCGGCCTACGTCCAGTTTCAGATCGCCAACAGCCTGGCGCAGCGCATGCTGAGGCCCGACCGGGATCAGGCCGCGACCCATCAGGCGCTGGAGGCGTACAACGACCTGCTGAGAATCTATCCGACCTCCGAGTACGCGCTCCAGGCAGAGGAGCAGATCCTGGTGGTTCACAACAACCTCGCCGAGTCCGAGTTCCAGAAGGGCTACTTCCACATGCGCAGCATGAGGTTGCCGAACGCCGCGATTCGCCGCTTCGAGCGGGTGCTGGCGGAGTATCCGGACTACGAAGGGATGGACAAGGTTCTGTTCTACCTGGGGCGCGCCTACGAGCGCGCAGAGGAACCGGAGAAGGCGCGCGACACGCGTCAGCGGCTGCGCGACGAGTACCCGGACAGCCCCCTGATCGCGAAGCTCGGGGACACCAGAGTCGAGGCTGGATGATGTACCGGCTGCTCGCCCTGGCGCTCGTCGCGACGATCGGTTGCAGCCCGACGCTGTTCACACCGGTCGCGAGCGACGACACCGAGGTCGAGGAGATGAGGTCCCGGATCGCAGAGCTGCAGCGGCAGGTCCAGGAGTCGGAGCTCGAGCGCGGGCGGCTGCAGGAGCGAGTGGCCGCGCTCCAGGCGACGCTGGCCGCGAAAGAGATCGTCGAGCGGCCGCAGCCGCAGTTGGACGATGGCATCCAGGGCGCTGCGAGCTCCGACCTCGAGCCGATCGAGTCCGCCGACATTCCGCCACCGCCGCGCCTGAGAGCGCCGCAACCGGCGACTCCGGCAGTCGCCACCGGCCCGCTGTCCGCGGCAGCCCAGGAGCTCTACGATCGCGGCTACACGCTCTACCACCAGGGTCGCTATCTCGACTCGGAGAGTGCGTTCCAGCAGTTTCTGGGTGCCCATGCGGCGAGTGACCTGGCCGACAACGCGCACTACTGGATCGGTGAAGCGCGCTTCGCTCGGGCCGATTTTCGAGGCGCCCTGGCGGCGTTCCGCGAGACCGCTCAGCGCTATCCGGAGGGCAACAAGGTCCCCGACGCACTGCTGCGGCAGGCCGACTGCCTGGCTCGCCTGGGCGATCTTGATCAGGCGCGAACCGCCTACGACGAAGTGATCCGGCGCTTCCCGGCGTCGGCCGCGGCGCCTAGCGCCGAAGAGCGCCGGGCAAAGCTTCCCTGAGCCGCGCACTGTTATTTAGTGCACAGATCGCGGACGCCCTTGCCGTCATAATCCCTGCGAAGCGGGAGCTCGCGGGAGCGGGCTCCGAAAGAATCCAGTGCCAGACATTACGCAAGACAGGATCTTGGCGAGACGGTCAGGGGGTCTCCGATGCGCATGAGCGGACGACTGTGGGCGGCGCTACTGCCGATTTTTCTGACGGCACAGCTGATCGGCGCGGCCGACCGGCCGCCGTCACTGCATCAGGTTGGTGATCGTTGGACGGCTTGGGATCCACCGGCCGAGATCGCGGAAGGCACGCGAATCCACGAGGTGCAGAAGGGAGACACGCTCTGGGATCTGGCGGCCAAGTTCCTCGGTGATCCCTACCTGTGGCCGCAGATATGGGAGCGCAACTCGTTCATCAAGGACTCGCACTGGATCTACCCGGGCGATCCCCTGGTGCTGGACGTCTCGGCGATCTCCATTGCCGAGGTCGC
>JAJCXP010000136.1 GCA_029263375.1 Acidobacteriota bacterium | reverse complement strand
ATCCTCGACGCTGGTGTGGCAGTAGAGGCAGCTGATGCCGAGCGCGGCGGTGTGGTGATCGTGGCTGAACGGGATCGGCTGCGCCAGGACGACGCCCTTGCCCGTGTTGTAGGACGAGCGGTCGAGCATCGCGAACAGACCCATCGCGCCCGCGGCGATGAAGACACCGCCGAAGATCGTCACCTTGGAGAGAGTATTCGTACTCCGGTGGAAGATTTGCGCCATGAACCGGTCTCAGCCCCCGCGTCCTACCGGGAGAGAACATACCTAAGTGGTTCGGGGGGTGCAACAAGCCGGGGAGAAAAAGGTGAGGCGAGGCCTCCGGGACTAGCCCGTCAGCCCCCTCCCGCCGCTCGCACCCTCGCCCCACCAGAACTGGCACTGTTGCCGGGCGTTCTTGGTCGCTTGCCGCCGTCGGCTCTGACGCCCTACATCGACCAGTTCGCCGGCTGGACTCGAGTGGTTGCGGACCAGAGCGCGATCGGCGCGATTCATCCCGGCCTCGGCGCTGTCGACGCTGATAAGCTCGCCAGCCGCTGATGACCGAAGAACGCCCAGAGGACCACCCAGAGGATCGCCCGGAGATCTCGCCCGAGGCCCCGTCACGCGACCTGCAGAACGAGGTCGAAGGCGGACTACTGCGCGGATTCGTCGGCCTCTTCATCGTGCCGCTCCTGGTCGTGGTCCTGTGCGTGGCGGTCTTCGTCGGCTTCGGCTGGGTCGCCTACGAGCGCCAGACCGTCAGCGGCTACCTGAATGACCTGCGCTCGGGCTGGCGCTCGACTCGGGCCCAGGCCGCCTACGAGCTGTCCAAGGTCCTGCTGGCCGATCCCGAGGCGCTCGGGGAAGAGCCGGGCGCGATGGAGGAGCTGCTGCGGATCTTTGGCGAGGTCGACGATGAAGAGGTCCGTCGCTACCTGATCCTGGTGCTCGGCTACACCCGCGATCCCGCGGTCGCTCCGGTGCTGGTCGAGGCGCTCGACGGCGCCGACAGTCAGACCAAGATCTATCTGCTCTGGGCGCTCGGAACGGCCGGCGATCGCAGCGCCATCCCGCCCTTGGTCGAGGCCCTTGCCGACGAGGACGCCGGCATCCGCAAGACCGCAGCGTTCGCGGTCGGCGAGCTCGGCGACCCGAGCGTGGCCGACCGGTTGCTGCCGCTGCTCGAAGATTCGGAGGCGGACGTACGCTGGAACGCCGCTCTGGCGATCAGCCGGCTGGACAGCGACGCCGGCGTGGCGGTGCTCGAGCGCATGCTCGACCGCAGGCTGACGTCGGCGGTTCCCGGCATCACGGCCGAGCAGCAGCAGGACTCGATGATCAGCGCCATCAATGCGCTCGCCGCGGTGCGTGGCGACGCCGCGCTACCGCTGCTCGAGGCGCTGGCCGAGGAAGATCCGAGTCTCAAGGTCCGGCAGGCGGCGATCGAAGCGCAGAAGGCTCTGGCGCAAGCGGGCGGCTAGCGGAGGCGCTGCGAGGCATGGGTAGAACGGAGACTGTCGCCCGGCGACGCTCGAGGCGAACTCGGCTGAGAGCGATCTGGGTCGTGACTTGCCTCGCCGCGGTCGGCTGCGGCGACCCGCCCACGACCGATGACCGGGTCGCACAGGGGCAGCTTCAATTCCGCGCCACGTGCGCCATGTGCCACGGCCAGGACGCCCAGGGCTCGAGGCTGATGGGCAAGGACCTGCGCCGCAACGAGTTCGTGGCGATGCGCAGCGACGCCGAGTTGATCGAGTTCCTCGCGCGTGGGCGCTCGGCCACCCACCCGGACAACCAGCGCGGCATCGAGATGCCGCCGCGGGGCGGCAATCCTTCGTTGACCGACGAGGATCTGGCCGCGATCGTTGTCTACCTGCGCTCGATCCAGTGACCGCAGACGAGTCGGTGCGGGAACGCGATTTAGATGTGCTCTCTCAGAACTTGTTCACCAGGTGCGAAAGAAGCTGGGCGGCCATGCGACCAGGAGCGTGCCCGCGACCAACCGGCAGACCGACGACCGTGAGAGCCGCCTCGACCGCTGGCGGGGTTCGAGTACGCCACGGATCGGTTGGCTCCAGACGGACCTGGCTTACCTGGACCCCGAGGGAGTCTGCCGGCGCACCGGGAGGGTCCGGCGTGTGGCCGGTCGCATCGGAGTCGCTGGTCGCGAGGCCGCCAGGATGTTCTAGCTGGATGTCCTAGATCGGGACTCCTGTGGGCAAGCTGCGCGAGCAGAACCCTGAGAAGCCAGATCTAGAGGGCGGGCTGGGCGCTCAGCCGGTAGAACGTGCGGCCGGACGGGTGCCCGATCGGCGCGATCTGATAGTCGCGCCGCGCGCCCTGGTAGAAATCGCTGACCCGTGTGCGCTCGCCGAAGCGCGACAGGACGATGTAGTGGTTCGACGCGCTCATCTGGTGCGCGTACTCCGCGTCGACGGTGGCGAACGGGTTCGGCGGCGCGATCTCCCAGCGGCCGACGAAACGCCCCGCCGGGCGATGCTGATCGTAGAAACGTAGCTGCTCGGCAAAGCCCAGGGTCATCGGCTCCTGGACATAGGGCGCCACCAGCTGCATGTGGCGGGCGGCGCGTCGCAGGAGGTCGGTGCGCGCGAGACGGTCAACCGGCTTGCCGTTGTACCGCTGAAACGCGTAGAGGTCCTGGATCTCGGCGCCGCGCTGGATCAGCTCCCTGCGCATCGACGGCCGGTTGAGCTCGCGCGCCAGGGCATCCAGATCGGCGCGCCAGTAGTGGGGGGCCAGCAGGTCGAACAGCTCGCGGCGCTCCCGGAACTCGCGTATCCGGTCGGGCTGGCGGCGGGGGTTGTGGATGTAGAAGACGAGCCCGTGCTCCTCCTCGTAGACCAGACCGCCAGGGTTGACTCCGGGGGGCAGGGTGAGGAGCGGCTCCAGCAGGAAGACGGTCGAGCCGCTACGCAGCTGGTGGCCGAGATCGGCGATGTCGGAGTGTTGCCGAACGAAGTAGCGCACTACCGCGCCGGCCGAGACATCGTGGCGAATCGCCAGGACCAGAGCCGCTGTGCTGCCGACGATGGCCACCAGCGAGACCGCGGCGACGATCGCCCGGACGTAGCGCAGGTGGATCAGCCATCTGAGAGCGCCGACGAGCGAGCCTCGGCGTCGACTGACCGACTGGCAGCGGGCTAGCTGGACGGGTGTACCCCTCCTGGGTTGATTCAACCTGCCCGAGGGTAGGCGGCGGGCGTCAGGAGACCGTCAGGGGCTCCGCGCGCTCCTCCGGGTCTAGAAGTACGTAACTACGATCCAGTAGGCCGCGGGGGCAACCACCGAAATGGAGGCGGCCGTCAGTGTGAGTCGGGCGACAAGAGCGCCCAGCCGTGAGACCGGCGAGCGGCGCCCGAGCCCGTGACGCGTCCAGGCGTAGTAGGGAGCGACACCAATGGTGAGCAGGGACAGGATCGCGAGCCCTCGCCACAGAATCACCGGCGTCGGCCTGTTCTCGACCTCGAGCAGCACGGTCGCCAGCTCTAGCTCCAGTGCCAGACAACCCAGTAGCGCGACGGTGCCTGCGATCGCGCAGAGGGCGGCAGAGCCGGGCAGGATTCGAATCCTTCGCAGGCCGAGAGCGCCGAGCAGTGGCAGTAGCGCTAGCGAGATAAGTGGCAGCTGGATCACGAACAGGGGGGATTCGAGCGTCGACCGGCGCTCGTAGATGGAGTATGGATCACCTCGAAAGGAGATCCAGGCGCGCCCGTCACGGCTGCGAAAGACGAACCAGCTCGTACCCTGCTGCGCACGGAAGACGCTGCCGCCGTCAGCCGTGTAGTCGCCCATCCCCTGAATCACGAGCTCGTTGCTCGAGAGCTCTTCGACTTCCAGCGCGATCCCGAGAGCGGTCAGATTCACCAGCAGGTTGTTCGACTTGAAGCGGTTGAACACGTAGAAGCCTGCGACCTCGTGGGCGTCGATGTCCTCGGGGTCGAGCTCCGCGAGCTCCGGAGGGGATCCGGGCTTCGGCAGCAGCTCGTCGGCGAGCGCGGCACCGAAGCGCTCCATCGAACTGATCGCTTCGGCGACCTGCGGGTCGATTCGTTGCTGCTCGAGCAGCGCCGGGATCCGGGACAGACGGGCCTCGTAGATCTGTTCGGGTCCGCCGTTGATCCCGACGTAGACGCCCACTCCCTCGGCTGGGAAGAGGTCCATCTGATTGCTGAAGCCGCTGATGCCGCCGCCGTGTCCGAAGGCCAACCGCCCGCCTCGGGCGAGTTCGCGGATGCCCAGGCCGAGGCCCATCGCCCGAGGGTGGAAGCGGAACTGTTCGAAGTCTGTGAACCGGTCGAATGCGGACCGCGAGAGGATTCGCTGTCCGTCCAGCTCGCCGCCGCCGAGAAGGGCGCGCATCAAGCGGGTCATGTCCTGGGCGGTGCTCGCCACCGAGCCTGAGCCCTGAAACGCCGGCACGAGCTGCTGCTCTGGGCAGATTCGTGCGGTTCCGGGGCCCTCTGAGATATGGCAGCGTGCGACCTCGGCAGCTTGGCTCCGGCCAAGACCGGCGAAGGTTCTCGTCATGCCCAATGGGTCGAAGATTCGCCGCTCCAGGGCGTCGGCGAAGCTCAGTCCGTCCATCTGGGAGACCAGCAGTCCAAGCACGCCGAAGCCGAGAATGTCGTACGCCGGAACGCCTGGGCTCTGCACGCGCTGCAGCCGCCGACGGGTGGCCTCCAGGTCTACGTCGGCCGTCCCTTTCGTCGTCAGCGAGCCGGTCGGGTCCGAGTCGAGGCCGCCACGATGGGTGAGCAGCTGCCGAACCGTCAACGTCTCGGATCCTGGAAAGGCGAGGCTCCCGAGGAGTGGGCGGACGAAGTCGTCCAGGTCGAAGCGACCCTCCTCGGCAAGCTGCAGAACCGCGATCGCGGTCAGGGGCTTGGTGATCGAGCCGAGCCTGTAGGCGGTTCTGCGAGGGTCCGTCGGTCGCCCGGTCTCGATGTCCGACACACCGTAGCCACGTAGCAGGATCACCTCGTCGCCCTGGACGACGGCGACCACCGCCCCTGGAGCGCCAGAAAGTCGCAGTGCGTTCTCGAAGTAGCTGTCGGCGAACTCGGACACGCTGTCCCGGTCGAGCCGGCTCTGGCCGGCCGCGAGCCGTGGTGAGCCAAAGAGGAGCACGACCGTCAGCGTGACCAACAGGGCGGGGAGGAGCTTGCGAGCTTTTTGCACTGACCGAGCCTACGCCGCGCCGAGAGCCGCGGTTGCGCACCATCTACGAACCGGTACCTGGCTGTTGCGAGCCGGACCACGCCTCACTGGCCGGTGGCCGGAAACTACGGTCCTTGCTCGAGCGCCCGCTCGAAGGCGGCCCGGTAGGTTCGGCTGACCGGCAAGCGCCGGCCGGAGTGGAGCTCGACGGCGGCGTCGCCGTGAGAGGTCGATCTGAGCTCGCGAACCTGAGTCAAGTTGACGATCCAGGACCGATGGGCCCGCGCAAACCCCCGCTCCCCGAGCCGCTCGGCGA
Source organism: Acidobacteriota bacterium (assembly GCA_029263375.1). Taxonomy (GTDB): domain Bacteria; phylum Acidobacteriota; class Thermoanaerobaculia; order Multivoradales; family JAHEKO01; genus JAHEKO01. Next base: position 26,120 of record JAJCXP010000136.1, on the reverse strand, counting down.
GTCTGCAGAGCGCCTCGCGCGCGAGGTGAGTACCGCCGTCGCTATGGATGACCGCGTAGCTGCGGTCGGCCTCGATGCACTCGACCGACGCCAGATCGACCCAGCGGGTGCGCCCGGCCGTGCGGATCTCGAGTCGCGAATCCGGGAGAGTCACTCGCGAGGGCCGCCGACCATGAAGGAAGAGCGCGGTCGCGCCGATTCCCCAATAGAGAACCCAGGTGACGGCGAAGAAATCGCCGACCTCGGTGGCGAAGACGTGCCCGAAGCTGGCTGTGCTCAAGGGACCCGTGTATCCGGAGAAGAAGGCGAACCTGAAGATCGTCAGAAAGAGCAGGTAGCTCAGTGCCGTAAGAGTCGCCGCGGCCGAATGCAACAGGATGGCCGGTGTCAGCTGTTGCCGGCGGAAAGGCCATCGGATCCAGAGAGTGCCGATGCCGAGCGCGAGGAGCGGCCACGGTGCCCACGCGAGGAGGTTGGTCCAGACGATGCGGCCCCAGCTCGGCGCCGAGCCGGCCAGGGACTGGCGAAACCAGATCTGAGCCGCCGACAGCAGCGCAAGAACGAGGAAGGGTGCCCAGAGAGCGCTCGAGAGCAGCGGAGTGGGTCTGATCGCAGGGATGGAGCGCATTCTCAGGAATACGTCCGACCGGCGGGCGGGGTTGCGGAGTCGGCCGAGGGGCAGACTAGTTCGGCTGCACCCGGACGGTGCTCGACAGCACCGTGCCGGTCGCCAGGTCCTGGACCATGACCACCAGATCGTGCGGCTCGCGCCAGAGCTCGACGTCGAGCTCGTAGGTGGCGACATCGCCGACCACGGGCCGCTTGGCGCTCGCGGTCTGGAACGGCAGGGTGACCACGCTCGACAGCGTGTCGCGCTTGTCCTTGACCGCGACCGTGACGGTCATGCGCGCCAGGTACTCGCCGCCGTAGTAGAGGTGGGTCAACTCTTCGACCGGGATCGCGAGCTGGATCGGTACCGCCATCTTCTTGCGGTCGACCCGGGTCATCTCGCCGACCAGGACGTCGAAGTCGTCGCGGGCGTCCTCCTCCTGGAAGAGCAGTGCGCCCTCGACCATCATCTCGACCTCCACCTGGCGGGAGAAGTCCACGTAGTCCTTTCGGGTGCGGACCTTCAGGCCGGGGCGACGGGGTTCGAGCCGTACGCTGTGGCGCTGATTGTTGGCGCGCCGGTCCGATGTGAAGCCGAGCCAGTAGTAGGAGCTCGTGTCCTCGACCGCCCGCTCGAGCGCTGCCAAACGGTTGCTGTTGAGCATCGCTTTGCCGCCGGTCTCGCGGGCGAGGAAGAGCAACGACGCCTCGAGACCGCTCTCGCTGGAGCTCTGGGCCGCCAGGGTGGAGATCGGCCCATCGGCCGAGATGTCGCTGCCGGTACCCACCCCGGGCACGTCGATCGGGTAGATGGTGTAGCCGAGCAGGTTCGCGGTGTCGGCCAGGGTCTGAAAGATCCCGGTGCCTAGGCTGTAGCTCCACAGGTTGCGCCCGAACTGCTCGCGCTGCGCCATGAATCGCTGGTTCAAGCTGTCGCTGTCGCGGAAGGTGGTGCGCAGGGTCGGGTCGTCGTAGATGCTGAGCTCATACGGCCAGCCGCCTGAGAGCAGCAGCAGGACCTTGCGCCCGGAGGCCGGCGCCGCCGAGCGCATGGAGATCGATGCCGCCACGGTAAGGTTCTCGAGCTGCTCCTCGACCAGCCGGATGTAGCTCTCCTGCTGCGAGTAGGCCGGATTGATGACCGCTCGCTCCATGCGCCGGAAGGCGCCCTTGGCCTTGCGCTTCTTGGCGCCGTCGAGCGCCGCGCGAATCTCCGTCTCGGAGGCGGTCCAGCCGGAGAGCCGCTCGACTTCGCTGCCGTCGAAGCTCACTACGGCAACTCGATCGTCGGGGTGGAGGAGCGACAGCTGGTCGGCGACCTTGTCGAGTACCAGGTTGCGCTGGGCGCCGATCGAGAAGACGTCGTCGACGAAGACCAGGAAGTTGGTGCTGCGCCGCTCGAGCAGCGCGGGCTCGACCGGCTGCTCGTCGGCCGCGGCGGTCGCCAGGGCTTCGGGCAGCACGGAACCGTCACGAACCTCGGAGAAGTACTCGATCGGCAGCTCGCGACCGTCGACGATCAGCCGGAAGTCGTCGCGGGTCAGGCCCGTGACGCGCTCGCCCCGGGCGTCGACGACCACGGTCTCGAAGTTGACCACCCGGACGTCGATGACCTCGCTGAAGATGTCGTTGGCGTCCTGAGCGGCCATCGAGGTCGCCAGCGCTGCCAGCAACAGGAGTGTCGTCATGGAGCGGTTCACGGCGGGTGTCTGCATAGGTTGGGTGCTCCTAGCGCCCGATCGGTTCGTTGAACTCGATGACGTAGGTGTCGCCGGGCTCGTTCGAGCCTACCGCGAGCACCTCGACCAGCAGACGGTTGCCGTCGCGGTTCCAGCTCGTCGGGATCACCATCACGCGGCCCGCGAACTGCGGCGAGTGGACGTCGTTGAAGCGGGTCAGTCGCTGCACGCTCAGGCCCTCGGCGTTCATCAGCCACAGGTCACCGGCGCGCACGGCGCTCACCTGCCGACGCTGGATGTCGACTGTTCCCGAGCCCAGTCCGCGGCTGCTGGTCCAGGCGATCCAGTTGCCGTTCGGGGCCGCCAGGGCGAAGCGATCCAACTCGTCGTAGGTGTCGGTCAGGCGCTTGAGGCGGCTCGACTCGGTGTTGAAGGTATAGACGTCCATGCCGCTCTCGGGCTGGTCGGGCTCCAGGTTGCCCGACAGGACCACGCCGTGGTCGTCGGTGGTGAAGCCATGGCTGTCGTAGAACAGCTTCTGTTCTCCCGGCCGGTAGGTCTCGACCCCCTTGAGGCGCGGGATCCCACGCTTGACCTCGAGCTGGGACACTCGCAGCACCCACTTGCCGAAAGCGCCGCCGCCGCTCGAGACGCGCTCCGACCAGAGCAGCTTGTCGCCCTCATGGGAGAAGTGTGGGGAGAGAACGCGTCCGCCGCGCTCACCCAGGAGCGTCAGGTTCCAGGCGCCACGGCCGTCGGTCGGAATCATGAACAGATCGCTGCCCAGGTTGGCGCCCGGCACCTCCATGAAGCGCAGCGGCTCACCCCCGCTCTTGACCGGTTTGTTCGCCTGGGCGACCAGATAGTCGCCGGACGGGTGCCAGGTTGGATTGCCGACGTGCAGCTTCCTGAGGTCGAAGTTCCGGCAGCTGAGGCAGCGCGGGTCGGACAGGTCGGCCCGGGCGACGTAGATCTGCATGTAGCCGTTGGCTTCGCGTCGCGAGAACGCGATCTGGTCCCCGCGCGGCGACCAGACCGCGCGACTGGTGGCCTGGGCGAAGAGCTGGACGCTCTTGACGACAGATGGGTCCTGAGCGTGGGTGCCGGTCGGCGTGGTTGCCGCGGCCAGCGCCACGAGCGCCAAGATCGCGGGGAGGAGGGAACTTCCCTTCATGGTTCGGAACATGGATCTCCCGGAGAGACTGGTTCTCGAGCGCTCTGGCTCGTATCGTGGGGTGGTGACCGAGCCAGTCATCGAGCTGGTCACCGAACTTTTTCTGCAGGTTTCGTGCCGTGAAGCCGCGGACCCGGAGCGTCCGTCTCACCCGGGCCGCTTCTTGACATCCTCCACCGTTCGCACCAGAATCCGGCGACACGTTGAGAGAGCTTTACGCAGTAGATCGCAAGTGCGATCGAGCGTGGCAGGACCAGACCCCGAATGAGCGATACTCCAGAAGAAACCAAGCCTGAGCAGACCGCCCAGGCTTCTGAGTCGAGTCCCGCCCAGCCGGCGGCTGCCGCCAAGGCGCCGGCCGCGAAGACGGCGCCACCGGCCAAGTCTGCCGTGGCCGACGCCGAGGTGAGTCGGCGCGGATTCTTCTCCTGGGCGGCGGTCGCCTGGGTCGGCTTTACCGCTGCCGCGGGTGGCTGTCTCACCGCTTGGGGACGGTTCATGTTCCCGAACGTCCTCTACGAGCCACCGACCAGCTTCAAGGTCGGGCCGATCAGCGAGTTCCCGGTCGACACGGTCGATGAGCGCTTCGTGGAGAGCAACGGCGTCTGGATCGTCAACGAGGGGGGCAGGATCTACGCGATCATCGCGATCTGCACCCATCTCGGCTGTCCGCCGAACTGGCTCGAGGCCCAGAACAAGTTCAAGTGCCCGTGCCATGGCAGCGGCTACTACCGCAACGGGATCAACTTCGAGGGCCCGACGCCGCGGCCGCTGGAGCGGGCGGCGGTCTCGGTCGACCCGGACGACGGCCAGATTCTGGTCGACAAGGCTCAGAAGTTCCTCTGGGAGCGCGGTCAATGGGACGACCCGAGCGCGTTCCTGATCGCATAGCAAGAAATCCGCAAAAGGACTGACGTGGAAGCGCTCAAGAACCTACAGAAAAATATCGTCAAGTCCCAGATCTGGAAGTCGATCTTCCGGGTCGGCATCCCCACCGACAACCGCAAGCGCGCCTTGGCGATGCTCGGCAACGTGGTGCTGCATCTGCACCCGATCAAGGTGAAGAAGTCGGGCCTGCGGATGAGCTACACCTGGTGCATGGGTGGCACGGCGTTCTTCCTGTTCCTGGTCGAGACCATCACCGGCATCCTGCTGATGTTCTACTACCGGCCGACGGTCGAGTACGCCTACTTCGACATGATCGACCTGCGCGAAGCCGCGGCGTTCGGGATCATGCGTGAGCTCCACCGCTGGGGCGCCCACGCGATGGTGATCAGCGTCTGGCTGCACATGTTCCGGGTATTCATGACCGGTTCCTACAAGCCGCCGCGCGAGTTCAACTGGAACGTCGGCGTGATCCTCCTGGTGCTGACCCTGCTGCTGTCGTTCACCGGCTATCTGCTGCCGTGGGACCAGCTGGCGATCTGGGCGATCACAGTGGGCTCGAACATGGCCCGCGCGACGCCACTGTTAGGAGCGGAGGGGCCGGGTGCGGCGCTTCTGCAACTCGGTGGCACCAAACTGATTCATGTAGGCAGCGACGCCCGGTTCGGATTGATCGCCGGGCGTACGATCGGCAACGGCACGCTGATCCGGTTCTACGTTCTGCACTGCGTCGCCATCCCGTTCGTGGCGGCTTGCCTGATAGCGGTTCATTTCTGGAGAGTGCGCAAGGACGGTGGCATCTCGGGACCGGTCTAAGGTATGGAAGCGATCAAGTCCCTCATCAACTTCCTGTCGTACCCGCAGTGGTCGTTCACGCTGTCGCTGGTGCTGTTCTGGCTGGCGATGCGCTCGAAGCTGCTCTGGACGAAGGCCGGCGGCTGGGTTCTGCTGGCGCTGATCACCCTGTTCTTCGGGCTGGCGATGCTCGATCCGAACTTTTTCGTGGTGGTCGCGAAGCCCGACAACGTGCCCATCGTGATGATGGTCTATCTGGTCGGCTTCTTCTGGTGGTTCGCCATGCACAAGGCGCACGAGAACGACCGCCGCATCGCCGACGGCGAGCCGACGTTCGAGAAGAGCGAGTCGGAGGACCGGATCTTCACCTGGCCCGACCTGGTGTTCTCGGAGTTCATCTGCATGGTGCTGCTGACGGTCGGCATGGTGCTCTGGTCGATCCTGCTCAAGGCGCCGCTCGAGGAGCCCGCCAACACCTCGGTCGCTCCCAACCCGTCCAAGGCGCCCTGGTACTTCCTGGGGCTCCAGGAGATGTTGGTCTACTTCGACCCCTGGATGGCCGGGGTCGTGCTGCCGGGCCTGATCATTGTCGGCCTGATGGCGATTCCCTACATCGACACCAACAAGAAGGGCAACGGCTACTACACGCTCAAGGAGCGCAGGACCGAGATCTGGCTCTTCATGTTCGGCTTCCTGATCCTATGGTGCGAACTGATCGTCATCGGCACCTTCCTGCGCGGACCGAACTGGAACTTCTTCGGACCGTTCGAGTACTGGGACGTCAACAAGGTCGAGCCCCTGGTCAACGTCGACCTGTCCGAGCTGATCTGGATCCAGATTCTCGGCGTCGGCTTGCCAAGCAACTTCCTGCTGCGTGAGATCTTCGGCATTGTGTTCACCGGCTTCTACTTCCTGGTGCTACCGGTGATCCTGATCAAGAACAAATTCGTCAATCGCTTCTATCAGGACATGGGACCGACCCGGTACTACGTCGGCATGACGCTGTTCCTGACCATGATGCTGATGCCGATCAAGATGTACCTGCGGTGGTTCCTGAACCTCAAGTACTTCGTCCACATTCAGGAGTTCTTCCTCAACCTCTAGACCGATCATGGCCGCTCCCAAGAAGACCCCGGATCGTCACTACGACTTCACGTCGATGAACAAGTGGTTCGCGTGGAGCTCACTGGCGCTCCTGCTGATCACGGTTTGGATGATCTTCGAGGACTACGCCAAGCCGTGGAAGCGCTTCCAGGCCGAGTTCCGCGAGTTGGAGCGCCAGGAGCTCGCGCAGGAGGCGGAGGCCGAGCGTCAGCGCATCGACCAGGACGAGATCGCTCGTATCCAGGCCGAGATCGAGTCCGAAGAGGCCCGCCTGGACGAGCAGCGTTCGGATCTCGACGAGCTTCAGGATCGCCTCGCCGATCTCGACGACAAGGTCTACGAAGCGGACGTCGACGCGAGGACGACGAAGTCGCATCTCGACACCGAGCGCTTCTCCTACGACGTGGCTCAGCAGACCGGCGACGCTGACAAGATCGCCGCCGCGTCGCTCGCGGTCGACACCCGGCGTGCGACCTACCAGGAAAACCGGATCGCTCTCGAAGCGTTCACGGAGCAGCGGGCCCAGGTGAAGGCCGAGATTGACCGGAAGATGGCGGGTCTCAGCGAGGACCAGGCCCAGCTCATCGCGCTGCAGGGCGGCCTCGAGGCGCTCGAAAGCCGGGTCGCCGACCTCGGCAAGGGTCTCGACTACTTCCTGCTCAACGCTCCGGTCATGGACATGCTCGAGCCGAACCTGAGGATCGACCAGGTGCAGCTCACCGGGCTCTACCAGAACATCAATTTCACGACCGTCGACCGTGTCGATCGCTGTGTGACCTGTCACGTGGCGGCCACGCGCGCCGGCTTCGACGAGGAGAAGTGGGAGGAGCCGTTCCGGAGTCACCCGCGCCTCGATCTGTTCGTCAGCTCCTCGTCGCCGCATCCGTACACTCAGTTCGGTTGCACGACCTGCCACGGCGGCCTCGACCGGGCCACCGACTTCGCGCGCGCTGGGCACAGTCCCGAGAGCGAGGAGCAGAAGGCCGAGTGGAAGCACGAGTGGGGCTGGGAGAAGCAGAAGTATCTGGACACGCCGATCCTGCCAGCCAAGTATTCGGAGGCGGGGTGTATCGGTTGCCACGCCGGCAACGTCTGGACCCCGAGCTCGACCACCCAGGACACCGGCCGCGAGCTGATCATGCGGATGGGCTGCTACGGCTGCCACAAGATCGACTACCCGGCGTACACCGACCTGCCGCGATCGGGGCCGAGCCTCGAGCGGGTGGCGTCGAAGACCAACCCCGCCTGGGCCTACAAGTGGATCGAGGCGCCGCGAGACTTTCATCCGACCACCTGGATGCCGCACTTCTTCTTCCAGGAGAACATCGAGGGTGAGCTGAACGAGGAGCGTCAGCGGGCCGAGATCCGGTCCGTGGTCGCCTACATCTGGGATCGTTCTGAGGAGGTCAGCTACCCGGCGCCGCCGCGAGGCAGCTCGGATCGCGGCGAGACGCTTTTCGACACCGTCGGCTGCACCGGCTGCCACCTGCGCGACGACGAGGCCAACCGCGACGACTACTACCCGCAGTTCAACCGCATGCACGGGCCCAACCTGGTGCGGACCGGTTCCAAGGTCGATCCGGGTTGGTTGTTCGCCTGGATCAAGGATCCGAAGGCGTACAACCCCGAGACCCGCATGCCGAGCCTGCGGTTGACCGACCAGGAGGCCGCCGACCTGGTCGCCTACCTGATGTCGAGCCGCGATCCGGCGTTCGAGAACCTGACCCTGCCCGAGGTCGACGGCGAGGTTCGGGACGAGTTGGTGCTGACCTATCTCCAGGGTACGCAGACGATCGAGCAGAGCCGGGCGACGCTCGGGTCGATGGACGACACCGCGCGCGACGTCTATCTGGGCCAGCAGACGATCACCAAGTACGGTTGCTTCGGCTGTCACAACGTGGCGGGCTTCGAGGACGTCAAGCCGATCGGCGTGGAGCTCACCGAGGAAGGCTCGAAGCCGATCCATCAGTTCGACTTCGGCCACATCCACGACGTACCCCACACCCGCCAGGACTGGATCAAGACCAAGATGCTCCAGCCGCGGATCTGGGATCACGGCAAGGAGACCGTCAAGGACTACGCCGAGCTCTACCGGATGCCGGACTTTGGCATGTCGGACCGCGAGGCGGAGGCGATCGTGGCCAACGTCCTCGGCTTCACCAAGGAATCGGTGGTCACCGCACGGCGGGCCGACCAGACCCCTGGGGCCGCCGCTCTGGCCAATGGTCGCAAACTGATCACGCGCTTCAACTGCCAGGGCTGCCACCTGATCGAGGACATCGGCCAGGCCATCAAGACTTCGATCACCGATCCCGGCTTGTGGCCGCCGAATCTGGCCGCGGAGGGCGCGCGGGTCCAGAGCGACTGGCTGTTCGAGTACCTCCACGATCCGGGCATCGAGTCGATGCGCCCGTGGCTCAACGTCCGCATGCCCACGTTCGGCTTCCAGGATGGCGACGTCAATACGGTGCTCTCGTACTTCGCGGCGCGCGAAGGGCGGGACGCCTTCCTGTCGGAGCCGGGGCGGCCGGACCAGCGCGACCTGACCGTCGGCCAGGGCGTGTTCGCCATGCTCCAGTGCGCCAAGTGCCATCCGGCCGGGCCGGTGGACACCAGCGCCGGGGTCAGCGCCGCGGAGCTCGCGCCGTCGCTGCTCCTGGCTCGCGATCGTCTGCGTCACGATTGGGTCGACGACTGGATCAAGGACCCGCTGAGCTTCGTCACCGGCACCAAGATGCCGGTGTTCTTCAGCCAGCTCGACGATGGCTCGTACAGCTCGCCGCTCGCCCAGGGCATCGACCTGCCGATGTGGAGGGGCGAAAAGGATCGGATGCTCCGCCACTTCGACTCCGAGGCAGAGCTCAAGGAGTATCTGGCCGACGCCGAGAAGGTGACCGCCGCGATGCGCGACCACATCTGGTGGGGCCTGAAGCGCGGATCCTGAGCGAACGTACTCTCTCCTGAACCAGCCCCACGCGGGGCTTCACCCCGAGATACACTCTCCACTGAACACTTAGTGAGGACTCACGAATGAACAAGTATCGTTTTCTGACTTTCTGCCTGCTCGCCGTCAGCCTGCTCGGCATCGCCTGCGGCGGTGGCGGCGATGAGGCCGCAGCGCCCACAGCGGCGGCGGCGCCCGCGGCTGCGACCGGCAGCGGCGCCATCACCGGCGTCATCAACTACGCCAACGGCGATCCCGACACCGCGATCGGCATGGATGCCGACCCGGTGTGCGTCGGCCTTCACGCTGAGGGTGCTGTGACCGAGCAGGTCGTCGGCGACGAGGGTCGCCTGGGCAACGTGTTCGTCTACATCAAGTCGGGCCTCTCCGGCAGCTTCCCGGCCAGCGCCGACAAGGTCGTGCTCGACCAGCAGGGCTGCATGTACAACCCGCACGTCTCGGGCGTCCAGGTCGGCCAGCCGGTCGTGATTCGCAACAGCGATCCGACGCTGCACAACGTGCACGCGCTGCCCACCGCGAACGCCGAGTTCAACAAGGGCCAGCCGTTCCAGAACATGGAGTTCGAGCACAAGTTCGACACCGCTGAGGTGATGGTGCGCTTCAAGTGCGACGTCCACCCCTGGATGAATTCCTACATGGGCGTGGTCAGCCACCCGTTCTTCGCGGTCAGCGGCACCGATGGCTCGTACTCGATCGAGAACGTCCCGGCGGGCACCTACACCGTCGAGGCGTGGCACGAGACTCTCGGCACCCAGACGATGGAAGTCACGGTCGCCGATGACGCGGCCGCGGCGGCAAGCTTCGACTTCGCGTCGGCCGGCTAGTCCCGGTTTCCGCATACCTTCCAAGACGCGCCGGTCTTCCGCAGGGAAGGCCGGCGTTTCTCTTTTGCGGGGGACACGGTACGCGGCGCGCTCGGAGAGCGCAGGCCGTATTGCGCCCCCCGCTCGGGGTAGACTTCGACCGGCATGGAACCGACTTCGACCCACCACCGCGGGCTGCATCGCTTCGCGATCGTCCTCGTCTGCTGCGTGATCCTTCTGATCTCGGCGGGCGCGCTGGTGACCAGCACCGAATCGGGTCTTTCTGTACCTGACTGGCCGCTCTCCTACGGGTCGTTGAATCCGCCCAGCTGGTGGACCATCTCGACCGTCCGGGCGGAGCACGGACATCGCCTGATCGCCGGCACGGTCGCGACGCTGACGGTGATCCTGGCGGTCTGGATCGGCGTTCGGGAGAACCGGCGTTGGGTCCGGCGTCTGGCCTATCTGGCGGTCGCCACGGTGCTCTCACAGGCGCTCCTGGGCGGCTTGACGGTACTGTTCTTCCTGCCGACTCCGGTGTCGGTGGCGCACGCCTCGCTGGCCGAGGTGTTTCTCTGTCTCACGGTCACGCTGGCGGTGGTGACGTCCCGATGGTGGCGGCGAGCCGAGGGTGAGCCGGCGACAGTGCCCGGCGCCCGACGCCTGTTCGACGTCGCCCGCGTCACGACCGGCCTGGTGTTCTTCCAGATCTTCCTGGGCGCGGTGATGCGGCACAGCGGCGCCGGACTGGCGATCCCCGATTTCCCCCTGGTGTTCGGGGGCTTGATCCCGCCGGCGTTCGACTTCCCGATCGCGATTCACTACTCGCATCGGCTCGGTGCTCTGGCGGTGACCGCCGCCGTGGTCGTGACCCTCGTCCGTGCTCTCCGGTTGCCGTCAGCGGCGGCTGGGCTGCGCGCGGTGGCCGTCGGTCTGGCGACCCTGGTGGCGATCCAGATCTCGCTCGGCGCCGCGGTGGTCCTGACCGGCAAGGCCGTGGTGCCGAATACCGCGCACGTCGCGACCGGCGCGACGATCCTGGCGACCTCGCTCCTGCTGACGCTCGGCTCATGGCGGTCGGCCCGGGCCGCCGTGCCGTCGAGCGCCGGCGCCGTCCGCGACCCCGCCTTCGAGGGCACCGGTGCGCAGTCTGCCTCTCGGGCTACGGCTCAGCCGAATCCGAGCGGGGGCGGGTGATGCCGATCGAAGTGTTGACCGCGACGCCCACCCCGGTCAGTCGCCCGGGAGATTGGGCGGAGCTGACCAAGCCACGCATCACGATCATGGTTCTGGTGACCGCGGCGTTCGGGGCCTTCATGGCCGGCGGTCGGCTGCCAGACCTCGGGCTGCTGGCGGCGATGCTGATCGGCACAGGTCTCCTGTCCGGCGGCGCCTCGGCGCTGAACCAGGTCTGGGAGCGGAACCACGACGCGCTCATGAACCGCACCGCCGACCGACCGTTACCGGCGGGCCGGATCGGGCGTGACTCCGCACTGGCGTTCGGAATCGCCCTGGCGGTCGCTGGCGTAGTCGTTCTCGCGCTGGGGACGAATCTATTGAGCGCTGGCGTAGGTCTGGCCTCGTTGATCTCCTACGTCCTGATCTACACGCCGCTCAAGCGGCGCAGCAGCCTGTCGACGGTCGTCGGCGCGGTGCCGGGGGCGCTGCCGCCGGTCATGGGGTGGGTCGCCGTCACCGGCACGTTCGACGCCGGTGCGGCGGTGCTGTTCGGGATCCTCTTTCTCTGGCAGCTGCCACACTTCCTGGCAATCGCCTGGCTCTGCCGCGTCGACTACGCCGCGGCGGGCTTCCCGATGCTGCCGGTGGTCGAGCCGGACGGCAAGAGCACCGGCCGGCAGGCGGTCCTCTACGCCCTCGCCCTGCTACCGGTGAGCCTCCTGCCTGCGAGCCTGGGCCTCGCAGGGACCACGTACTTCGCCGGTGCACTGGTGCTCGGCGTCCTCTTCGCTGTCTACAGCGTCGTTTTTGCAAGATCGATGTCGGAGCGTGCCGCCCGTCGCCTGCTGCTGGCCTCGGTGGTCTATCTACCGGCGCTGCTGGTGGTGATGGTGCTCGACTCGCTCATCTCGCGATGAGCGTGGCGAACAAGAACGTCGCCGAGCTCACCGGCCGCGTCGAAGGCGACATCGAGCGTTTCCTGGCCGAGATGAGTGCGCTTTCGTCCGACCAGCGCCGCTACCGGCCGAAGGACGGCGCCTGGTCGCCCAACCAGGTCGCGCACCATCTGCTCCTGGTGCAGAGCCTGAGCGTCGGTGTCATGGAGAAGAACGGTGGCCGCGCCTCGGCGCCCCGCAGCTGGATGCAGAAGCTCGGGCGGATCGGAGTTTTCGTGATCCTGCGCTTCGGCATCCGGGTGCGCAACCCGGCGCCACCCACCACTCCCGATCGCGACATCGCGTTCGAAGAGCTCGAACCGCTCTGGGCGGCCGAGCGCGCGCGGCTTCAGGCGCTGGTCGCAACAATGGACGACGCGGCGCTCCGCAGCGCCGGCTTCAAGCATCCGATCTCGGGTCCGCTGACGGTAGCCGAGTCGCTCGACTTCCTGGCCTGCCACCTCGAGCACCACCTGCGCCAGCTGGATCGGATCCGCGCGGACGCCGGCTTCCCGGCTGCGACCTGATGCCTACGCCGGAGCCTGGTCTGCGCTTCGAGCCGATGAGAAGGGCCGGCTACAAGCCGCCGGCCGAGTCGCTGCTCGCGCCGGCCTCGGCGAGCATCTTCTCGATCCCCGCGTGCCGGCCGCCAGCGGCCTCGAGGGCGGTGCGCCAGGCAGCGATCGCCTGATCGCTCCGGCCTTCCTGGAGGTGGAGTCGGCCGAGCGCGATCAGGGAGTGGAGGTGTTGTGGATCCAGCTCGATCGCCCGTTCCAGAAGCTCCCGACCCCGCCCCCTCTGGCCCATGGTGAGCCGCACGACCCCCTGAACGTAGAAGGCGGTCGGATCGTCGGGCTGGCGCTCGAGAATCTGGTCGGCCTGACCCATGGCATCCATAAAGCGCTCCTCAGACAGAAGGATCAGCGCCATCTCGCGGCGCGCGGCGAGGTCGTCCGGGTTGGCGAGAACGTAGCGGTCGCGCTCCTCCAGAGAGCCTCCCGAGCCCTCTTGTCGCGGCAGCGGCATGCTTGGGCCGGCGGGTTCGACGGGCTCGGTAGACCCACTCAGAACCGGGTTGACGTCCGCATTCCAGATCCACAGGCCGCCCACGATCAGCGCGCACAGGGCCCCGGCAGCGATGCCCATCGGGAGGGGCCCGAACAGGCCCGATCTCGAGCTCGAACCTGCTGCGGTCGGCTCCCGGCGCGAAGCTCGAGAGGATGACCGGCCCAGCAGGTAGCCGAAGCCCGTTCCGACCAGTAATGCCAGGGCGACGAGGCTCCAGGTGGTGGTCATGGGTGCCCTCGGTGCAGGATGTGTGCTCGCAGCGACAACTGAGTCTGAGCTAGATTCGCCGACACGACTAGGAAAAATTTTCTCACAGCCCGAGGATTCTATTCTCTCTGCACCCCAATCTCCCCTTGCCCCCGCAAGCTCGGTGGCTACGCGACACGGAGCAAGGGTGAACAAATATCGACTGTTCCGGCTGGCCGCCCCGGCTGTCTAACCGTTTGTGGTTCGTCCGAGTCGCTCGACCGCGAAGGTGGCAGTGCGCTTGCAGTTGCTAGCGTGTGTGGTGGCTCGCGCACCGATCCGGGGCGCGACTGTGGGCGGGCGCGCGCGCATCGAGCAGTACCACCTGACCTGGATGCGGACCGACATCTCAATACTTCTGCTCCTCTTCGTCCTTGTCCTCTCCGGGACGGCTGGCGCTACGCTCAGCGGGGCGGAGGAGCGGACCGGCGAGGACACGCCCCACGGCGAGATCAGTGTGCCGTGCGCCAGCTGTCACAACCAGGAGTCGTGGACCGAGCTGCGCAGCCCACTGGACTTCGATCACTCGACCACCGGCTTCCAACTTCTCCGGGGCCACGAAGAGCTCACGTGCCGGAGCTGCCACGAGTCCCTGGATTTTTCTACGGTTCCTGGCACCTGTGCCGACTGTCACGAGGATCCGCACAGCGGCGACCTCGGAGCGAGCTGCGAGTCGTGCCACACCGCCGACAGCTGGGACAACCGGCGGCAGATCTTCGACCTTCACAGCACCACGCTCTTTCCGCTTACCGGGTCGCACGCGACCACCGACTGCGCATCCTGCCATCGGCAGGAGCCCCCGTTCGAGTTCAGCTCCACGCCCACCGACTGCGTCTCCTGCCACGCCGCTGAATACGAGGCGTCGACCCGGCCCAATCACCTGCGGGTCGGGTTCTCGACCGATTGTCAGGAGTGCCACACGACCAACGCCTGGCAGGATTCCAGGTTCGCGGGCGGCCCCGGATTCGACCACTCGATCTTTTTCGCGCTGGCCGGCGCCCACCGCACGCTCTCTTGTGGGTCGTGCCATCAGGGCGAGGTCTTCGCCGGCACTCCGCGCGACTGCTTCTCGTGTCATCAGAGCGACTTCGACGCGACGGTGGCACCGCCACACGCCCAGTCCGGTCTCCCGACCACCTGCGAGTCGTGCCACGAGGAGTCAGGGTGGGAGGGGGCTACCCTCGACCACGATCCGTTCTTCGAGCTCGCCGGAGCCCACCGCGCCCTCGACTGCGAGTCGTGTCACATTGACGGCCGCTATCAGGGGACGCCTCGCGACTGCTTCTCCTGCCATCAGGCTGACTACGAGGCGACCGCGAACCCCAACCACCCCGCGGCGGGCTTCTCGACCAGCTGCGAGAGCTGTCACTCGGAGGCGAGCTGGGAAGGAGCGACGTTCGACCACGACACCGTGTTCGAACTGCTGGGCGCTCACCGCACGGTGGATTGCGCCGCGTGCCACGTAGGCGAGGTGTACTCCGGGACTCCGACCGATTGCGTGTCGTGCCACCGGTCCGACTTCGACGCGACCACGGATCCGAATCACGCCCTGGCCGGATTCCCGACCGCTTGCGACAGCTGCCATACCGAGGCGACCTGGGAGGGAGCGACGTTCGACCACGACGAGTTCTTCGCCCTGGCCGGAGCGCATCGTGGCGCGGACTGCGCCTCCTGTCACGTCGACGGGCTGTTCGCCGGCACACCGCGCGACTGTGTTTCGTGCCATCGGTCCGACTACGACGCGACCGCCGATCCGAATCACGCCCTGGCCGGATTCCCGACCGCTTGCGACAGCTGCCACACCGAGGCGAGCTGGGAGGGAGCGACGTTCGACCACGACGAGTTCTTCGTGCTGGCCGGAGCGCATCGTGGCGCCGACTGCGCCTCCTGTCACGTCGACGGGCTGTTTGCCGGCACACCGCGCGACTGCGTCTCGTGCCACCGATCCGACTACGACGCGACCACCGATCCCGATCATGCGGCCAGCGGATTCGCGACCTCCTGCGAGGACTGCCACGGTCAGACGAGTTGGGAAGGCGCCGCATTTGACCACAACGCGGTCTTCGAGCTTCTCGGCGCCCACGCGACTGCTGATTGCACTTCCTGTCACGTCGGAGACCGGTATGCCGGCACGCCGAGGGACTGTTTCTCCTGCCATGCGGAGGAGTATGAGAGCACCAGCGACCCGAACCATCGGAGCGCCGGCTTCTCGACCTCGTGCGAGGACTGCCACGACAGCCTCGACTGGAAGAATGCAGCGGTCGATCACGACGAGTTCTTCGCGCTCACCGGGGGGCACCGTCAGCTCGCGTGCCTGGCGTGCCACGCAGACGGCTACGAGGGCACGCCGACCGACTGCTTCTCCTGTCACGCCAACGACTACAACGCGACCGAGGATCCGAACCACAGCGCGGCGGGCTTCCCGACCGACTGTGAGAGCTGTCACGACACCACGAGTTGGAACAACGCGACCTTCGATCACGACTCCTGGGCGCTGACCGGTTCGCACGCCACGACATCGTGCGCGTCGTGCCACGCGGACGGCTTCGAAGGCACGCCGACCGACTGCTTCTCCTGTCACGCCGAGGACTACGACCGCACCACGGATCCGAACCACCGGGAGGCCGGCTTCCCGGTCACCTGTGAGGACTGCCACGACACGTCGAACTGGGGTGGGGCAGACTTCGATCACGACGAGCTCTTCGAGCTGACCGGCGGGCACGCTGGCCTCGAATGCGCGTCGTGCCACGCGGACGGCTTCGAAGACACACCGACCGACTGCTACGCGTGCCATGCCGACGACTACGACCGGACCACCGAGCCCGACCATCGCGAGGCGGGATTTCCGACCAGTTGCGAGGACTGTCACACCATCGCCAACTGGAATGCGGATCTCGACCACGACGCGTTCTTCCCGCTGACCGGCGCGCACCGCGCCCTGGAGTGCGAGTCGTGCCATGCCGACGGCTACGACGGCACGCCGACCGACTGCTACTCCTGCCATGTCAATGACTACAACGGCACGGAAGACCCCAACCACACTGACGCCGGCTTCCCGACCACCTGCGAGGACTGCCACACCACCTCGAACTGGGACGCGACCTTCGATCACGACGCGTTCTACCCGTTGACCGGTGCGCACCGCCCCTTGGAGTGCGAGTCGTGCCACGCCGACGGCTACGACGGCACGCCGACCGACTGCTACTCCTGTCACGTAAACGACTACAACGGCACGGAAGACCCGAACCACAGTGCCGCCGGCTTCCCGACCACCTGCGAGGACTGCCACACCACCTCGGACTGGAACGCGACCTTCGATCATGACGCGTTCTACCCGTTGACCGGCAGGCACCGTCCCCTGAGCTGTGAGTCGTGCCACGCGGACGGCTACGACGGCACGCCGACGGACTGCTTCGCGTGCCATTCCGACGACTACGACCGGACGACCGATCCGAATCATCGGTCCGCCGGCTTCCCGACCAGTTGCGAGGAGTGCCACACGACGTCGGACTGGGACGATGCGACCTTCGATCACGATGGACTCTACTTCCCGATCTATTCGGGCAAGCACGAGGACGAATGGGACCAGTGCACCGACTGTCACGTCGTGCCGAACAACTTCGCGGTCTTCGAGTGCATTCAGTGCCACGAGCACCGCAAGTCCGAGGCCGACGACGAGCACGAGGACGTTCCGGGCTACGTCTACGAGAGCCAGTCCTGCTACGCGTGTCATCCGGACGGCAGTGACTAGCGGGAAAGCGGATGAAGAGACTGGTGATGGGAAATCGGCGCTGCCGAGCGGTGCTGGGGTTGGCGCTCTTAGTGGCGTCAGTTGGACCGCCGGCCGTCGCGCAGCTCTTCGAGGTCACCCACCGCTCGGCCGAGACGCTGTACGTCGGCGCCGGCTCGGTCGCAGGGCTGGCGGTGGGAAGTCGACTGGAGGTGGTCCGCGGTGCGGACGTGATTGCCGAGCTGGAGGTGCTCTACGCCGCCGAGCGCTCCGCGTCGTGCCGGCTGCTGGTCGAGCGCGAGTCGGTGGTCGTGGGCGATCTGGTTCGAGGCATTCCAGCCCCGCGCGCCGGGCGGGAGTCGGCGGCGGAAGTCGAGCTCGCCGAGCGGCCCGCTAGCGCAGCCAGCGATCCACCGGACGGTGCGGTGGAGAGGTCGACCGCACCGGCCACTCTCGAGCCGGCGCCAGCCGCCGAAGCGCGAACGAGCCGGCCCGTCGAGCTGGCCCTCGATGAACAGCCGGTCGTACCGATTCGATGGCAGCCGAAACGGCGCGGGGGAGGCGTGACGGGCACTCGCTTCTCCGGCACGGTCGGAGTGGACTGGGAGAGCTCCCAGGAGGGTCTCGGCGCCGAAACGATCGAGTACGGCCGGCTCCACGGTCGGCTCGACCTGCGCCTGCGTGACATCGGCGGCCTGCCGTACGAGCTCCGTGCGCGGCTGCGAACTCAACAGAACCGGCGCGGTAGCGGCGAGGATCTCGAGATCGAGAGCCGCGATCGCTTCTACGAGTTCTCGCTCACGTTCGATCCGCCCCAGGGCCGCTACGCCTACCGCGTCGGCAGGATGTCCGCGAGTCCATTCGTGGGCATCGGCTACTTCGACGGCGCGCTCGGCCAGTTCGCCCTGTCGTCGATCTTCGAGATCGGTGCCTTCGCGGGGTCGAGCGCCGAGGTCGATCGCGCCGGATTCACCACGGAACGACAGAAATACGGGGTCTTCGGGCGGTTCACGGCCTCGACGACCGACTCCGGCTTCCCCTGGGAGGTCGTCGTGGCGGGCATTCGCGAGCACGGTTTGGAGGACATCAGCCGGGAGTACGTCTCGCTTCAGTCGAGGTACAGCGCCGGCAGCCGGTGGTCGTTTTTCCAGCGCGCCGAGATCGACCTGAATCGGGGCTGGCGGGCGGAGCTGTCGGGCAGCTCGTCCCAGCTTTCGAACTTTTCGCTGTCCGCGACCGCGCGCTTGTCGCGCTACGGGCGGCTGTCTCTGGCGTACGACCGTTTCGAGCAGTACCGCACCGAAGAGACGCGAGAGCTGCCCGAAGACCTGTTCAGGGATCTGCAGCGTCAGGGGGTGCGCGCGAACTTGCAGATCGGCAACCCGCGCCGCCTCAACTTCGCGCTCACCGCGAGCCTTCGCGACCAGGCCGGAGAGGAAGCCGCGACCTTCTCCTACGGTTTCTGGGTGCGGCATGGCCGGATGACTCCCTTGCGGCTGTCTCTGGCGTTCAACTACCTCGCCTTCTCGAACCAGTTCACGACCGGCTACCTGTCGACGCTCCGGACCTCGAAGCATCTGAAGGCGGGGCATCAACTCGATCTGACCGTGGGCACCAGGCTCTCCGCGAGTGAGCTGTTCGCCGAGGACGAGGACGAGCGCACAAACTGGGTCCGATGCCGGGTGTGGGTGGAGCTCCCGAAGTCGCTCTACTCGACTTCGGAGCTCGAGTTGACCGAAGGGGCGCTCGAGGGCCGGCGCCTCTCGGTCGGTCTGGGATATAGATTCTGATCAGAGGGAGTACCGACCGATGACCGAACAACTCGTCAGCTGGGGAATCGCCATCGCGCTCGTGTGCGCGATCGTGATCCCCTACTTCTTGCATCACCGCCGCCGCATCGTCGACGGAGAGCAGCGCAAGGCGGAAGCGGTCAGGCTCCGGATCGACCGGCCGCTGGGGCAGTTCCCCTACATCGATCCGTTGCGCTGCGCCGGCTGCTCCGCCTGTGTCAACGCCTGTCCCGAGGGCGATGTGCTGGGCATGGCCGGTGGCATCGCCGTGATCGTGAACGGTTTGCGCTGCATCGGCGTGGCCGCGTGCGAGGCGGCCTGTCCGGTCGATGCGATCACAGTCGGTCTCGGCGACGTCAAGTCGAGAGAGGACATCCCTCTGCTCGACGACCACCTGGAGACCAATCTCCCGGGGGTCTTCATCGCCGGCGAACTGGGAGGGTTCTCGCTGGTCAGCAACGCGGTTCGGCAGGGTCGCATCGTGGCCGCACGGGTGGCCGGCACGCGTGGACAGTCCGCGGTCGGGTCCGAAAGTGCGGTCGATCTGGCGATCGTCGGCGCGGGTCCGGCGGGTCTGAGCGCCGGCCTGGGAGCACAGAGCGCCAGCCTGTCTCATGTCATCCTGGAGCGGGAGGCGGGGCTCGGGGGAACCGTGCTGAACTATCCGCGTCGCAAGATGGTCCTGACCCAACCGGTCGAGATCTCGCCGTCGGCGCGGCTGGCGAAGGAGTCCTATCAGAAGGAGGATCTGCTGGAGATGTTCGAGAAGGCGGTAGCCGATGCCGAGCTCCAGGTGCGCTTCGGTCAGGCGGTGACGGGGATCTCCTCCGAAGACGGCGTCTACTCGATCCAGACGGCCGACAATCGCTATCTGGCGCGCAATGTCCTCCTGGCGCTAGGCCGCCGCGGCAACCCGCGCAAGCTCAACGTCCCCGGCGAGAATCAGGCCAAGGTGATGTATCGGCTGATCGATGCCGACTCCTATTCCGGAGAGCGGATCCTGGTGGTCGGCGGCGGCGACAGCGCGGTCGAAGCGGCGATGGCGCTGGCTCGGGACGGCGCCAACGAGGTCGCCATCTCCTATCGCAAGGAGAAGCTCGTGCGCATCAAGCAGCGCAATCAGGAGGCGATCGACCGCATGATCGCCGAGGGGCTGATCCGGCCGCTGTTCCCCTCTCAGATCGAGGAGATCACGGCCGAGACGGTCAAGCTCAAGATCGGCGAGAACGAGTCGGTCGAGCTGCCCAATGACTACGTCTTCGTGTGCATCGGTGGCGAGCCGCCGTTCAAGTTTCTCAAGACGCTCGGTGTCCAGTTCGGTGGCGAGCAGGCGAGCGTATGACACGAGAGGCGCCCGGGAGTCGGGCTCGCCGGCCAGTGCGGTCGTGGTCAGTCGGTCAGCCGGACGCCGTCGGCCTGGCGCGTGAGTTCGACCTCCTGCGGTCGGTAGTCACCGGCCAGCCAGACGACCCGCTGCCGCTCCAGAGCCGCCAGGACGCCTTCGACCGCCTGTTTGAGGCCCGCGGCCGTCGAGACGTCCTGCGCTGTTCCCCAGCCGCGGCCCGACTCGCTCTCCGGTCGGGTGGTCCAGACGAACAGCGGCACTCGCAGCGCGCGCAGATAGCCGCTGGCGATCTCCGGCTCGACAGCGCTCGCGTCCGCCTCGTGCTGCCCGAGGATCACGACCACCGCTCGGCGCCGGTTCGTGCCCGCCGCCGTGACGCCCGCGACCGCTACCGCATCGGCGATTCGCTGATGCCCGCGCAGCTCCTTGGGCGGGTCGGTCTCAGTGATCCAGCGCACCAGGCTCCCGGTCTCGTCGGGCCCGGGCTCGGAGTACGGGAACAGATCGAACGGCGTCAGATTGCCGGTTTCGGAGCGGGCGATCGGCCAGATCATCCGCAGCCTCCAATCGTGAGAGCCGAAGAGCCGCGACCGACGCCAGTGGGCGTCGGGAAGCGCTTTGCTCATCTCCTGCTTCTGGGCCCAGCGGAGGTCGCCGACGCTCAGCCGGCTCCGCACCACGAGGATCTCGGCGCTTCCGGTCTCGGTCGAGAGCACGCGCGGGCTGGCGGCGCCGGCCGCGAACCAGCCGGTGAGCTTCTCGGGCTTCGGCAGCTTGCCGCGGCCGTGGAGCTCGACCGGAATCGCCGTGAGCTGGCTCGAAACGGTGTCGAGGTGCGCGCCCCCGAAGGCGAGCTCGGAGGTCGTGCGAGTGCCGTCGTCGAATTCGACCGCGACTTGGAGGAAGTGGAGCTCCAGCGGATCGTGGGGTGGCAGGAGAATCTCGCTCAGCTCCTCGACGGCGACGCTCGCGCCGTCGAGCTCGGCCTGGACCGCGAGCGGCTTGGCGCCGCTGCGGCTCTCCCAGCTGATGTCGGCGATACTGCTCTTTCCTTCCGGGTCCCCGCGGACGACGATGGTCACCTCGACCGGTCGCCTCGGAAGGTTCAGGTGCTGGCTCGCCCGGCCGACCTCGCGCCCTTCCTGATCCAAGCCGATCGCGACCAGGTGGTGGGGCACCACCGCCCGCCCGAAGTCGTGCTCGACCACCCACGGCGCGCCGTCCAGGCGGGCGACCACCGTTCCGTCGATCACGATCTCGACGCTGGCGACCTCCTCGCCGACCGCCAGCTCGATCGGCTGGGGTCCAAAAATCAGGCCTAGGAATAGAGTGACGAAACTGATCATCTAGCGGCTCGAGATCTCGTGAACTGCCCCTTCAAATCCGGCCTGATCGTACTGTACCTGGCGGCGTTCAGCGCCGTGGCCTACTTCTCGATCGCCGGCTACTCCTACTACCGGACGCCGCTCGAAGAACGGCCTCGCCACGAAGACTTCTGGGAGCTCAAGCCGGGCGGCTCCACCGGGCACGCCCTCGGCGTCGCGGGCTCGTCACTGATGGTGATCATGCTGGTCTACTCGGTGCGCAAGAGGGTGCCGCGCCTGCGCGGACTCGGCCAGCTCAAGCAGTGGCTGAACTTCCATATCTTCTGCGGCATCGCCGGTCCGCTGCTCGTGATCCTCCACAGCTCGTTCAAGGTCCAGGGGCTGGTCGCGCTGAGCTTCTGGTCGATGATCATCGTCGCCATGAGCGGGTTCCTGGGCCGCTACCTGTACCAGCAGGTGCCGCGCCGGCGGTCCGGAGACGAGTTGACGCTGACGGAGACGCAGGAGCTGAGCACGGTTCTCGGTCGCCGTCTGGTGGACGAGTTCGGCCTCGATCCGGAGCGTCTGGAGGAGGTCGAGCGGCTAGCAACGAGCGGGCTCGAGCAGCGGCGCGGGCTCGCCCGGGTGCTCCTGACCCTGCCGTGGCAGGGTCTGGCGGTTCGACTGCGGCTGCTGCGCTTCTTTCGCCGACTCGGGCCGCTACCCGGGAAGCCGCTCCGCGAGCTCAAGCGGACCCTGGCCAGGAGGGCGATCCTCGAACGGCGCATCCGGATGTGGAGCGACCTGCAGCGGCTGTTCTACTACTGGCATCTCTTCCACAAGCCGTTCGCCGTGATCATGTATCTGTTCATGGTGCTCCACATCGGCGTCGCCATCGCCACCGGCTACGGGGGTTTCTGAGCGTTGCGCCGGGCTCGTGGCTCGCTGGTCGTAGCGATCTGTCTGGGTGCCCTCGGCCTCCTTCTGCCGGCGCTCTCCCGGGCCCAGCTTTCGCCCGGGGAGCTCAGCCGTGCGCACGCCGAGCTCGAAGGGAGCGGCAACTGCCTGAGCTGCCACCAGGCGCAGAGGGGCGTCGATCCGCCTCTCTGCTTGAGCTGCCATGAGTCTCTCGCCAAGCGGATCGAGAGCGAGCTCGGACTCCACGCTCAGGCCGGCTACGAGCGCTGCGAGCGCTGCCACATCGAGCACCACGGCCGCGACTTCGATCTGATCTGGTGGGGCGAGGAGGGGAGGGACAGCTTCGACCACGGCCTGACCGGCTTCGCGCTCGAAGGAGCGCACGCCGGGAAGCAGTGCGCGGAGTGCCATCGCCCCGAGTCGATCGTCGATCGGACGGCGCTCGAGGCCGCCGGCAAGGATCTCGAGACCACCTTCCTGGGCCTCGATCGAGCCTGCCTGTCGTGTCATCGGGACGAGCACCTGGGACAGGTCGCCGCGGACAGCTGCGCGAGCTGTCACGATTTCGGGGCCTGGAACCCCGCTTCCGCCTTCGATCACGCGCAGGCGGACTTCGCTCTCACCGGCCTCCACCAGAGCGTCGCCTGCGCCGGCTGCCACGGTGCGATCCAGGCCGAGAGAGATGGCGAGCCGGTGTCGACGATGCGCTTCGAGGTCGGCGCGTTCGGCCGATGCAGCGATTGTCATCGGGACCCTCACGACGGCCGACTCGGCCCGAGCTGCGAGAGCTGCCACTCCACCGCGGGGTGGTCGCGTTTCGACCGCGGCGCCTTCGATCACGGCGACACCCGCTTTCTTCTGACGGGAGCGCACCTGCGGGTGTCGTGCGACCTCTGCCACGCACCGGGAACCGGCTTCCGGATCGAGAGCTTCGAGCGTTGCGTCGACTGCCACGAGGATGAGCACCTGGGTCAGCTCTCTCGCGCCGCGGCGGAGGGCTGCACGTGGTGTCACACCACCGACACATTCACGCCGGCCACCTTCACTCTGGACGACCATCAGAGGTCGAGCTACCCGCTGGCCGGCGCCCACCTGGCGATTCCGTGCATCGCGTGCCATCAGGAGATCGACCTGGGCGAGCTCAGGTCGAGCCACTTTGCGACTCTGGGGTCGCCCGGCAAGCCCCGGGTGTCGACCCGCCAGTTCCGATTCGGCGGCACGGCGTGCGAGGACTGCCACGGCGACCCCCACCTCGGTGAGCTCGACCGCTGGCGCGAGGATGGGGGCTGCGAAGCGTGCCACGAGCTGGCGAGCTGGCGATCGGTCAGCTTCGATCACGACCTGACCGAGCTGCCGCTGCGCGGCAGGCACGCCGCTCTCAGGTGTGCCGACTGCCATCTCGACGAGTCGGCCGCGAGTGCGAGCGGGCCCATGCCCTTGACGGTCGCGTCAGCGGAGTGCGCTTCGTGCCACGAGGATCCTCATCTCGACCAGTTCGCCGATGCCGGCGCGAGCTGCGCCACGTGTCACCAGGAGGAGGGCTGGACCGACCTTCTGTTCGACCACGATCGCGACGCTCGTTTCGCCCTCGAGGGCGCCCATCTGAAGCTCGATTGCGGCGCCTGCCACCCGGTCGAGACGCGCGCGGGGCAGGCGTTCATTCGCTACCGACCACTCGCGTATACCTGTGAAGCGTGCCACGCGACCTATCCGCCGGGTCAGAGATAGCCGAGCGCCTTGAGCTCTTCCACCAGCCCGGGGTCGAGCTCGTCGGCATCCGTGTCGCCGAGGGCGAGCAGCGCCCGGTTGAAGTGGTACTGCATCTGCAGCTCCTGGAGCATGAGCAGAGCGTGCGTCGGGCGCTCGGCGGCCAGATCGCGCTGCTCGGTCGGGTCGTTCTCGAGGTCGTAGAGCTCGACCCGATCGTCGAGGTGACTCCAGAGCAGCGCCCAGCCGTCGCGTTCGAGCCGGATCCAGCGTTTCGGCGGGCGGGTGGGATTGCCGTCGCCGCGGGTGATGGCGTAGTGAGCGCGCTCGGTGCGCTCGCCCCGAAACACCGCGGGCAGCAGGCTGCGGCCCTGGAAGCCGCGTTCGGCGCCGGTCAGGGCGAGACCGGAGACCAGCGTGGGCGCCAGATCCACCATCGAGACCGACTCGGCCACGGTCGGTCGGAACCCGGTTGCGGCCGCGGGCCACTTGACGACGAACGGCACCTCTAGGAACTCCCAGTAGAGCCGGCTGGCGTGGAGGAATTCGTCATGCTCGAGAAACGCCTCCCCGTGATCGGAGATGACGGCGATCAGCGAGTTCTCGTAACGCCCCGCCTGTTCGAGGCGCTCGAGGATGCGGCCGACCAGGGCGTCGGCGAAGACGGCGTTCTCCTGGTAGCGATCGCGGATGTAGCGGCGACCGTCCGCGCTCAACGCGTCCAGATCCTTCTTGTAGGGGAAGCCGTTGCGGACCGGCGACTCGCCCTCGGCGGTGAACCACGAGCTGTACTGGCCCATGAACGGCGCCGGTGGCTCGTAGGGCGTGTGCGGCGGCAGCAGGTGGACGAACGCGAGCGACGGCTTGTCGGGCACGAACAGCTCGTCCGGCTCGGGCAGGCGCTCGCGATCCGCGTGACCCACGAACGTGTTGCTCTCGAAGCCGCGTGCCAGCGTGCGGCCCCGGCTGTAGATCGGATGCTGCGACCAGAGCGCCGTGTGGTAGCCGGAGCGACCGAACATCTCGGCGATCGTCGTCACCTCTCTCGACAGCCCGTCGGCCCAGTGCCGGATACCCACGGTCTCGGGATAGAACCCGGTCATGATCGCCGGCACGGACTGTCCGGTCCAGGAAGACGGCGCGAGCGCGCGCTCGAAGAGGGTGCCCTCCGCCGCCAACCTCTCGAGCGCCGGTGTCGGGTGTGGGCCGCCCCAGGGCGAGAACGCGTCGGCGCGCGCGGCGTCCAGCAGGATGATGATCACGTCCGGGCGACCCAACTCGCCGGCGATGTCGACGGGCGACGGGCGGATGAGCTGCTCGAACGGCGCCGCCCGAGCGACCTCGGGAGCCGCGATCCGGGCCTGGCTCCAGCGGGCGGCGACCGGTCCCGACCCGGTGACCAGTGCCCGCAGCGCGATCGTGGAGCCTGTCCAGGCGTCTAGCGGCTGGTCGATCTCGGCCGTGCTTCCCGCCGGCGCCGCGACGCGCGCGATCTCGGTCACCTGGCCATCGTCTCCGGTGACCGTGACCACGACCTCCAACTCGCCCGAGCGGCCGCCGGCGTCGACGGTCAGCCGTCCTTCGAAGCGCGCCGCTGTCGGTACCTCGAACACCGCCTGGAGGACGCTGTCGGCGGGCATCCAGAGCGCCTCGCCCTCGACCTCGATCCGGGTGCGCTCCGGATGCGCGTCGAACCCCTGCTCACCCTTCAGAAAGCGCAGGCCGCGCAACGACAGGAGCGACTCATCCTCGGCGTCGGGAAGGTGACGCAAGCTCAGCTGGAGGTAGTTCCAGCCGGCTCGAACCGCCTCCGGCGCGAAGTCGACCCTGTGCACGGCCGCTTCGGGCTTGATCACCACCCAGCTCTGTTTCTCGCCGTTCACC